>NZ_PTSN01000022.1:0-74343 GCF_002965865.1 Escherichia sp. MOD1-EC6098
AGGGGATAAGCCGCCTGTATATCTACAGCGACCAGGGGAGTTATGAACCGCTGGCGCGGGTGGACAAGGCGGGCAAAGAGGGACCGAACCGGATACTGTATTTTCACACAGATGTGAACGGCGCGCCGGAAGAGATGACGGACAGTGACGGGAAAATCGTGTGGGAGACGGGGTATCAGGTCTGGGGTAACACGATACAGGAGAAGGACCACGGCAGGGTGGAACAGAACCTGCGTTACCAGGGGCAGTACCTCGACAGGGAAACGGGGCTGCACTACAATCTGCACCGTTACTATGATCCGGATGTCGGGCGGTTCATAGTAACGGACCCGATAGGGCTAAATGGAGGTATCAACCTCTATGCTTATGCGCCGAATCCTCTGTCATGGATCGATCCACTTGGATTGTTTTGTGGTTCGTCTCAGAAGCACCATCCAATACCTAAATTTTTAGGCGGAAATAAAAAGCAAGATTTAATCAAATTGGATAAGGCACCTCATGTTGATTTTCATAATGCTTTAAACGAGAGCCTTAAAAAGCTTTTGGGTATGAGAGGTGGTGGCAAAGGTGGCGGGACTCGTGACTGGGAAAAAATGATGCAACGTACCCCTGGTGCTCAACAAAGAGCACTGGATGCCGCGCTCGATGCTGCCAGAAAGACTGACGCAACTCACGGGACCAGTATTTTTGATGCTATTATTGATAATATTAATAAAGGTAATTATAAGAAAATACCATGATGCGCGAACAACTTTATCATCTTTATTACTCTGGAATGGATGTCTACGATTTGACTCCTGAGTGGATATCCAAAAATGAAAGGCAGTTTTGTGGTTGTTGTGGACTACTGAAACTGCCTCATAGTGGTATGGATTTTGTTACGGACGGGAAAATAAGAAAAGACCTAGACATGATATCTATAGGACATTATTTGATACCTAGTGTTATGTCGCTCCGCTTATTTGAACTATTAGGTGAAAATGCTGTTCAATATCTAAATATTGGAACTATTTACAATGGTGTATCAAGAGATGATAAAAAACAACCTTTTGTCACCTTCGTTAGTAAGTACGACTACACTGTACTCAGGGGTGAGAAACCTGATATTTTTGATGGTATTCCTGTTTCTGAAGATGAACGGGAAATAATTTGTCCAGAGTGCCACTTTCGAGCAAGAAGAGAAAGGTCTCCATATTTTTTACTTGAAAATGAATATCCGGAACATCCAATTTGTTGTACAGACGCAGGATTGTTAATATATGAAAGTGTTTATAATAGAATAAAAGACATTAAATTGGTTGGTGTTCGGATAGAGAAAGTTAAAATTAAGTAAAGGCTTTTAAACTTTTGTCGTTGATGATCATAATTAAGGATGAAAATATTCCAAAAAAAACGATAATTTAATATAAAATGGAAATGTTCCCGATCAAAATAGACCGAATATTCAGGCGGTAACGTGTGAACTATGACGTCATGGTTCCAGAAAGGTATAGCAGAAGCAGGAAGTATGATCCACTGATTGGGTAGATTCATCGCACTGACCCGATAGGGCTAAAGGGTGGGATAAATTTATACCAGTATGCACCTAATCCATTAAGCTGGATCGATCCACTTGGTTTATTGAAATGTGGTCTGACTGGTAATGAAGTCGGTAATGCATCAAATTTACCTGTTATACGACTTGGCACAAAAGAATGGAGACAGGCTGTTGAAGCTATCAGAAGCGGTAAAAATACTAACTTCAGGGTAGCAAGCGAAAAAGATGCTGTAGATCTTATTAGTCAGGGCCGTGGACGGATGCAAAGACAAGGTGCTCCTAGCGATCCCTATAATGAGATGGGTGAACCTTACAAGAAAGGATATGAAGTTCATCCAAATGAATCACATACGCAAAATGCGCCTGAAAATGACATACCCCATGTCAAATGGAAAGATTGGGAATCGGGAAAATCTAGCGGAGGAAGAAGCCATGTCTTTTTCTGAATATGAAGAATTTTTTGAAATATGGCGTTTTGAGGAGTGCTCTGAACTAATGCAAGCTGTTCAGCGCGGAGATATAATGTTATTTAATAAAGAGCAGAGTAAAATTCTTTGGTCTATGTTTGTCTCACCAAATGTGAAACATCTGATGAGAATGGATATGAAAGTGTTCTCGAAAATAGAATATTGCGATGTCGATTTCGACAGAAAGGAATCTGCTGATGATTTATTCTATAGATTTAATGAATTATCTGACCATTCTCAATATGTGTTTTTATTCTTTGGTGAGAAACATCTATGTATAACTCCATATTCTCTTTTGCAGAAATATTGGAATTATTGTTTTTTACCATCAGATGAGACAACTATAATTATCACGCCTCAAAATAAGCATTTTCTTTTCTCTTATGAGGAACGTTTTTTTATTGTAACCAGATGATTGCTTATAATAATTAGATAAGATAAATTATCTCCCAATGAATTTATCAATCGATGACAACAAGTTATGATGGTATAACACTATGATTTTGAACATTTATGTTTGACGTTGATGGTACGGTTCGCTAAATGGGTAGATTGCGTATCCTGATCCGATAGGGCTGGCGGGGGGGGGGCTGAACTTATATGCTTATGCGCCTAATCCTCTTGGATGGATAGATCCTCTTGGATTAAGTGCCGCCTCTGATTTGCCTCAATTAAAAGGAAGATCCCCAGGGGCAATAGGTTCTATTCTTACTGATAATGGATTCAATTTGGATAAACAAACAAGTACCGGGAATCAGACATGGAGTCACGCTGATGGCTCTAAAGTTCGTGTCGATCCCTATGGAAATCAAAGTATGACGATGAAAAACGGTGATCCATTACCCAAGTCTGGGGCTAACGCACATGTGCATAAATATGATCCCGGTGAGGTACCTCTGAATGACAGAGGCATTCCGAGTACTAATCCGAATGAAACACACATAGGGATCAGGAATCCAAATGATTATCCTACAAAACGAGGGCGGGCCCATGGGTGCGGCGCATGAGGCAAGAAATTAATGAGTGTTGAATATATTATACATGTTGATGATAAAGTAGATAATTTACTTTCTTTTATTGTCGAGAGAATAAAAGAAAATCAACCATCCTCTCGGATTAATACTGATGGTTCACTTTGGATTCCATCTAGTTATTCAAACTGGATTGATTTTTCAATAGAAGATCATGAGGATGGTTTTTTTATTGTAAATAATTTAAATGGAAGTGATAGAGATAAATTATTTTCACTGATATTTACTGCCTTTCATGAATTGTCTATAAAATATGAAATAGAAGAAGTCTAATGAAAGCTGGGAGGAAAATTAGAACTTCCCGGCTTTCATTTTTATGCTTCTTTCAATACGCCGGATATCCCAATCTTCATTTCTTTAACCACCTGTTTAACCTGATAAAGCTCCTTCCTCAGTTCCTGTACTTCGTTGCAGTCAGCGATCAGGATCAAACATCCCAGGGAAAGATCACGTAACGCTGCTTTTTTGTACTAAATAATTCGCACTAAATGTTCAATAATTAAAATATTCCTTATTACCTAAAGCTATTTTTCATTGCTTATACATGATCAAATACTCCTTACATAATTTAAAAAATTGATGGAACATATTTCTATCATCCCCGATTACAGACAAGCCTGGAAAGTGGAACATAAATTGTCTGATATTCTACTGTTGACTATTTGTGCCGTTATTTCTGGTGCAGAAGGTTGGGAAGATATAGAGGATTTTGGTGAAACGCATCTCGATTTTTTGAAGCAATATGGTGATTTTGAAAATGGTATTCCTGTTCACGATACTATTGCCAGAGTTGTATCCTGTATCAGTCCTGCAAAATTTCATGAGTGCTTTATTAACTGGATGCGTGACTGCCATTCTTCAGATGATAAAGACGTCATCGCAATTGATGGAAAAACGCTCCGGCACTCTTATGACAAGAGTCGCCGCAAGGGAGCGATTCATGTCATTAGTGCGTTCTCAATAATGCACAGGCTGGTCATCGGACAGATCAAGACGGATGAGAAATCCAATGAGATTACAGCTATCCCTGAACTTCTTAACATGTTGGATATTAAAGGAAAAATTATCACAACTGATGCGATGGGGTGCCAGAAAGATATTGCAGAGAAGATACAAAAACAGGGAGGTGATTATTTATTCGCTGTAAAAGGAAATCAGGGGCGGCTTAATAAAGCCTTTGAGGAAAAGGGAGCGTAATCTGACTTGTCTCCCAAAGCTTACAAAGCCCACCGGTTCCGCCCGCTTTCTTTCGCCCGGTACAGCGCAGCATCGGCATCTGCAACTATTTGTTCAGTCGTTTTGGCGGGAGCAGAACAGGTGATCCCCTGGCTAACCGTAACAAACGCACTTACAGAAGATGCCTGATGGGCAATCGCTGCTAGTTTAAGTTCTTGCTTAATTCTGGCTGCTATCTTTTCGGCTTCCTGCAAGCAGGCATTAAAAAGAATAATGGCAAACTCTTCGCCACCATAACGAGCGACTATATCTTCGGGCTGGCGAATTGCGCGTTGCAGTACATCGGCAACTTGTATCAAACAACGATCGCCCGCCGGGTGTCCGTAAGTGTCGTTGTAGCGTTTAAAAAAATCGACATCCAGCATAATTAGGGCAAATGAGGCCTCTTGTTCTACTGCATCACCTAAAATACTATCCAGCGCCCGTCGGTTTGCCACTCCCGTTAAGGGATCGCGATGAGCCAATGCGTCGAGGCGATTAATTAGCAGGTTGTTGTATCTGTTTTGTTGCCATGCTTCTTCAAACCAACGTAATAAAATAAAACGTCCACCATAGAGAGCGAGAGAAAAAAGGCACCAGATAACAACGAAATGAATATTTAAATGATGATTGAGCATAAGACTGGCTAACGGAATGGTAAACCATAAGGGAATGATAAATGCGAGTAGTGATGGAGTATGAAAATACAATGCAACAATGGCGCTAAGCATTAATAATACACATAGCGGATAAGCAAAAGGTAGCGTCCAGTGTGCAATAAAATAAAAGCAACACCATGACCATAACAGGCTTAGAACGAACAATAACCGCTGAATATACAGTACGTTTTTGCGGGGGGTGACCAATAAAAGGCCACTGATCAGCAGAATGCCAAATGATGAAATATCGATAGTATGTACAAGGTTTTCCTCATTAAACCATGAAGTCATATCCTCATTGAATAAAATGCTTCGCAGCAAAATCATCGATGAAAAAACGATGTTAATCAAGGCAAACCACGGCAGGCTAATCGACATTCCACGAATAACCATATCCTGTCGTTTTTTCCACGAATAATGAGAGTGTTTTCTTTTATCAAAAATCATTTCTTATAACCAGAAAAGGGCAGGAAGCCTGCCCAATTTATGCTGAACTTATGGCGTCACAATATTGAACCAGAATTCAAAATTATCCATATAGCCTAACATTTCGTTGAGTTTCTCTGCATTGCCACTGATTTTGACTTCGCCTTTATCTATCGCTTCTTTCAATGTCTCTTCCTTCAGAACGATTTTATTCAAGACATCGCGGGAGAGAGTGATTGTCGCGTCAGCATCAGATGCTTGCGTACCTGCAGTGTGATTGAGCACACCATTTTCAAGCTCTACTTTATAAGTGCCGCCATCTTCACCGAAATCAAAATTCAATACAGCTTTAGCGTCTGCTGCTTTCTCGCCATTAATGTGCACCGCAAGATAATCAAAGAACATTTCCGGCGTCATTGCGCGTACAGTGTCAGGGCTGGCAGTATTTGGCGTTGGCAGTTTTTGCACGCCGTTACGTAATTCCTGTGCGCCAGTAAGATAGAAATTACGCCACGGCCCGGATTCTGCCTGGTAGCCTAACTGTTCAAGCGCATCGGCTTCCAGATTTCTCGCAGCCTGGTTATTTGGATCGGCAAATACCACCTTGCTGACAACCTGGGCAACCCAGCGGAAATTACCCTGGTCATAATCCTGTTTGGCTTTTTGTAAAATGGCATCAGCACCGCCCATATATTCGACAAATTTCTTCGCAGCGTCTTCTGGCGGCAATTCATCAAGCGTTGCCGGGTTACCATCAAACCAACCGAGATAAAGCACATAAGTTGCTTTCACATCATGACTCACCGAACCGTAATACCCGCGATTCGCCCAGGTGTTAGCAAGCGAGGAGGGTAATTTAAAGTTTGCGGCGATCTCATCGCGGGTCTGCCCCTGATTCGCCATGCGCAGCGTTTGATCGTTGATGTAACGATACAAATCGCGTTGGGTTTTTAGCAGTTTAACGACGTTGTCATTGCCCCAGGTTGGCCAGTGATGCTGAGCGAGAATTATCTCCGCTTTATCACCCCACAAATTGAGTGCCTCGTTGATGTATTTGGACCAGGGAAGAGGTTGACGAATTTTGGCACCACGCAGTGAATAGGTGTTGTGGAGGGTGTGCGTGACATCTTCTGCAGTTTCGATCAGTTTCTTTTCTTCGATAAACCACAACATTTCAGAAGGAGCTTCGGAACCGGGCGCCATCAGAAAATCGTAGGTCAACCCATCGATCGTCTCTTTTTGCCCGGTTTTGGTGATGTAGTTGGTAGGGGCAATCAATGTAACTGTTCCTGCTGACGTTGTTGTTCCCAGCCCGGCTCCAACCTGGCCTTTAGCATCAGGTTTCAATAAGTTGCCGTACATATAACTGGCTCTTCGGCTCATCACATTGCCAGCCATAATATTTTCTGAAACGGCCTCCTCTAAAAAACCGGCTGATGCATAAATTTTTGTTTTACCTGATTTAACGTCAGCTTCATCAACCACGCCGCGAACGCCACCGTAGTGATCGACATGGCTGTGCGTGTAGATAACTGCCACTACCGGTTTTTGACCACGATTTTTGTAATAAAGATCCATACCCACTTTGGCTGTTTCTGCAGAAACCAGTGGGTCAACGACGGTAATACCTTCTTTACCTTCGATGATGGTCATATTTGATAAATCGAGATTGCGAATTTGATAGACGCCGTCGGTTACTTCAAATAAACCACTGATATTTATCAGTTGCGCCTGACGCCATAAACTTGGGTTAACCGTATCAGGTGCTTTATCGCCTTCTTTTATAAAAATATATTGCTGTGGATTCCAGATGACGTTCCCTTGTTCACCCTTAATCACCTCCTGAGGTATGGGGGCAATGAATCCTTTATGAGCATCAGTGAAATCGGTGTTATCGGAAAAGGGTAATTGACTATAAAGCGCATTATTCGCTTGTTGGGTGGCTGAGGTGGCCTCTTTTGGTGCTTCCGCGGCAATGAGAGGAAGTGAACTGGTGGTGAATAATCCCATGACTAGCAGACTTTTAGCAATATGATTAAGCTGCATCGCAAGTGTCTCCAGAAAGACTTTATAAAAGAAAGGATATTCCGAGCGAAAATTCTTAGTGAGGGCAAGAATAACTATAATTGGCATTAATAAATCAGCAAGCTGGATGTCGTGAATTTTCTTAATATGATAAGAAATAAAGAATAGATTCTGTATATTACAAGACAGGTGTTTATTATTGTGGAAGCTAATAGTATATGTACGTTATTAAAATGGAGATGTAAATATCGCTATCTCTTTGCACATCATTTCGCATCAAAGAACACATGACGTTTTCGGCTTGTGCTAATTTTGCTGGCAGTCTTTAAAAAGGAGCATAACAATGCCACATATTGATATTAAGTGTTTTCCCCGTGAACTGGACGAGCAACAAAAAGCGGAACTGGCCGCGGAGATTACCGACGTCATTATTCGCCATCTGAACAGTAAAGAGAGTTCGATCAGCATCGCACTACAGCAGATCCAACCGGAAGCATGGCAAGCTGTCTGGGACAGCGAAATCGCGCCCCAGATGGCGACATTGATCAAAAAACCGGGTTACAGCATGTAGCGCGCTATCCTGCCGTGACGCGTTTACCGCTGGTAACGAAAGTGCCAGCGCCTAAATGGTGAAGGGTGTTGAGTTTATCATCATCAAATTGCCAGCGACCTTCGACAAATACCCGCGCGTCTGCCGCTGCCGACACAACTTCGCCAAATAGAGTATCGTATTTTTCTTGCGCAGAAGTCGCGGGCAGCAGGCGGCATTCCATCCACGCCAGACATTTCTCTTCGACCAACGGTAAACCCAGCACCGGACCTTTCACGACAGGAATGCCGTAACAGTTAAACTTATCTTCATCGCGCCCTGAAACGCTACCTACCGCCCAGGTCCAGTTAGTTGCCGCTACGCCGGGGATCACAATGCCAAACATGCCGCTACGTTCTATCAACTCCCGTGACCAGGTGGATTTATCCACCACAATTGCCACCCGCGGCGGCTCAAATTCTACAGGCATCGACCAGGCTGCGGCCATTACGTTTCGTAACTGGGACAGTTTATCGTGACTGGTAATCAAAATAGTCGGGCCGTGGTTTAACAGACGGCTGGCATGATGCAACTCGACGGGAATAAATCGGCTCACGGTATCGCCTCGCTATGAAGGGGGTTTTAAAAGCGTAGCTCGTAACGCAATAAGCAACGAAATTAACGGGATTGGCGATTTACGAACGTGATGGATGTCCACGAACGCACAAAATAGCCGGTGCTACGTCTAATCCAGGTTATAAGTTGATAAAACCACTTAGGGAAACGCCTGATGACGCCCATTCTGAATCACTATTTTGCCCGCATTAACTGGTCGGGAGCCGCTGCGGTCAACATCGACACGCTGCGCGCATTACACCTGAAACACAATTGCACCATTCCGTTTGAAAACCTCGACGTCTTGCTGCCGAGGGAAATGCAGTTGGATGATCAATCGCTGGAAGATAAGCTGGTCATCGCCCGTCGTGGTGGTTACTGCTTTGAGCAGAATGGCGTGTTTGAGCGGGTGTTACGCGAGTTAGGTTTCAACGTTCGTAGTCTGTTAGGACGCGTTGTGTTATCTAATCCACCATCGTTGCCGCCGCGCACGCACCGTTTGCTGTTGGTGGAGCTGGAAGATGAACGCTGGATTGCCGATGTCGGTTTTGGTGGGCAGACGTTAACCGCGCCGATTCGTTTAGTGCCTGACATCGTGCAAGCCACGTCGCACGGAGAGTATCGCCTGCGACAGGAAAATGACGACTGGATTTTGCAGTTTAATCATCATCAGCACTGGCAGTCGATGTACCGTTTTGATCTCTGTGAACAGCAGCAAAGCGATTATGTGATGGGCAACTTCTGGTCGGCGCACTGGCCGCAATCGCATTTTCGCCATCATTTGCTGATGTGCCGTCATTTGCCAGATGGCGGCAAGCTGACGTTGACCAATTTCCATTTTACCCGTTATGAAAATGGTCACGTAGCAGAGCAGCAGAATTTGCCAGATGTAGCGTCGTTATATGCCGTGATGCAGGAGCAGTTTGGTCTGGGCGTGGATGATGCAAAACATGGTTTCACTGAGGATGAGCTGGCGCAGGTGATGGCAGCATTTGATACGCATCCGGAGGCAGGTAAATAGTTTGTGTCAGAGTGCCGGATGCGGCGTAAACGTCTTATCCGGCCTACATTAGCCAACAGATTCAATAAATTATGATGCGGTTGTAGGCCTGATAAGCGAAGCACATCAGGCAATTTGTTTTTCTGCCATTTATGGCAACGGTTTTAAAGATCAATTGCCCACTCGGCATGAAATAAAATCACCGCCGTACCAGAAATAGTCACTTTCTCCGGCTGGTTATCGCGAATTGTCACCGTCACATCAATCACTCCATCACGACCTAATGCGCGCCCCTGATGGCCTTTAACACGCAATACATTGCCATCGTGGGGTAACACGTTGTGATGCACCAGCCATGCGCCCATCGGGCCGTTGGCATTGCCGGTAACCGGATCTTCCACAATGCCAATTGCAGGCGAGAACATGCGTCCATCGGTTTCATTTTTACCAGGGCGGATCTGGAAGGGGAAAAAACCATTACAGCCAATCTGTTTACTGATGGCAGTCAGCGCAGCGAGGTCTGGTGAAAGGGCATCGATATCCACTTCCGGCTTCAACGGGATCATCACTTTTGAGTGTCCGGTAGTCGCCACCTGGATCGGCAAACCGGGCAGAATGTCGTCTTCAGTGAGATGAAGCGCGTTGATAATCGCCGCACGTGTTTCGCCTTCCAGCGGTGGCTCAAAGCCAGGGGAACCTTGTTCCAGCGAAATACGATAATCATCGTTATGTTTTTCGATAGTCACGCGGTGCTTTCCCGCCAGTGACGTTTGCCAGACGGTGCAATTCCCCAAACCTGATACCTTCGAACGCACATAGTGCGCCGCCACGGTCGCGTGACCGCAAATCGGCACTTCAACCGTTGGCGTAAAGTAGCGAATGCGCACATCGCTGTCGTCGCTGTGCAACAGAAAAGCGGTTTCAGAATGGCCTAATTCGCGGGCGATAAGCTGCATTTGCGCTTCGCTGAGATCATCGGCAGGGAAAACAACACCGGCAGAATTGCCGCGAAACGGTTGAGAGGTAAAAGCATCGACGTGGTAAACCTGCGGTTTCATTAACGTTCTCCTGTGGCTGGAGAACTAGCATAGCCTGCAAGTGGCCGGAGAGCGAAGGGCTAATCCGGCCAACGTGAGAATCAACGCCGCGAGCGCACAATCTGATACCGACGGGTAAAGTACTCAAACGGCGCACTCCACACATGCACCAGTCGGGTGAACGGGAAGAGCAGGAAGATGGTCATTCCTAACACCAGATGAACGCGAAAGATATAAGCCACACCATCAAGATGCGTCGATGCACCGCCCTGGAAAGTGACGATGCTTTGCGCCCAGCCCACCAGCTTCATCATTTCGCTGCCGTCCGGATGTTGTGCTGAAAAGGGAATGGTGGTTAACCCCAGAATGCACTGAATTAACAAAATGGCGAGGATCAGGATATCCGCACCAGAAGACGTCGCCCTGATACGCGGATTCGTTAAACGGCGTACCAGCAACCCCGCTCCGCCAATCAGTGTCAGCACACCGCAAATACCACCGAGGATCATCGCCATCTGCTGTTTTACCGCCACTGGCAGAAACCATGCGTACATCCAGTGTGGCGTTAGCATGCCAAACAAATGGCCGAAGAAGATCCCCAGAATGCCGATATGGAACAAGTTCGACCACAGCACCATTCCACGTTTATCCAACATCTGGCTGGAGGAGGCACGCCAGGTGTACTGTCCGTAATCGTAGCGCAGCCAGCTTCCGAGGATAAAAACCGTGCCACACAAGTACGGGTAGATATCGTAAAAAAAGACGTTCAGATACTGAATCATTTCCCACCTCCCGCACTGATGTCGACATACTGCGGTGCGACATCCTGGCTAAAGCGTCGCTGATATTGATTAAGCGGCGAGCTGTCACACGCCGTGGCGTTATCTTCAATAAACTTCACCTGTTCCTCTTCCCACACTGCATCCAGCGCCTGACGGGTGTCGTCGCGCTCCTCGCTGCGTATCTGTTTTGTGACACTGTCACTTGAAAGAGTACTTCCCGCCAGATGCAGCAGGGCGTCAAACAACGGATACCACGGTGCCTCGCGTTGTTTTAAGCGTCCGCCAAGCAGGGCGAGGATTGGCGCAACGTTGAGCAAACCTTCTTTAGCCTGGTCATCCGGCAGCACACTTAAATACTCCAGATACAGCGGCAGATAATCAGGCAGCTCGCGACAATTTAGTTGCAGGCCGACTTTTTCATACTCCGCCAGCAGATCTACCATTGCCTGACCGCGATCGCGGGACTCGGCATGAACATGTTCGAATAGCAGCAGCGAAGTGGTACGTCCACGGTCAAACACTTCACACCATTCAGCCTGTTTATCCAACAGCGGTGCATTGAGCAGGTCGCAGGTGAAATCGGTGAGCATCGGCGCGTTACGGCGAATCAGCGCCAGTGCGTCGTCTTTGTTCTCCCATAGCAGCTCGTCCGGATACTCCATCAACAAGCCGATCACTTTGAGGATTTGCATTATTCCCCCTCCGCTTTATTGCGTACTTCGGTAATGTCGATGGCATCGATCCGGCTACTGTTGAACAGGTTGAATTTGGTATCAGAACCGTGGCAACCGTCGCCAAAGGTAAAGCCACAGCCGTTACGCTCTCCAAACGCATCACCCGCCATTTCCCGATGACTGGTTGGGATGACAAACCGATCTTCATAGTTGGCGATAGCGAGATAGCGATACATATCTTCGACCTGGGCGACGCTCAAACCCACTTCGTCAATTGCGCGGGTATCAGTTACGCCTTCTACGGTTTGCGAACGCATATAGTGCCGCATCGCCATCATCCGTTTCAGTGCCCGTAGTACAGGGCCGGTATCACCCGCACTTAACATATTGGCGAGGTATTGCACCGGAATACGCAGGCTTTCGATGGCCGGCAGCACGCCTTCGCTTTTGGGCAGTCCGCCCGCGTCGGCGTAAGACTGAATGGGTGACAGCGGTGGCACATACCAGACCATCGGCAGGGTGCGATATTCAGGGTGAAGCGGCGCACGAAAAACGCGAAAACGTTTCACGATAAATGCGAAAAATCTAATTTTCGCGCTTCAAACGAAACAGCGGCATTAACCGCTGTTTTTTTATTCATTACGAGGGATCACTTCGGGTATGGCTGAATCCTGAATAGCTTGGTGTTTAGGCGCTTTTTTGCACGCTTATTCAGGAATCTGATGTAGCGATATTGATTAAATTTGTGTACCACGGCCCGCTCCTTATTAGCCCGCAAATACACGCCTCGTTGCCCTCCACGCTTAATCGCGTTCATCGTTATCTCGTGATACCACTCGCCGTCCAGCTCGTAGAACGTGCTTTCATGGCTGCCAATAAAATCAAAATTCGACGCCTGATATACCACGCCTGCACGTCCGCAACGTTCGTCTGCAAAGGACTGAACCCACTCCACTGACGGATACAGTAACCTGATGGTTTTCAGCGCGTAGCTGATGGCCCGTGATTCAGAGTTGCGGGGCATGTCATCGTGTAACCACATGCGGTTCAGTTCCATATAGCCCCGGTTATCCGTTTCAAGCACGACCCGGCGCCCTGAGTTGGGGTTAAGGGCATATCCCCACTGAAGAACACCAACCAGATCACGTCCGCTGAATACGCCCAGATGCAGGTAGGAGTTATTCACAAAACGGCGGGAATAATGCTTTGTCTGAATGATTGTGCGGGCCAGCCAGCAGGATATGGTTTCAACACGCAGCTCCTTTGAACCATAACCGACAATACGGCCTTCATACTCAATAACGCAGGGTTTTGTCAGAATGCGTGATTTCTTCTCTTTTCCCACAATACAGCTCCGTGGGATGCTCTTTGGCATTCGATATGACAATGTAACGTTTACAGCGAGGACATTTAATTTCTATATGCTTAAAACCTCCTTTAAACAGTAATTTATTGCAGTTTTTACAGCGAACAGAGTCCATGATTCCCCCTGTGTAATAACCAGACATGAGCGCCCGGAGGGCTGGGGGTATTTAATCACAACCGATGCAAACCGACGATCGATATGATGTTATCGATCGTCATAAACTATACAAACTGATTATTTAATCACCGACAGTTAACGCTCTCACCTCGTCCAGTATGGACAGCTGGGAAAGCTGCTCCTTCATTTCACGCTGGCGCTGATAAATCTCGTCATTGCGATCGACCTGTGCCTGCGCCATTGCTGTCGCCAGTTCTTCCAGTTCCTGTATCGACAGTTTCACCTGTTGATTATCGGCGTCACCCCACGTCATAACGTCGCGTGCCATATCGGATTTTGATGCCATCACCACCGGATAAAGGCGAGCCAGTGAGTCGGGGCCAGCGTTCCAGGTATGACCGTTCCATTCGAACGTGAACGGCTGCGCTTCCTGCTCTGTTCGCCACGCCTCGATTTCCCGTTTTTTGGCATCTTTTGCCGCTGCGATAAGTTCCGGCGTGACGGTGAACGGGGCGATTTCGCCCCATTTGCCGCTCTGTAACTCTTCCCAGATGCGCTGGCCTGTCGGGGCGCTATCGTCCTGCATGGCGGTATACGGGACGAATTCCCTTTCACCTTCAAATAGCACCTCGCAGTCAACCGCACCATTTTCGAGATAATGCGCGTTTCTGATGCCTTTTACCGCTCTGATTTTCATGTTTTATTTCCTCGTTACTCGATGCGCACAAACAGGCAGATACGACCGCTTGTTCCGTAAGAGTCCCTGACCCCGGATAACGCCATATAACGCCCCGGGAAAGTGTACCCTGTAGCTCCTGCACTCGGTGTGGAACCGTAGGAGCCAGCCCCCGCAGAAGATATTGTGCACGAAAGATTAACTCCGCCCAGTTGTGACCCTGGCACCACATCACCCAGGCCAATTTTGATTTCTTTATCCCCGGAAGTTGTTCCGCGATAAACAGCAAGCACCGGAACACCCACTGCCGGGTATTTGAAATATGAGCCTGAGCCTGCTGTCCGGGACAGTAAGAACGCCAGCGAATCGCCGTCGTAAATGACAGGGCTTACTGTTGCATTCCAGTTGTTTCCACTCCAGCGGTAAGTCAGGCGATGAATACTGTGCTCACCTTCGTAATACTGGTTAAAACACAGCAGCATTTTGAATTTACGCGTTGTGTCTGATTCATCGTTATCAAAGGGCGACCACATCACATCAATGATGCCGTTAAATTTTGTGGTGCCTGCCAGTAGTGTGGAAGAGTCCGCAATGCTGACCGCATAACGCCCCGGGGTGGCCTCTTTCAGCCATTCAGCAAAATCGGCCTGTCCGTCAAATGTCAGGGCTTCGGTGCTGGCAAATGCCTGACCGAACCCATACATGCCGGACAGTGCCAGCCTGCCCGGTGTGCGGTCGCGGATATCGCTCTGGGGTTCCATCGTCGCAGCCGCTTTCAGTTCAAGCTCCGTGCGCATGGCTTCTGTCGTGTCCAGCGCCAGTAATGCGCGGGCTTTTTCTGACAGTTGCGCCAGTAAAATCCGGCCCTCTGCACTGAAATAAGGCAGCGTGTTTTCTTCCGGTGTTATCTGGCTGACAGCCGTTAACACGTCATTAAGCGGCTGTTTACCTGCCAGTGCTTTAGTGACCGTTGTCGCAAAGTTCGGGTCATTGCCCAGCGCCGCTGCCAGCTCGTTCAGCGTGTCCAGGGTTTCCGGTGATGAGTCAACCAGCGCGGCGAGCAGTTTGCGGACAAACGCCGCATTGGCTATCTCAGTGCCTGCTGCGTCATCCGGCGGGGTTGGTGTTGTCGGCGTTCCGGTCAGCGCCGGGCTTTTCAGTGGTGCGCGGGTTTCAATCAGCGCCCTGAGTGAAGCCTCATCAACCTTCAGGTTCTCCCACCCAACCAGATAACCACTTCCGGTGTAACGGTTGTAATAAATATGACCGTTAATACCGTAGAAAATAATGACCTTATAGGCCTTATCATCGGTCGGGTAGTCATTGGGTGTTGGCCAGATAATTTCAACAACACCACTGAACAACACGCCCTGTATTACTGCTTTTGTATCCGCATAAACGGCATAGCGTCCGGGTTTTGCCATTTTTACCCAGCGGAGAAAATCAGCTCCTGTTTTAAACTCGGTCCTGTCGATGCTGGAAAACGCTTTCCCAAACCCGAACATGCCGGGAATCGCCAGACGACCTTCGGTGCGGTCGTAAATATTCTCCTGCGCATCCTTCTGTGCTGCATTGCCAAGTTGTGGCGTCAGATTCGTCCAGGTGACCGGGGCGGAGATATTATCGCCACGAACGGTCATAAGAATCCGTCCGTCTTTTCCAAAAAACAGAACCAGCTTTGTTGCTGTCTGGCTGGTTTTGTCGCCCCAGCCATTATCCAGCCAGATAATTTCTGTTATCCCGGTGGTTTCTTCCGTTCGCGTGGAAAAGGTGTAATACCGTCCCGGGTGCAGGTTGTGAGCGGTTCTGGCTATATCCGCTATATTGCTGGCAATAATTGAACGTGCTCCGGCGTCCGTCATTCCGTAACCAAATGCACCAGGCAGCGCAACGCGACCTTCCGTGCTGTCGTAAAGGTCTGTCTGTATGTCCCTTACCGCTGCGCTTTTCAGCTCAAGCTCATTACGCATGGCTTCCACTGTGGCCTGTGCCAGCAGTGACCGGGCTTTTTCTGACAGCGGAGACAGTGAAGCATTCCCGTCCTGATTAAAGCACAGAAGGTTATCGGCTCGCTCTTCCAGATTACTGATAGCGGTTAACACGTCGCTGAGTGGTTGTTTACCCGCCAGCGCGTTCATGATTGTTGTCGCAAACTCCGGGTCATTGCCCAGCGCCGCTGCCAGCTCGTTCAGTGTGTCCAGGGCTTCCGGGGACGAGTCAACCAGCGCGGCGAGCAGTTTGCGGACAAATGCCGCGTTCGCCATCTCCAGCCCGGTCGCATCGTCCGGCGGGGTTGGTGTGGTTGGCGTACCTGTGAACGCCGGGCTGTCCAGTGGCGCTTTTGTTTTCGTCTCGTCCATGACGGTTTTGACGGCTTTTGGCGTGGCTGCCAGTTCTTCGCTGTCGTTGTCTGTATCACTACAGAGTTGCACCAGACCTTTTTCTGTCGTGGAAGCATTGCTTCCCTTCAGGTCATCAACTATCCGTTGTGCCTCGTCCCTGTGCTGTTTCGCGCTCTGCTCGCTTTTTGCTGCCGCTTCGGCGCTGGCTTTTGCCTCGCCGGTCAGCGTTGCAGCTTCACCGAGTTTATCGACCGCTTTCTGGACTATCTTATCGGCATCTTTGACCGCCTGTTCTGCCCGGGCGGCATTCTGGTTTGTTTCGGAGGCCAGCTCTTCAGCTTTCTGGACATTACCCGCAATTTCTTCTGCATCCTGCCGTATTTCCCCTGCGAGGGTTTCTGTATCCTGGCGGGCCTGTTCAGCAGCGTCCGCATGCTCTCTGGCTTTTTCTGCGCTTTGCTGCGCCTGTTGCGCCAGTTCCTCGAATTTCTTCAGGGCTTCCGGGCGCAGGTCAATATCGGTTGCCCCCAGAAAATCATTCAGCGAACCGTCTGTCGAATCTTCATAAACGCGAATGACACCGATTTCTGAAAGGCGCTGTGTGCTTTGTGTCAGGCGAACGCTGTACACACCCGGCAGAACGGGGAAGTCGTACTCCCCGCTCTGTGTGGTGACGTGGCTGAAAACACCTTTCAGAATCCCTGCGCGGTTGTGCAGGGAGGTCAGTGTAATGGTTGCGCCGCCCAGCGGTTCTCCCGTGGGCGTTTTAATCACACCTTTAAGCTGCGGCATCGGGACGCTCCGGCCAGTTGATGGAATTAAAGGAGGCTTCATCGGTAACGGTGCTTAAATCCAGCGCCTTCAGTGATTTGATATGCGCCATCCACCGCGCCAGACGGGCTTTATCGTCATCGCTGATGATTCCCAGTTCCAGCTCAGTTTTCCAGTCGGAGGTGATTTCCCTTGCTTCAGCCAGCAGGTGCTGGCGTTGCGTTTCCGCTTTCTGCTGCCAGTTAATTACGGGTTCTTTTAATACCGGATATCCGTTTTCGCCAGATACAATAATAAAACCGTCAGTCTGGCCCTGTAACAGTCTCTGATATTCTTCATCCGTGATTTCCTGTAAATCATTCGGCCACGTTCCCGCATTTTCATAATCACCCTGAAGGCCAGAATGATAAAAACCGTTTGTTGATGGGCTGAAATAAATAGTCATCATTAATACCCTATCGCTGTCCAGTACATAACGCCGTTATTCTCGCTGTTGAATGTCGCACCTGCTGCTGATAACGATTTCAGGGAAATAGAGTAATCAGCACGGGTGTATGCGTTGGTAATAGTGATGCTGGTACATGCTGACGGAAATGATATCGGAAACGTCAGCCCGGCACTGGCATTGCCGAGATACCCCCACTGAATAATCACCCCGGTGGACGTGTCCTTAAACCAGCCATTACCGGCTTTTGACGCCGTGTTTTTTTGCTGGTAACGGTTGTCACCTTCAGTTTGTGACATTCCCGCAGAAATCGTGATATCGCGGCTGCCATCAAACAGCACATTGTTAATCCTGCGGGCCGTCTGAAGGCGGGTTGCCGTTCCGGCGTTGCCGCTGATGTTGTTGATGGTGATATCCGACATCAGAGCCATGCCGTTGACCTTGCGGGTATTCGGTACGGCATTACTGGCTTTATTTACCGTGTCACGTAATGAAAGCGCATTGATAATTTCATCGGCTGTGGTTTTCCCGAGAATACCGCGCACAAACGCACTGAGCGGCGTTAATGCCATTGTGTCCTTGCCGGTGAAATACGGGAACGTATTATTCTGACCGGTTAATCCGGCAATAGCTCCGGCTGAACCACTGTTCGTGATAAACAGCTTTTTCAGCGCCGTCATGATCTGGTCGGTGGTATTTTTATCCGGCTTGATATTTGCCTGCCGGAGAATTTCCAGCAGTTCAGACTGCACGATATTAAACCAGTCCGGCCCCGGATAGGTGGGTGGAATACCATTCCCGCCTTCGGTGAAATAAAGCGTTGTCTTGCTTAATTCAGCCGCGACAGGTGGCATTACCGGTACACCCGTCGGATTATCCACATGAAACATAAATTATTCTCCGGTGTAATAATATTCATATTCCGTGCCCGCCAGCCGGTAATGCTTCAGCAGGCATTCCAGCTCGCGGGTGCGTTCGCTGATTAATGGCGTCATGACGTCATCAATACAGGTAAACCGTCCGGCATCTTTATCCGGGACTTCCACTTTCAGCAGCCAGCGATACCGGGCCGGATGCAGCGGATACATACAGTCGCGCAGGCAGTGGTGCGGCAGAACAGCCGTCACCTTAATGGTGAAGCCCAGCGCCGCCGCAGCGGCTTCAATCTGCCAGGTTGCCAGCCCGCCTTTGCGGCGGTATTTCTCCACCACGGCCCGGCGGCGGGCTTCCGTTGTGGTGGCGGCAATTCCGCATTCCGGCAGCGCCAGATATTGCTCCCACTCCGGCAGCAGCTGGAGCGTGGTTTCCGGTCGCATCTCCACATGCAGACGCGAGGCGTCGTATTCAACGCGGGTTAAACGCTCTGCAAGCGCCCTTAAAAAACGGTTTAAATCCGCGTCGTTATCACGCGGCCATGCCTTACCCCGTGGCATGACCTGTTGTAGTGCGGTCAGCCATTCCGTCACGCTGTGAGCCATGTCACCTCCCCGATGGTGATAAGCTCATCCACATCACTTGTGGTGTCTTCCCCGATGTTGAGGAAGTAATCCGTGATACCGGACGTCATACCGATGGCCGTGCGCAGCGAGGACACCGGCAGCATCTGACCGGGGGCCAGCGTTTTCTGTAATGCGGTCAGGTTTGCCCTGACGGCGTTCCTGTTCGCCTGGCTGTCCGGTGTCAGGCGGATGGACAGGTCGAGCTTCTTCAGCCTGACCTGCACTGGCCAGACCTCGATGCCGCCCGGTTTACCCACCATCACGCCGGTGACCGGGTGTTTGTGGCAGAACAGATACTGCTCCATTGTCTTCAGGTCGTCCCGTGTGGGGATAATGTCTTCACGGTCATCATAAAGCCATGCCAGCCCGACCGTGCCGGGGCCGTGCCACGCATCCCATGCCCACGCGCGGCTGACACCCGGCACTTCACGCGCCCAGATGACGTAATCATGCAGTGCACCGCCCACCGGGGGATTGCGGCGCACATACAGCAGACGGTCCAGCAGCTCTGCGATGGATTCGATGTCTGCGCCACCGGTGATGCCACTTTCAGTCACCGCGCCTGTGCTGCCCGTTCCGGGTAGCGGGGATAACAGGGTCAGCACGGCACCGGCAGCAAGATTGCCCGCCACACCGGCTTCTTCAGCCTGCACGATGACAGTGACCTCGCCGTCCTGTACCTCGCCGGATGTGAGTACCTGATACACCTGATTTGTGTCGGACTGCATCCGGGTTTCTGCCGGAATGGGGGACTGACTGGTGAAGGTCACCGGCCCGCTGGCAAAGGTGGCCTGCTTGCGGATAACCCCTTCATACGTTGCTGTTTTGATAATGGTTTCATCATCAGACGCGGTGGACGGAATTATCTGGTCCTTAATCCAGCTCTGATGGTCGTATAAATCCCGGACCTGACTGCTGAATGACACGTTCAGTGCCTGCTCAACACTGACAGGCGGCAGCTTTTGCAGGCCGAGTTCATACGCAATATCTTTTTCGCCGTCGGCAATCAGTTTGCCCAGCGTGGGGATTTCATACGGCATTAATGGTGGCCTCCCATCGGCGGGTGATTTCAATTGTGAGCGTGGTTTTGTCCGGGCGGGTTAACACCACCTGAAAGGCAATACGGTCAGGGACGATGATTCTGGCCGTGACGGTGGCGTTACGGGCGTAACCGGCCCGCAGCAGCGGTTGCATGGACAGCCGCGCGTAATCTTCCACACGCAGGCGGACATCTTCCGTCAGCTTTTCACGCTCAAGCAGCCACAGGCGGGAACCCCACGAAAAATCGCTGTACGTGTCGCCCGGCCAGCCGCGCGGGTCGCCAGAGCCGTCAGGAATGACATCATCGTCATCAGCACGGGCATCGGTGAAAAGGCAGATAAGAACCTGAGTGACCAGCCCCTCATCCAGTGAGAGGCCGTTATGGGTGACGGTGATGTCACCCCGTGAGAGCATGTTATTCCAGCGGATTCCTGTCGTCATACGGGCGGTGATGTATTCTCATTGTCGCCGTCCTTATGAATATGTTCGCTGAAAGATTTGCCGTTGATGGTGATGTCTTCAGTAAAATCACAGGGGCCGACGAATTTCATTTGTCCGCTGATGATATTCAGCAATTCGTCGGCAGTGAGATTTACCGCTTTCCCTGAAAAGTCTAATTGTTCTCCTGTGATTTCAATGATGCCGCCTTCCTTCAGGGTGATGTGTGATTTGCCGTCCTGGTGATACAGCCGGACGTCGCCGGGGGACAGCCCTTTCGGGCGACATCGCTTATCCTCCACCGCGATGGCAACCAGCCCGTCACGCCGCCCGCTAACGGCCAGCACTATGGCTTCAGAACCTTCCGGCGGCACGGATGTAAAACCGTAGTTCTGGAAGCGTTCCACGTCGTCGTCGGTGGCATCTGCCAGCGTCTGGATTTGCAGGTTCTGCCGCTCCAGACTGTCAGACACCATGCGGACAATGGCACGGTCAACCATCAACCGCAGACGGCGGGCAATGGCGTTTAATCCCATGTGGCCACCGCCTTTGTTTTCTTCGTCTTCGCTTTCATTTCCGGCATGTCCAGTGATTCAGGCGGAACCAGCGCCAGAACCGTCATCCGCCCCTGTGCGCCATCCGTCCAGGTCACCCCGGATATCAGCCAGGTGGTTTTCAGGTTCTGAATGCTGTCGTCGATATCGACAAGGCGGTTGGTCTGCCACAGCGGGCCGCTGTCGCCCTGTTCGCGCCAGCCTGCCACCGTGATTTCCGTCGTGCGGGATTCCCCCAGCATCCGGGCTTTGTACCATTCCCCGCGAATGCTGGCCCCGCCCACGGTCAGGCTGTCTTCATTGACCAGAATGCGCGGGCGGTAACGGTTAATTTCCGGGTCTTCGGTGATGTACTGGCGACCACCCACCATCGAGGCAGGCTGGCTGTCCCACAGTTTGCCACCGGCACTGGTGGTGCCCTTGATGATGTACTGGCTGTTACGCTCCCGCCAGCTGAAGCGCCCACGGGCAGCGAGGATATTTTTCCCCAGCACCAGTGACACACCCGCGCGAACGGAAGAGGCGCGGGTGATAATCAGGTTACCTGCGCCGTCAGACGTCAGCAGAACGCCGCGCTGTTTTGCCAGCCGGTCGAGCAGTTCAAAGCCCGTTTCACCCTGTTCCAGAACAACGGACGCAAACGCCTCCCCGGTCGGGGTTTCCGTGATGACGGTTATCCCGAACGGGCGGCAGACATCAGCCGCCACCTGTTCAAGCCGCACGCCTTTCCATTTCCCGGATGAATGCACCACAGAGCAGTCCACCAGGTCACCGGTTTTGTCGCGCCCCATGACGCGGATCTCCACGTTATCTGCGTCATAGCTGGGGATAAAATCATCAATATACCCCGTCAGCACGGTATCCGCGCCCAGCCTGACCGTGCAGGGTTGCCCCTCACGAATCACGCGCGGTGTCGCCGCTGACCAGCGGGTTGTCACACTGAGATCAAACTCACCGGCAATCGCCTTCAGGGAACGGCTGATGGACATTTCCGTCCAGCCCTCCCACAATTTGCTGTCAACGGTAAGAATCACGGATTCCATCAGTCGGTAATCTCCACAGGTTGCGTTGGCAGTATGAATGACGGATGGCGCAGGCGGTTACGCTGCACGATTTCATCCCGTCGGCTGGTGTCACCATGCTCGCGCCATGCCAGCAATGCGGCAGATGTGGTTGTGGTCAGCGTCACCTGCCGGGTTTCCGGCAGACGGGCGGCACGCTCGCGGGCATCCGTAATCACGGCCTGCCGTAAATCGCGCAGCGTTCGCCACAATGCCCGCTGGTTATTTTCCACCGCCGCCACCGCCTGCTCATGCAGTTCAGCCGCCAGCGTGTCACCGGCAGATAATGCCGCATCACTGGTATCGAACGTCATCGAGGCCACGGCATTTGCCTGTCCCAGCAGGGTTTCCAGCACAACCACCTGGCGGAAGTCGTCAATGTTCTTCTGCAGGCTGTCAGATACCGGCTGATAATCCGGTGACAGCCCGATAGCAAAGCCTATTTCACCGTCTGCCACGCTGCCGGGCTTCACGGTGATATCTTCCGGCAGTGCGCCGGTGGCAACCTGTCGGGCACGTTCTCCGGCCCACTGGTTGCGTAATGTCGTGTAAACCGCCAGTGCTTCGGGTGGTTCCGTCACCAGATCAACCACGCCGTCGATGAACGAGGACAGCTCACTGACCAGACGCCCCGGTGTGGCAATGATGGTTCCGGCCATCTCCTTAAAATGGTTCAGCCTGTCCATCCACTGATTCAGTGCTGCCGGTAACGTGGGCAGATTAGCCACAAGGTTCTCCATATCAGCCAGAAAGCTGTCGGCCATCTCACCCAGCCCGTCGAGTGCGCCGAACCAGTCGCCATCGTCAATGGCGGCTTTCACCGCATCAATGCCCGTCAGCACTTCCTGCTGCGTGTTATCCGCCGCAGACGGGAACAGGCGCTCGCCTGCCTCAAACACTTCAAAGGTGACATACGCAATGCCATCTTCCTCCGTGCTGAGGCGATGGGTGACCTTGCCAACCTGTACGGTCTGTATCCCGAACCACGGGTGGATAAGCTCGCCGGGGCCTGGGGTATTGAGCGCGTCTAAAAGGGCGTTTAAATCATCCTGGAAGTTTTTACCCAGCAGCTTTGCGTTAATCTGCTGTTGCCCCGGAACGGCCCCGTTATCATCCGTCCAGGCGGTTTCGCGCCGGGGATACGCACGGGGAATAGCCCTGCGGCCACCGGTGCCTTCCGTATCCACCAGAAAGAAGGGGACACCGCGAAACGAGGCGTCGCGCAGCCCGTCCCATTTGCCTTTGCTTGTTGTCATTACCCTTGCTCCACGCTGGTGACGCCAGCCTGCGCACTGAGTCTGACGCCGGGTTGATCCACTCTGACGCTTTTCACGCGGGCGTCACCTTCCACCACCACACGGATTTCCCCCTGCAATTGTTGCGGAAGAAAAGGATAATTCTGTGTGGGTTGCATACCTGCCCACGGTCGCGGGTCGGCAATGTTCTTGTCACCCAGCGAGTTGAACCAGTCCGTTACCTTACGCCAGACGGACTCGAGCGCTTTCTGATTGTCCTGACTCTGTTGCGCGAACTCGCGCTCCCACGGGCTGGCGTCGGTGGCACCGGCAACGGATTTTGTAAGGCTGTCAACTTCACCCGGCAGGGCGTATTGCGTGGTCAGAAAATCGTAAAACTCCAGAGCACCGGCAATGATGCCAGCGCCTTTACCTGCCTTTCCTCCACGGTTACCCGGCCCCCGAGGATTGCGGGGGTTACGGGGATTGCGCGATGAATCCGGCGCATCCGACAGACCGCCGGTATTACCCATCCCGCCACTGCCCATATTAACCACATACACCGGCATCACGCCGGAGCCGAAAACATCCGTGATGCCGCCGGGTATCCCTTTGCCTTTCCCTTTGGGATTCATGATGTCGTGGATGGTTTTACCGAACTGGTACGTCTTTCTGATGGCGATAATGCCGCCCAGCGCGATCGCCATATACTTACCGACCTGTAACCAGGTCTGGACGGTGTTCTGGTCCACGCTGTTAATGGCATCAGCCAGTTCCTGAACGGGTTTTGCCAGCTGGTTGTGGGAGAATTTTTTCCAGCTGGTTTCCAGTGCCTGCATGGCGGACGTAAAATCCTGTGCAGCATACGCGGCATCTTTCATGATGCCTTTACCATCACCGACGACTTTCATATAACGTTGCAGGTTTTCTGCACCTTTGCCTGACGTTACGCTGCTTAAAAGCATGACTGAATCCTGGTTAAAACCGGCTTCAATCAGCCTTTTATTTTGTTCTTCTGCGCCCCGGTTCCCTGATTTTCTGGCAATCTCCTGAAGCAATAGTGGAAGCGAGCGCATCCGGCCATCTTTCCCGTAAACATCAATGCCATTTGTCCGCAATGTTTTTACAACCTTAGGAAGCTGTAAATCACGGATCAGGTTTTCAACAGCGGTTGCGGCGGTATCACGGTTCCCTGTGGCATCAACGGCAGATTCAAGTGCAACCCCTACGTCCTTGACACCCTGCACACCACGTCCGCCCGCAGCGGAATACAGCGACATCGCACGGGTTGCTTTTTCTGCGATGTCTTTCAGTTCATAGGCACCTTCTTTTCCCAGCAGGTTCAGGGTATCCATTGCCTTTAAGGCTTCGTTTTCATCCCTGATGCCGAACTTCGTAAACTGAGAAAACAGCGAGCCGATGGATTCGCCTGAACTTCCGGAAGCGGCAATAGATGCCGCCATCATTTCTTTGTTTTTAACACCAAAATCAATCTCACCCGTCACGGTGCCGACTTTTTCCACTGCGCTTATCAGTTCACTGTCATCAACCTTAAATTTGATGGCGGCATCCTGAATACCATTCAGCATCTGTGCCATTTCGTCGCGCGTCTTTTCTGCGGCAATACCAATACGGGTCATCCGGCGATCCACCTGCGCAAACTCACGCATCATGGCGCTACCCGCAAAACCGGCAATCATCGCCGTGTAGCGGTTACCCAGCGTGTCAAGGCCACGCGTGGCAGCCTCCGTTGTGGCTTTGACAAGGCGCATGGCCTTCTGATGATTCCGGGCGAACTGCGACATATTTGCGCCGTACTGCCGGGCTTTGGCGGTCAGGTTCCCGGCAAGGTTGATCATGATTTCCGTGCTGAGACGGTTACCTGTTGCCATGCTGTTTCTCCAGTTGCTTTATCAGGCGGAACAGCTGCCGCAGGGGCAGCTGTTCCAGGTACTGAATGCTGAATCGCTGAGACAGGTTAACCAGCAGGTTCATCAGTGCCGCCGCCAGCGGCATCAGTTCGCCCCCGCGTTGCCACCTCCTCAAGCATTTCATCCAGCGCAGCGGCTTTCGTGCTGATAAGCTCAAGGTCTGCCGGGTGGAGCATTCGCAACTGTTTCATGTCCAGCGGGCCGGGAATGCTGCCGATGGCCGCAACCTGACGGCGCATCATCTCCAGCCCCATCAGCACTTCAGAGCAGTAGGCCACTGCCTTTCCGTTCCCGCCCATGACGACGCGTTCTGCGGCCAGTTGCGCATCAATCACATCACTGGCAGTCAGTTCGCGCAGCTTCACGGTTTTATGCAGGGTTTCATCTGCCGTGCCTTTGCCGGTCAGAAGCCCGTGTTTCAGTTCAAATTCCATTTCAGCCATGTCACACCTTCACGCATTTTTCACCGATAAAGTTCGCACTGATGGTGCCGGAATCCTCGTCCAGCTCCGCCGGGTTATCCGTGGCTGAACCTGTCATCATGTAGTTCAGGCCGTTGTCGCCGTAGAACATCACCGTGACGTCTTCCCAGCTGCTGATTTCAATCACGTCCATATCCGCTGCCGCTGCAATGGTCACCTTGATGGACGGCGAGGCCATCTTGCTGGAGATACCCCAGACCTTGCCGCCGCCCATATGCTGGGTGCGGCTGAAGCCGCCCGGGTTCAGCGTGGATTTCCCCTCGGTTTTAATTTCGCGGCCATTCACGCGAATGGTCGCCATGCCAAGAATTTTTGCCATGTGGTCCCCTTAAAGCTTGAACTGAATCAGGCCTGCCAGCACACGCATCTGGTTCACCAGATTCGGGTGACAGATAAAGTTCAGACGGTTTTTATCGCTGCTGTCGCGTGTCACCTGAAGCGTGTCCTTGTAATCGCTGAAGTTCTCCACAAGGCCCGCCGGGAGGAGTTCGGTCTGGCAGATATCCAGCAGCTCTGCGGTACACAGCTTCGGCGTCATCACCGGCTGCCCCGCATCCAGCGAGTCCAGCACGTCATCGTCCGCCAGCTTGTGGCGCGGATAACGGTTCGAGAAACGGTTTTTGATGATGTAACGGATACGGCCCAGCGTGGCGGGGGACTGCACATCAAGGTACGACACATCCGCATCACCGTACTGGTTAACCCGGTACATGGTGATTTCACGCTCGATGCAGACGTTATCCCCGGCGTCCACCATGTGCGTGGCAATGCCGTCATGCAGCAGCAGGTTACGTTCCGGCATATCCCAGCGAACATTACGCGCAGGCGGCAGAATGCCGGTCAGAACCAGCGTCTGAAGCGGACGTGCCGGATCAATGGCGAGGTAATACGCTGCCGTTGCGCCGTATGACGCGGCCCACATCCACGCCGGGTGCGGTGACAGGTTGGTGCCGATACAGCTAATCAGCCAGTCATTGCGGGTTTCACCAAACGTACCGGTTTCCCCGTGTGTGCCACGAAACGCCGTCCACAGCTGCGCCTCCATCATTTTGAGCGGCCCCCAGCGGTTCAGCAGTTCATCACGCAGGGTGTTCAGGCTTTGCGTGTCGGTGAACGGGGCGATGATATCGGTAAACCACTCCGGGCCGATGGCCGCAACGGCACCCGCCATTTCCGGTGTCCCGGTGCCGCCGGTAAACGCGGTGGCTGTCACCTTCACACCTGCCGGGAAGGCTTCTCCGGTGTAGTAGTTCAGGCGAACGTCGGCACCGTTGCCGGTGACGCCGTGCCAGTTCACGGTCAGCTCCACGGTATCCGTGGCATCATCCTTCACCGCAGCGGCCACCTGCGTGGCAGGCTTTTTCGTCACCGCATCAGCAATGGCTTTTGCAATGTTTTCTTTCGTAGCCCCGGCGCTCACGCTCACCTGAACGGACACACCGTTAATCAGCAATGCCACCGTTCCGGCTTCAGTCGCTGTCCCCAGCACGGTCAGCGTGGCTTTTGCGGCAGCGCCTTCAGGCGCGGCAACCGGCATTGCCCAGGTTTCCGTGTACGTGTTGGCACGACGCAGCATTTTAAGCATTTCAGCCAGCATCGACCCTTTGCCATAAAGCTGGTCTGCCTGGCTGTCACTGGTGATGCGGGTCAGTGACAGGGCGTCTGCGCTGCCGGACGATACCGCATGGCCCATGACCAGAATTTTTCGGCTTTGCGCGGATGCACCATCCAGCGCCTGTGAATTGTCGATATCGATCCAGACAAGCGGGACGCGGATATCATCAGGAATTGAACCCAGCGACATTATTTTTTCCCTCTGGTTTTGTTGCTATTTTTCGGAAGCGCGGTTATTTCCACATCTCCCTCGGCTTCACGGCGCAGCCAGTAAGCGCAGACGTCGAGACGTTCCCCTTCCGGGGATAAATGCGCGCCATCCGGTTTACGGACACGAACGTTTTCCCGCGCTGGCTTAATCAGTTTCTGTTCCATCGTCACCCCGTACATGGATCACGTCGTTAATTTCAGTGTGTTCGCCGCAGCGCAGCGTTGCCCCGAGGCGCAGGAAGTCCGGGAGCGCGGCGAGATCAATCTCTTCATCCAGCCGAAATTCCTGCTCCCACGTCACCGCCCACATGGTGACACCCAGCCCGTCGAGGCTGGCGGAGTAAATGTTGTCTGCCCGTACATCAGCAGCCAGGCGTTCAGCCCCCATGCCCGCTGTGGCATCCGACGACAGCAGACGTTTGATCACCTTTCCGGCCAGTACTTCACAGCGCACGTCGCGGGAATACCCCCACGAATCCGTCGCCATGATGTAAGCCACCCAGGTAACCAGACCGGACAGCCCACCGCGCGGGTTGATATCCCGGACACGCAGGGCAGCTACCCGGATACAGCCGGTGCGACCGGACATATAGCGTTTGACTTCCTCCGGGCTGTTAAACTGGCCGATGTGACGCTCCACCACATCAGCCCGGTCTGGGGTGTCCCCCTGAAGGGCCGTTTGCAGCCAGGCCACAATGCGCTCTGCGGCCGCAACGGTGCTCCCCGGTGTGCGCAGTTCAGGGCGTTGTTCTGTCATGGCAGAACCTCCTTCCAGAAATGACTGATAACCTGTTGCAGCTCCTGCTGATTGGCAGAAGACAGCCCCAGAAATTCACGTTGCGGAATGTTCATCATGCGGTTATGTGCGCCGACGGTCTGCCAGACCGGATATTTCAGCGCCCGCCCGAAACACTGCGAGATAAGCCGTTTGTGGGCTCTGACCGGCACACTGCCGGAAAAGCCGTCATTCATGATGCGGGCATAATCCAGCGGTGAACCGATACGCACCACGCGGTTTTCCACGATGTACTGGATACTCTCCAGCAGATGGCCTTCACCGCGCAGCAGACTCTGGTTGCCGTGGCGGGTCTTTTTGTACCCGTCAGACCAGTCTGGCCAGCGTTCGCCACCCGGACTGGTTTTCTCATCGATGATGCGGCGGCGGGTCTGTGATTCCACCACCGCACCGATGCTCTCCAGCAGCTCTGCCTGCAATGAACCATCTGCCAGCTTTTCAACGGCGCGGCGGATATCCTCCAGACGCTGGTCACCGCTGACCTGTACAGAAATCCCCATCACAGCACCCCTTTCAGGTTGTTACGGGTGAACAGCCGGGCATTGGCACCCACTACAATGATCTTCCCGTGGTCGGTTTCTGCCGGGGTGGCATACGTCGGCAGCCCCAGGTCACGGGTGCCGTTCGCCATCTCACGCAGGGTTTTAATGGCGTCATCGTAGCGTTTCTGGATCAGCTCCGTGATTTGATTGTCACGCTCTGACAACCAGTAAAACGCCAGCGATACCGCCACGCGTTGCAGCGGGCGCGGGATTTCCGTCACTCCCAGCGGCAGCTGGTAGCGGCGGGACAGAAACGAATCAATTTCCGCTTCGGCATCACTGATGGCCTGACGGATTTTGTCTTCATCCAGTTCGTTGGTTTCCCGGTTAATCGCCATGTTCCAGACAAGATTGCCGTCCGCGCGTAACAGGTCTTCCTGCGTGATATACCCCATCAGCCTTTCTCCGCTTCCCGGACAATCAGATTCGGCTCTGCCATCAGGCGGGTGGCAACCGCAGCGGTCACCGCCACATCCTCACCAGCATGTGACCAGAAACGGCCACAGCGCCAGAACCCGTTTTCAGACACGGCCCGGACGTTCAGCCGGACAGGGGCGTCACCCTGTACAGTAACCGGGTCTTCAGCCGGACGTGGTTCATTCGCCTGACCGTCAGCCACAATAACGTCTGCCAGCGGTGCCGGGTTTTCCTGTGCTGCGCTGTTCTTTGCGGCTTTCGCGCCTTTGGTTCCTGCTTTTTCACTCATGACTCTGCCTTTTAAAAGGCAGTTAAAAGGGCATTCACAGCGCCTTTTAACTGCGGGTTACAACAGATTACGGATGACGGGTTATGCCGGGGTGGTGATGAACGGACTGACCACGATGTCCACATCCTTGTACCAGATGTTGGAATCGCCGCCGTTAACCAGCATGGCGTCAATGATGCGCTTCGCGGCTGCACGGTTTTTCGGCCCCACCACAAGGGTGGTCGGGCGGATGCCCAGCGGTTCACCGTTGGTGGTCTTCATACCCAGCAGCAGATTGCTGGCCTTCTCGTAGTTCTCCGCTGTCAGTGCCGCACGGGAACCGACGGCGGTCTGCCAGAAGCCGAAGCCCGCATTGCAGCGACCGTCCACCCCGTAAAGGAACTCGTTATTCTTGAAGGTGTGCTCGCTGTTCAGATCATCCAGGGCTTCAAACTTAAAGGCGCGTCGCGTCTGCCAGATGATGGGTTTCAGTACCTGAGAATCATCAATCAGAAACCACGGTTCCCCCTGGTCTGATGCCGGGGTGCCGACAACGTTGCTGTATGTGCCGTCGCCCAGCGGGTGGTCTTCATCAAAGAAGTTCTGACCGTCAAAACACAGGGTGTTAAACCCGGCACACAGCAGGGGGTAACACAGCTTGTCCGGGAACTCCGACGTCTGGCGGCCATAGCGTTCAGCGATAATGCTGTACTGACCAATCTGATCGTCTTCAATGTGTTCGCGTTTAACGCGGATCGAACTTTCCCAGGTTTTGTTCGCAAGGGTGTAACCATAACCGTCCAGCGTTGCCATCTGACGGGCGCTGACCCATTCCTTAATCTCCGGTAAATCTTTCATCCAGCCGTAGGTATTGGAGGCGGACGAACTCGGGATTTCAGAGGCGATGCGCTGCCACTGTGGGGTGACACCACTCAGCCCACGGGTATAAGCGGCGCTCAGACAGGTGGTCAGCGCGTGAAGGACTTCGGAAGTGACTGCTCCCATCAGTTATTCTCCTGTTTAGGTTTAGCGGCGAGGAACTCTTCCCCGGTAATACCCATGCTGCGGCACATCGCCAGTTCGGCGTCGGTCAGTGTCTGCGCGGGTTTATCCTTGCCCTGGCTGGGCTTGTCGTTGTTCACCAGCGGCTGTGCACCTTTGGTGTACTCCGCAAACTGTTTGCGGCCTTCTTCCGTACGGCAGGTGGCAAGGAACATGTCACGGTTTGCCGGGGCCACTTTTCCGGCTTCGATGGCCGCATCCACAAGCGCTTCTGCTTCCTTCTCTTCCAGTTGCTGAAGGCGTTGTTCTGCGGTTTCGGCACGGTTCAGTGCCAGATTGTGGGTTTCCACCGGCACAAACTTCGTCAGATCAGGTGTCTGTGCGCGGTTCAGCGCCACCTGTTCGCTCTCCTGAAGTTGTTTAATGGCGGCCACGGTATCGTCCACCGTGGCAGATTCAGCCAGCCCAAGCAGGCCGGTGATTTGCACAGGTACTGTCATCGGGTTTTTCTCCGTATTCAGTGCAGGAAAATCCAGGTTAGGTTTGTTGGTCAGCCCGACGCTGGACAGGCGCGTCACCACACCGTCTGCGTCAAAGAAAAACGCCGGGCTGTAATAGCGGTAACGGCGTTCGCTCAGCATCCACCGGGCGTACTCGCTCCAGACAACACGGCCTTCAATGGTGCCGCTGTCCGTCACGCGCAGTTCTTCCACCCAGCCATACGCCGGGGCTTCATCACCGCGTTGCCCTTTAATTTCGGTGGCGTGTTCAATGTCCACCGGAATTTTGATGTCGGACGAACGGGTGACCACCTCATGCGGATTGCGGTTAATCCACGTCCGGCCATCGCGCCCGGTGAACTCACCCGCAGGGACGAGTTCAAGCCATTCCGGCAGTTGAGCAGGTGTCAGCTCAGGGATGGGTTCTGGCAGGGAAAAACACAGCGCCAGCAGTTCCGGTTGCATGTCAGTCTCCGTCGTTTGGGGTTACCGACGGTCAGTATGCGGAAGGCAGAAAAAAAGCCGGATTTACCGGCTTCACTGAAAACGGGAAGAACACCCCCTTCAAAACCCCTTCAAAAACGCCACAGCATCTTCAAAAACGTCTGAGTGCACATTCACGCCATCAGAATAAAAAACGCGTTTCTGATGCGTTTCAGGGGGATTTACGGCGGGAGGGTTACTCACTGTCAAAACGGGCCTGTTTTGTCGCCAGCTGGCGCGCCAGCTCCTGCTCACGGTTTATGCCGGGATTGTAGTTCCAGCCCGGATCAATCCCTTCCGGCACATCTTCCTCTTCGCCCGTGCGTTTGTTCACCCAGCGGACAGTTCTGATTTCCGGCGCTTCGGTATGAATGGTGCCCTGTGCCGCCAGTTGCGCATACTCACCACGGCTGACCTGACGAATGGTGCATTTGCAGCCCCAGCCGTTAGGCGCAAAATGCGTCTGCCAGAACGGGTGGTCTGTCGGCAGACACAGACGCGCCCATTTCACATGCTCCGCCCGGTGCTCACGGGATGGCCCCAGCTCATAAATCAGATACGGCATGGCCCGCTTTGTCCGCTGAATGCGTTCCCACTGGCCCGCCGCGCGGGCGGTGCGCATGTTGGTGTCAAAAATCGTGCGGAGGCGGCGGTCGCTGCCCAGTTGCACGGTGCGGGTTTCACCCGTCAGCGGATCATCCATCTCCTGTACGCCCCACCATCCGCGTTTTATCAGCAACGGTTGCAGCATCTCCCGGAACTCGCTGAACGTCTGCCCGCTTTGCAGGGCGTCTTCCACAAGGGCTTTCACATCCGACAACAAATCCAGTTGCAGCATTTTTGCCACGGTGAAGCTGTTCCGGTGTTCTTCCCGCCATACATCCCGGTAATCAAAACCGGGGCGCAGCTTCTTCGCCTTCAGCCACGCCAGCGCCTCTTTCGGGATGAGGGTTTCACGCATGGCCGGTGTCCCCCAGCGCACGCGCCTTAAAGCACACCTCCGCCAGTTGCAGGGCAAAGTCGTCCGCGTTCAGCGTTTCCTGAAGCTCAGGCAGGCGTTTCAGAAAGTCATCAAAACTGTCGCATTCCTGCGCCAGTGTCAGCACCGGGTTCGTGAACGCCTCGCCGGTTTTCTGCCAGTCACGCAGGGCATCATCCACCATCTGTGCCAGTTCGTCGGGGTGTTCCCGGTTCAGGGCGACGCGCTCGCGGTTCATCGCCATATCACCCGGCATCCCGGCAGAAACCGGATGCAGAACATCAGCCCCGTCGTCCGGTTCAGCCAGGCCGAACCGGTCCCGCAGCTCCGATTCCTGAACCCGCATCCCCCGGTCAATCAGCGGCACCAGAGCATCTGTCAGCGCCTTCAGATCTTCCGCTTCACTGATACGCAGAACAACACGGGGGTAGTGCGCCTGTGGCCCGTAATTGGCCTCGATATAGGGACGCACCAGATATTCATTCAGCGTGTTAGCCAGCTGTCGCGCGTCCCAGCGCACAATGTCCATGCGCACCTGATTGTGCACGTCCGCCTGTGAGCGCGAACTGCCGTTATCCGTGGTCATGGTCTGCCCCAGCACGGCTTTACTGATTTGCGCATCACACCATTCCGCCATTTCACGGAACAGTGCGCCGCCGTTATTCCTGCTGGCGGTTTCCTTCATCTCCAGTTGCATGGACTGCGGAATGGCACACCCGGCATCCGAGGCAATGGAGGCAATCGCATCAATCAGCACGCGGATTTGCTCCTCCGTGGCGTTGGGACCGTATTTCCCCACCGTAACCGGAATGCCGAATTTTTCCGCAAATGCCCACCAGTCGCGCACGGTAAAGGATTTCAGCATGTACATCACCGCCACCAGACGGGCCAGACCGTTACGCAGCGGCAGACCGGATTTCAGACGCGGCTGGTGAACAATGAATTTTCCCGGTGTCAGCGGTACGCCATCCACCGGTTCATCGTCAGTCAGCAGGCGGAACTGGCGCAGCGTGGGTTTTTCGGCTTTCAGAAAACGGGGATCAACCCACTCATAATCACGGGGCACCCAGTGGTTGTTGCGGGTGTTCCACAAAATTTCACAGACCGCCACGCCTTTTCCCAGCCCGTCGAGCAGATCAAACATCAGCTCAGGGATTTGCGGTGCCTCCATCAGTGCACGGATGGCGTCCGCCAGTTGCACGTCAGCATCGTCATCACTGGCGGCCACCACCACCGGTTCGATACCCGCCACCGTCAGCTTGCGGGTGCGCAGTACCGAGGCGTAATGCAAATCGCGTTCTTCCATCTCTTCAGCAAGGATAAAAAAATCACGCGTGATGCCGTCAGTAGCATTGCGCAGAATGCCTGCCAGCCTGCCGGGGTTCAGCCCGGAGGCGACGCTGATACCCGGCGAGGCCGAACGCACACCGGCATGACGCGGACGGGCCTGTGCTTCGTTGAGCGCCTCTTTTTTCAGCGTGTCTTCCTCACCGGTTGCCGGGTTCAGCAGACGGCGAACGGCCCCGGCCAGTTGTTTCAGGTTCACAGTAAACCTCCCTCATTTTTCAGGCCGCGCGTTAGCTTCATCTGGCGGCGCGCGTTGCGTTCTTCCGGTTTCGCCGGGCGGTTCAGGCGGTGCAACTCGTAACGGTGGCAGTCATCCTTGCTGGCAAGGAAGCCCAGGAAAATGGCCACAGCGGCGTCGCCGTGACGTTTGTGACCGTCGCTGCCTTTGGTTCGTGAATCATCAATGCCGGGAACGCCACGCAGTAACTGAATGGCTCCGAGGTCATTGATCACGTCTTCATGCTTCGGAAGGATCAGCTCATCATCTTCAAACGCCGCACGGAAACGGGGCATGTTTTCGCGGTAAAACGCCACGGACAGCATCACCTGTTCCACTTCATCGCCGTACCGCTCTGCCGCCTGTTCTGCCAGATACTGACCATTCCCCCGCGCATCCATTTTGATGCCGTCACGGCGGGGCAGACGATCGCAAAGCCAGAACAGCACCTGCTCCTGCTGTTTAAACGGCACATTGCCAAGCTCAACCAGGAACGGCACCTCGCGGGTGGTGTCATCGTTCACCGTCACCGGGGCCAGTACGGTCAGGTCACCCGAACGCGCAAAGTCTTCCCCCAGACAGTGGCGCAGGTTCTTCGGGAGTTTTTCCAGTTCAGGGCGCACCACTGTTTCCAGCCATTCCCGGATATCTGCCCGGCGCTGGCTTTCCGTCAGTGCGTTAAATTCCGGTGTGCCGGTAAAGCGCAACACTTTCCCGGTGCCACGGGCCGCACGTTCACGCAGTGAGCGGGGGATATACGTGCCGCCGCCGTTTTTCGGGACGCAGTAATACTCCTCCAGCGCGTCTTCGCGGGTGGCGGTATTTCGCAGCAGGCCTTCTTTCCATTCCGCCTCGGCTTCCGGTGACCACACCATGCCGCGCACCTGACAGATACGTCGGTACAGCCCGTCATTGCAGGCGTCGTCCAGCGTGATGGTGTGAATGCTGTAATCTTTTTTGCCCGCGCGGCTTTCCTGAATAAGCTGATTAAACAGGTTGTCCACGCCGTCATGGGTGGAAATAAGGCGAATTTTGCCGCCCCATGTTTTCAGCGGCAGCACCGCCTTCAGCAGCTCGTCCAGTTTTTCATGGAACGCGGCCTCGTCGATGGTGACATTCCCCTGCATCCCGCGAATGTTGCTCGGGTTGCTGGACAGTGCCTTGACCTTAAAACCGCTGGCGAAGTACACGACGAACGTCAGAATGTCCTTGTCTTCGTCGGTGATCACTTCCTCGCAGATTTCTTCCGCTGCCGCATTAAACGCCTTCGCCCACATCGCCACGGCGTCGATAAATTCGCGGGCCATCTCCTTATTCGAACCGATATAAAAGTGATCGCGCCCGCCGTCTTCCTTCTTCAGTGATGCCGTCAGTGCTGCATCCGCCGCTTCCGCCCAGGTTAAACCGGTACGGCGGGATTTCTCGGCAATTTTCAGGTCGGCATCATCCGCCACCCAGCGTTTCTGATACGGCAGCAGAACATCATATTCACTGAACGTATCCATTTGTGTCATACGCTAATCCCCAGAATGTCTCGTTTGATGGTGTCAGCCGCACCACCTGACAGACCGCCCGTTCTGACCAGTTCTTCGGTTTTCTCTGCCATCTCCTGCGCAAACGCATCACGGATCGCTTTCTCGCGTTTATGGCTGGTCATGGCTGCCGCTTCCAGACGCTGGGCAACCAGCGCCAGTTGCCCCAGCGCCTTCGGTGCAACAGGCTTGTCGTCTTCTGCCATCGACATGGACGTTTCAAAAGCCAGCGTTTTTACAAACTCCATCAGCAGTTTGCCGACGTCTGACGTCGGCGCGGAACCCAGCTTTGCCGCCCAGACTTCGGCCATTTCGCGGGAGGCACGGATTTTTGCCCCGACTTTTTCCATGCGGATGGCATAGCGGTTTAAGCCCGTCCGGCTTAACTGCATCTCTTCCGGCAGGTTGTGTTCGTCAATCAGGGCGTTGATGGCTTCGCGGATTTCCTCCTGCGTGTGCCGCTTTTCCCGCAGCATCTGATGCAACTGCTCCCGGATGCTGTCCGGGAGTAAATCCACTTTGGAAAGACGGCCACGGGTGGGGCGTTGTTCATTTTCCATGTGTGCCCTCCTGTTGCTCACTACGCTGTAAACTTTCGTATGCAGATTTCAGTGCGCCGTTCTGGATTTCCCGCCATGTCAGGTTATGCGCCAGACGGCGGAGTTCATCACGGGACGCTTTACTTATCGGATTCTTTTTACGGTTCACGACGGCCCCCGTCTTCAGTTCCCGGTGTTTTCAGACCGGCGTATATTTCTTCGCGAACGGAGCGGATATCCTTACCCAGCAGCTTCCACAGCCGCGCACATGCCGGTGATGAACGCAGGGCACGTTTCATGGGGGTATCCGGTGCATCCGGGTTCCAGGGCTTTCCGGTCTGTTGTTCATATGCACGGGCGATGGCGTTTTTCTCAATATCCGCGAGCACAAGACAGTACGCCAGCTGCCGCACGACGGCCCGTTCTCCGCGACTTAACGGCTTCAGTTTTCGGGCCATGCTCAGTCCCTCGCACGGGGTTTTTTAACGCCCGGAACGCTGGACAGGCCGTTTGCCACATCCTCACCGCTGCCGGTGATTTCAGCCACGTAACAGCCGCCCACATCAGACAGACGAACCAGCCCCTGCTCGCGCAGCCATGCAAGCTGGGTGCGCACCACATCACGGGATACCTTATGACCGTAGGCCTGAAGGCAGGTCTGCAACACGGATTCATTCGCGCTGTCGCCACAATCCAGCAGGGAACGCAGCAACACCAGACGACGGTCTTCAGTGAGGATCTCTTTCATCGCCATTAATTTTTTTCCTTTAACTCGTTCTCTAATAACAAATCGCTGATGCGGGATACCTGGCGGATGGATGGCCCCAGCTCTTTGATTTCTCCCCGCAGGTTGCTGATATCCAGTTGCAGGCGGTGGAACTCATCACGATCAGGTAGCTGATGTACCTGGCTTTCCATCACCGACACGCGGGAACGCAGCAAATCAAACTCTTCGCGTTTGACGTAGGTCTTTGCCAGAATCAACTGAAGCAGGTTTATTCCTGTCATCAGCAATGCCCACAGAATGGGCCAGTTGGCTCTGATCATTTCCCAGGACACGTTTTCCTCCTGCGTTCCCGCATCTGCTGACAGTCAATACAGGTCACCACATCCGGCAGCGCCGCAAGGCGCTGTGCCGGAATAACGTTCCCGCAGTCATTGCAGAAGCCCCGGCTGTGGGGCGTTTCTTTTGTCCGTGTCTGCCAGGCTTTAACGACGCTCTGACGCTCGTTCAGAACCACTTCACTGATGCGATCGATTTCGTCGGTCATTTCGGCCCCGCAGACATTTTGTGACGGCTTGATTTGCTGTAACGGGCAAAGCCGTCAAGGGTTCTTACACCGAGATAGCCCAGCGCCGGGGTAAGCAACATCAGCGTGATATCCCAGTCCGGTGATGGCATATGCAGCGTGATACCTCTGGCACCGGCAATGGCTCCGGCAATCTGGCCGCAGGAGAGCAACAGCACATAGGCCAGACTGCTGTAACAGGAAAGGCGGGCCAGCAGCGGGCGTGTCTGGCGCACATAGCTGTCCGTGGCGTTGTCACCATTGCGGATGGTTTCCTGCTGTTCGTGGTGTGCGGCCTGCTGGTCAGCCAGCACCAGCTTCTGCCGTTCCACCTCCAGCTGTTGCAGCTGAATTTTCAGGGTTTCCAGTTGCACCAGTTGCTCCGGTGACAGCATCACCAGTTTTTGTTCCAGAATGCGTTGCTGTTCAGCAACGGGAAGGCTTTCCCGGACGCTTTCCACCATACCGGCCACCGAGTCAGCGGCGGCAGATGTACTGCCACCAAACCAGCGCCCGACGGAACGAATCAGCCCCGGCCCGGCTTTCAGCAGAACAGAGGCGATGCCTGAAAGGGTTAACGGATCCATGAATCCCCCTTATGAAAACGGCGCTGATGTTTATAAAGTGCCGCGCAAAAAATACCGCCCAGCCAGAACGCCAGCTGATAAGGCTCCTTCAGATAAAGAATGCCGAATGTCAGCATGAAAAAACCAACGGCCCAGACCACCCATGACCACACGACAATTCGAAGGGAGGCGGCCCGGAAACGCCTTTTGGGCTGCAGGCGATAAGGTACGTTGCCCAGCTGGAAACTGTGAATCAGGCAGAGTGTCGCGCCGTATGCCAGCACCATGACCGCAAACGCCCGCCATCCGGCAAAACAGCTCGCCAGAAAAAGTACTGCCGACAGTCCCAGAAACGACCACTGGCACAACATAAAGCGGGAGTAAATAACGCGAACAAAAAGACTATTCATTCTGTGCATTGAGTTTTTCCTTGTACTTCTGGCACTGCCAGAAAATGTCCCGTGTATCCACGGAGTTCCAGCCACGCATGTAGTAGCTGGCGTGTGTGCCATCATGGCCGGTATAGTCCAGCGGTTTCGGGGGCGGACCTCCGGCCATGCGGTGCAGAACCTCCTGGCGCAGGCGGTCACGCCGCCCGGCTTTCAGTGAGGCATCCCAGCCTTTGCCCATATCACCCCCGCGTGGCGGACATGATGCCTAAAGGGGTATCGATGATTTCCAGACAGGCGTCGGTCAGCTTTTCCATGCGGTTAAACCAGCCGTTCAGGTATTTTCCCTGGGCGGGGTTTGATTTGATGATGTCGGCATAAAAGCGGGAACGACGGACAATGCAACGGGCCAGCAGCCAGTCCGGGGTGGACAGACTCACGGCCTTACGGGTACGCGGACCAATGATGCCGTCAGCATCCACATCAGCGGCTTCCTGCAAAATCCTGATGGCTTTTTTAACGCCATGCTGAACCGCCGCATCGAACACAAACATCGCCACGCCATCAGGCCACTGGTCACATCCGGCAGGCAGCCAGTAATCGCGCCAGTAAATCTGCGCAACCTGTTCGCGGGTTAAATCCTTAATGCGGGTATCCGGTTTGCCGTCGCCGTTGACATCGGTTTTGCCGTCAATCACACCGTCGCGGCGGTCAGAAATGCCGTATTTGGTTTCGCCGCCACGGTCAGTGGGGTCATTGACATAAACGCCTTCGATATCAGGACGCAGAATAAAATTCAGCGCATGCTCAAAGGCCGGGGAGAATTTTTGATTTTCCATAAAAGCACCTGTGAAGCAGATTTAAACGTGGTCTGCTTCATGGTGCCGGAGGCATAAAAAAAGCCGGATTTACCGGCTTCATTGATTAAGGGCGTCGTGGCGGACGACGAACGGGGTGAGGCAGGTTCGGGGAGTGGTAAAACAAATCCGGCTGGTATTTATTACGCTCCAGACGTCGCATCCGTTTGATGGCCTTGTAGACGGTTTTATACGTCACCCCATAACGCTGAACCAGTTCAGGAATATTATGGCCGTTAAAATCACGCCAGATACGCATATCCCGGACAAGATTCTCCAGAATATTCCCCCTAGGAACATAAACCTGCATCCCGCCGATATGGCGACAAATCGCCACAACCAGCTCAATGGAATGAGCAGGGTCTGCGCCAATCCGGGCCAGCTCTTTACGCAGCAGTGCGTTCAGTTCAGAAAGTAACGCCGGATAAGCGGTGTTTTCCTGGTAATCGTTAAGGTATTCCAGAACGCTGTCGTCCCGGAAGTCTTCGAATAAATCCTGCTCTTTCATCTGTTTCATACAGCAATTCTCCCGCTGTTTCGTGCGCGGGCATATGCACTGGTCAGTGCATCATAGCCGCGCAGTTCCCGCCCGGATGGGCTTACAGGTAAAGGCACACCATGTCGGGCAAAGGCTTCCCGGATGCAGCGCATATGCCACTGTTTGAGCGTTTCGAGCACAACATGCAACGATTCCCCGTGACACCAGGCCAGCGTGGAAACACCCTGACCACCATTACGTCTGGCCGTCAGGCGTTCAACGTATTTGTCCAGCGCGGCGTCGCTGATATCGGAGACGAAACCATCAAGAAACATCTGCTGCCAGATTTTATAAATCTTCTCGCGCGGTGTGACATGCCCCTTAAAGCGACGGCGGGGATGTTTTTTCTGCTTCTTAAAACCGCGCTCTTTCATGGCATCGAGCACCTGTTCCAGTTGTGCGACAGTCAGTTCGCGGCAACTGGTCTTGCCTGTGCACTGCACCAGAAAGGCGCGGTAAGTGTCATCGTCGAGTTGTAGATCACGACGGGCAACATGGATTAATTTAATCAGGGATGTGCGACTCATAATCGTACCTCCGAAAAGGGGCGGTGCTGCAACACCGCCCGTACTATTGATAACACTGAAAATGGAGACGACATGTCTGTAGAAAACAATGCGTCAATCACTTTTAATCTGGTTTCGGGTCTGATGTTGAAACTTGTCCAGAACAAGACTCTGACAAAGGGGGAAGCTCAATCCATACTGGCCTCAGCAATTCTTGAAAACATTCAGAACCGGGAGGGCGTTACGGATCTTGATCTTCATGCGCTTCGTCTGAAACTTGCTATGTCTGATTTCAGCGTTGAAAAAGAGCCTCCACAAGACGCTCAGGCGTAATCACGTCTGATGGTTTAAGCCCCAGCCTGCGGCGAATAAATTCGTCGCGGGCTTTTTTGTTATCCAGTGAAACTTCATCTGCAATAATATTAATTTCATGCTGGATAATATTCACAGTAACACGCGCAGACAGCCCTTCACGGATAGCAATATCAATAATATCGCGCATACGCTCAAGCATTTTAGCCTTCACCAGTTCTTCATCCAGATCTTTGGGGATAAATGTGATTTCATCGTTCATTTTGCAGTTCTCAGAATAAATTCAGGATAAAAATTCATACTCATTTGCTGTAATACATTCAACGCGGCAACCGCAGCCTGCTTATCATTCCCTTTGGCTATTCCTTTTAATTCTCTGATAATCCATGCCGGGCTAAGCGCCTCAGCCATTTCCAGTCGGGCGTCGTTAAAAAGCAATAGCTCTGCATCATCATGTTTTTCGTCTTCCAGATAAGATACGAGCTTATCCGCTGATTCCCTGCTCATTCCGCCAGCCATCAATGTGGCCCGAAACTCCGCATGCAGGGTTACTTCTTGTGTTATCATTTCATTCACCTTCACAATTCACGCATGCCGTGTCATCGCCCATATCGCAGTGGTTGCATTTCTGCTCGCCACAATAAGGGCACTCTTTCAGATATTCAGGGACTTCATTACCGCAGGCCGGGCATTCCTGCTTTTCGTTTACGTTATTCATTCCTTAATACCTCCTCGCAATAAAAGATTTCACTGGGATAACGTTTTTGTATGCGCTCCATCACCTGCATACATGACTGCTCTGTGGGCCAGATTTTTTCCGTTACGGGTATGGCATCACAGGCATCATTCCCGCAGGTGCCAACCAGCAGGACAAAGCCAATTGACTTAATCACTGCTCGTCTCCATCTGTTCCAGGCGCTGCGCTTCGCGCATACACAGCTGCGCAATCATCATCTGGCGGGTAATGCCTGCACGAATAAACGAAGCTGCGCGACGGAGATTTTTTGCATTCGCCTGTTGAATCAATGCAGGTACTGATGCCAGACATTCGGCGCTGTCTTTAATCAGCGTTGCTGCTGTTATTTCTGTTTTTTGTCGTTCACTCTTTGTGGTCATAAACATCACCATTTCAGATTCAGGCGCGAGCAATCCCCTGACGCATCGCGCCATAATTAAAAGAAAGTGAATTAATTAAATATTCGTGGTGATATTAAATACCGGCTTCCTGTTCAAACGGAATAATAGAAAAATCTTCAATGCCCGATTTAACTGTAATTCCGGCAACACCTGCGACCGCTTTCGGTTCCAGTAAAATCGCTTCCTTGTTGATTTCCTGTTTCGTGCGAATAAAGCGTTGCAGGCCAAGACGCTCCAGCGTTTCCATCACCGCATCCACACCGCGAATACTTACCGATGGTGGGCGCTGACGCCATGACACATCGCCGGTTACCAGGTTCGCCGTCTTCACCTTGCCGCCGTTCGTCAGTTCGTCACGGTTCGCTTCACACCACCCCTGAACGCCTTTTGAAAGGGTTTCAATACTGGTTTTAAGGGGCGCAATCTGTGAGGCGTATTTCTCCGTAATCTCAGCGATAGCGTCATTCATTTCCGTTTCAAGTCGTGCTGCTTCGCGTTGCAGGTCACCAATCCGGCGGATATCACATACCACGGCATCGCGGGATTGCGGAACATAAGCCGCTGCGGCGTTCTTGATTCGTTTTGCTGGTTTAGCCATATAAATAAAGCTCCTGTTAATTAATATTCGCTGTATACAATGCTGGATACAGCACGATTGCTTAATTCCATCTTTTGGGCAATGACATGAATAGCCAGCCCGTCTTTATAAAGTTCTCGACACAAATATTTGTCGTGCTCACTGATTCGATATGCACACAACGATATTCCGTGCCTTCTGGCGTGTGCCCGGAGGGCGGTTGTGGCAACGTTCAGTTTTTTCGCCATTTCCTCGACGGTCATTTTCCCGACACTGGCTTCGATAAATTCCCGGTCTTCGCGTGACCAGCGTTTACGCTTACACATCATTCCGGTCACCACTCAGTACAACAGGGGTTCGCGCAGTGATGCCGGAATATGCCGCAGCGATAACTGAACCGCTTTCAGGGCAAGGGAAGAATACGTCCCCTGCGTCCAGCCTTTCGCCATTTGCCGGTAATCGCGCCAGATGTTCTGCCACTGCTCCCGTGCGTCCGGGTCTGACGCGCTGATGTATTCTCGGCCCATGACGTATTCCCATAAATCCACATTGAAGGCATTGCCAAACGTAATGGCGCGGAATACCGCCTCCCCGCAATAACGCGCACAAATGCTGTAATGGTCGAATGCAATCAGGTAAGTCTTTTCGCCATACCCCTCAACTTCGCGCGCGCAAATAAATTCGCGCAAGTCTCCGCCATTGTTATTACGCATTTTGATTCGAATTAATGCCTGGATTTCGTTTCTGATTTTGGCGTTCATTGTCAGCGTTCCTTTCAGTGACGTGTTCCTTCAACTGTCGCTTCTGTGACACTGCCACCCGAAATGACGCCATCATTTTTCAGTATTTCAATGGCCTCATGGGCTGACTCGCGAACGATATCCCGGCTTTTTTCCAGAACCAGTAACGCTATCGCACCAGCAAGCGTGTACTCATCACCATCCAGTTCTGCGCTGTGGTCCACGTTAACATTGGTGCGTAAATGCTGCCCTTTAACTTCAGATGTCACATTTTTGATTTCGATAATGACTTTTGCCATTTTGTTATTCCTCACAAATAAATAAGCCGTTATTAACGCCAGATAATCTGGCAACCATTAAGGCGTGCCGTCCATACTGAACGGGCAACCCCTGATTTATGCTCCATAATCCTGACAGCGTTTCTGACCAGCTCCGGTGGCGGGCAGGTGATTTCAAGTACCGGGCGGGCCACGCCCAGCCAGGATTCGTTGACGTGGCTGCCGCGCTCCTGTAACCAGGTCTTTACTTCCGTCGCCATTTTGATATTACGAGACATCATGATTCAGCATCCCCTTGCACACCCAGCAGCATCGAAACATCAACGTCCTGGTCTAACTCTTTGTAAGCCTCACGCAGATAATCCTCATTAACACGTTCACCTTTACCGAAGGCATTCATAACAGCAAGGCGCAGCGTTTGATTTATAATGCGGAGCGCACCAGGCGTTTGTGCAATCTGCTGTAATAATTCCCGTTCATTTTTCCCGGTAATCTGCCAGGCATCCGCAATTGCGTTTACATCGTCTTCTTTGGTTTTATTAATTGCTGTGCGCTTTGCAATACGGGAAAACAGACGGGCAAACTCAATTGTTCTGTCGCCATTAGCGGTCATATTTGAATAAACACGGTGATTCCCCATCAGAACCAGACCAATACAGGCGGACTCCTGTAACAGACGGAGCTCTTCCAGCGCTTCGGTGTCAAGGTGATCAGCTTCGTCAACAATGACCAGTCCCTGCGTCCCTTTCAGGCGGCGACGCAGATTACGGGAAAGCGGCCCTTTGCGACATGGTGCATTATTCATTCCCAACTCTTCGGCAAGTTCAGTCAGACATTCCAGCGTACTGGCACGGGATGGCGCGATGGTGATCATCCAGACATTATTATTAGTGCGACAAAATTCACGGGCTGCTTCGCTTTTACCCACTCCTGGATTGCCACAGATAACAGCAATGGTTCCGGTCAGATTAGCAAAACGCATACTTGTCCAGATTTGACGGGCTGTTGCAGTTTCCACAAAACGCGGGGGTTCCGGCAGTTCTTCTGCGCGGTGATAGTTTTCCAGCCAGCGTTCCAGTGTGCGCCCGACTGATTCCATGTTGCCGTTATATTTATCATTCACAAAACCACTGACTGTGCTCAGGGCCACGCCTGATTCACTGGCGATGCGTGTCAGCGTGGTTTCTCCATTGTCTACAAGCGTGCGCAGTCCTGCGCGAATATCGGAAATATTCATCTAAATAACCTCGTAATTAAATTTTGTTTAAACGTTAATTAAATGGCTTTTTTACGTCTTTTCTGTTCCAGAATATCCAGTGACTGATTCAGATATTCATCACGAGCGGGTTCGTATTTATCATCGGGGGTGCGATATTTAACCCGTACTGTGTTACCCACAGGCCGGAAAATACCAACAACCCTTGATTCTGGTGCTGCTGGTTCGGCTATCTGCGGCAGCAGTTCAGCAACTTCCAGCGCGTCCATTTGTTTCTGCGCCTTAATGGCTGCTTTAGTTGCAGATTTCAGTTGTTTCTGGCGGCGGCGATATTCACGGCCTGCCGCAGCATCATTAAATGCAACAGGTGCCAGACATTCCGCTTCACAGATAAATCGACCGTCCAGGGTGTAACAATAAACCGTGCTGTGTAGCTGCTGCGGATCAAACCTGACCACAACTTTTTTCACGCCGGCATTCATTAACGCCATGTTGTAATAAACGTTTTTTGCGCCTTTTAGGGAGCCGCCAACTTTTAGCGTAAACTCGCCTTTGCGTGAAACGTTCACCGCCTCAGCAGGCAGTAACAGCATCCGTTTTTGTTCTTCGGTTGGCTTACGCACAATCGTTCTGGCGTATTCACGCTCGAAAACATCATCGAACGAGAGTTTGCCCCCGCACATTTCTGTTTCACGGCCTGTTCTGGCATTGAACATCGCAACACCTTCAGCAAGGGTTTTCAGAAACAGCTCTGCATCAACAGCACGGTCGCCATAGTTATCAGGTTTTGCCTGCGGATTTGGCCCCGTATATGCGCCAGCCAGTGCCGGATGCTTATCAACGTATTCCTCAAGCCCACCAACACCGAAAGCACGTTCAACAGGTTTTGCCTGGCCCCAGCCTTTACCGGCAACAACGCTTGTCCAGTGCATTTTTGCGCCCATCAGTAAAAACAGTCCCTTTGGATCGTCCTCTTTCACCTTAAAGCGGTAACGATTGGGCGCGCCCCCCGTCAGCCATTTATTCGCTGCACCATGGGTGTTATCAATGGTGATGTGAAAATCCTCCGGGATACCGTAGCGAGTCACAACATCCATGAACGAGAGGCGAATTGAATCAATGTTCTCGCTCACATCGCAGCGCCAGCCCAAAATTTTTCGGGTTTTCACATCCTGCCAGAACCATGTTTTCGGGCGGATCACATCACCGTTAAACCAGCGTACAAAGACGTTATGCAGATAACCGTCGCCGTTGATCCACTGCATGGCGTCCAGGTGTTCCACAGTTCGCTGCTGTGCCGGTATCAGATGCATCAGTGCATGTTCACCTTCACGACAGGCAACAACCATTGCCTCGTCCAGTTGCTGAATCCGGCGAAAGGCCGTGGCGCGGGAGGGAATACACCAGCCATGCTCGCGTGCTGCCAGTTCCAGACGCTCATAACATTTGCGGAAGGCGGGTTTTTCCGGTCGCAGATAATCTGCAATCAGAAACTGCCAGGCATCCTCGTCAAATTCACTTTTGTGAACATTGCGACGAGATGCACCACGTCCATCAACAAGTGCAGCCGCCCAGTCAGGCTTCGCAAACTTCTGTACCTGGTAATACTTGTCCCGCAAAGTGGATGCGCTGACCTGGTAATGCCCTGCAACGGTCGCAAAAGCCGTTTTCGTTGAAATCCCCTGGTTCAGCATTTCGTCTGCAGCCTGAACCGCAGGCAACCATTTTTCAGCAAGTCTGCGCTGGGAATCGCTGGCGTTATCCCATTTGCTCCACAGTGCCTCACGATCATAATCATGGGCTTCCAGCGTGGGGCGGGCGATTTCAAAATACCCCTGACTTGTTTCAATTCTCCCTTGTTGCAACAGAATTTCAGCACGTAATGCGACAGGGAATGATTTGATATTGAATTCAAATGATACACCTTTAGTTCCTGCAACCTGCCTGAACTCCCAGCCTTCTCTTTGTGCCTTACGTGTAATGTTAGTGGCTTGCTTTGGTAAACCTGCCAAACCGAGCAACTCTTTTGCTGTATACCATTCTTTCATAGCGCACCTAGTATCGAGACGGCCAAATATCTTGCGGTGTCATTCCCAGTGCATCTGCAATGATTTTCTCCGCTTTCGGATATCTCTTATCCAAAGCATTTTTTAATGTTGAAGACGAAAGATGATTAGATCTTCCCAATTCAGCTAGTGACATATTGCGTTTTCGTAGCTCTGCAACGATGTCAGCTCTGTGCCAATCTTGGCGGTTAGTTCTTTTATTCATATGCATTTCGTGTAATCCTTTCAGATTCCCCCGTGAGCTACGCTATAAAGTAGCTCACGGCATATCGTGTAATGTAGTGTGGAATCATTTTCAAATCAATAGTGATTTGAAAAGATTTACCATAATTTCACATAACGGTATGATTTTTATATGAATTTATTTTTCCTCTATTGAAATCGCTAGGATTTTAAATGATGTCTTTTGAAATCAAAGAATGGTTTAATGCGAAAGAGCTGGAAGGGATGCCTGGTGTACCAAAGTTGGCGACTAACATTACCAGGAAAGCTGTGGCGGAAGATTGGGTAAAACGTCAGCGTCACGGTGGGAAAGGTGTCGCTTATGAGTATCACATCAACAGTCTGCCAGAAGAAACACGTAGGGCCATTAAAGGAACCTCACTTTCTGATAAACCAGTGCATACATCAATCGCCCATACAGTTGATGAGAGGCTAATTTATGCAATGAGCTTCTTAACACCAGATGAGCAGGCCGCAGCTGTGGAGATCATTCGTGTAGCAGGGATTAAAGGACTTATGCCTACAATTGTCAGTAAAGATAAGGCATTAGAGGCATTAGGGATTACTGTGGAGCAACAGAAAACCCTGCAAACTCTTCAGGCATTACCACCGGAAAAAGTAAGAGAGATTTTGTCTCAGTATGAAGGCAAAGAACATAATTTCCCTGCAAGAGAAAACGATGTAAAGAAAGCCGTATAACAACCAGGTAATAGCTAAGACATAAACTTCACTCCAGGTAATTACATATGTAAGATACCCAAACAGTGATGATTGTTTTTGACACACATCACTTGCTGAAAGCCTGGTTGTTACCGTTTTTGAAGCATTTTTGAAGCTGTACTTGAAATGATGCGTGAAGTAATTACTTTTCGTGTCTTTAATGAATCAAAAGCTGTTTCCAATAATCTTTCGCGTTTCAAGACGTAACGGCTAAAATCTGTCCTACAGGCTTGCAAGCCCCACTAAATCTAATCCCGCCAAATCCCGAATAATCCAATGTCCTCCCGGTTTTTTTTCGTACTTCAAGTGAATCAATACACAGGGTGCAGCGGCAGCGCCAGTTTCCAGTCCATTGCCATTTTGTAAACCGGCGAACGCTGGGCGGCGTCAATCACGTTGTGTGGGATACCTTGCTTCAGGGCTTCTTCGATCACCGAGGGATCGTGCGGATCGAGGAACACTTCGCACTGGCGCTCATAGAGATCAACTTCACGTTCCGTGCTCGCCGCTTCTTCGATGCGGTCGGCGTCGTAGAGCAGCACACCAAGATATCGAATGCGACCTACGCAGGTCTCGGAGCAGACCGTTGGCTGTCCGGACTCAATTCGCGGATAACAGAAGATGCATTTTTCTGACTTGCCGCTTTTCCAGTTAAAGTAGATTTTTTTGTACGGACAACCGCTGATGCATAAGCGCCAGCCACGACATTTGTCCTGGTCGATCAGCACAATGCCGTCTTCTTCGCGTTTATAGATAGCGCCGCTGGGGCAGGTCGCCACACAGCTTGGGTTAAGGCAGTGTTCGCACAAGCGCGGCAAATACATCATGAAGGTATTTTCAAACTGACCGTACATCTCCTTTTGCATGGCGTCGAAGTTGCGGTCGCGGGCGCGTTTTTCGAACTCTCCGCCCAGCAGTTCTTCCCAGTTTGGCCCCCAGATCACTTTGTCCATCCGTTTGCCGTCGATCAGCGAACGTGGACGCGCAGTGGGAATGTGTTTACCTTCCGGCGCGCTATGCAAATGTTCATAGTCGAAGGTAAAAGGTTCGTAGTAGTCGTCGATCTGCGGTATCACCGGATTGGCAAAGATTTTGGTTATCACGCCCATTTTGCTGCCCAGCCGCGGGCGGATCTTGCCATTGACATCGCGAACCCAGCCGCCTTGCCACTCTTCCTGATCTTCCCAGTTTTTCGGGTAACCAATGCCCGGTTTGGTTTCGACGTTATTAAACCACGCGTACTCCATACCTTCGCGTCCAGTCCAGACGTTTTTACAGGTCACCGAACAGGTGTGACAGCCGATACATTTATCGAGGTTAAGCACCATGCCGACTTGCGAACGTATTTTCATTTTTTCGCCTCCTGTACCTGATCGCGACCTTCATCATCCAGCCAGTTCACGTTCTTCATCTTGCGGATCATGATGAACTCGTCGCGGTTCGAGCCGACGGTGCCGTAGTAGTTAAAGCCCCAGGCCAGTTGCGCGTAACCGCCAATCATATGCGTTGGTTTCGGACAAACGCGGGTGACCGAGTTGTGAATACCGCCGCGCATTCCGGTCACTTCCGAGCCGGGGATATTCATAATCCGTTCCTGAGCGTGATACATCATGGTCATGCCCGGCGGTACACGCTGGCTGACTACCGCGCGGGCAGTCAGCGCACCGTTGGCGTTAAAGACCTCCACCCAGTCGTTATCAACAATAGTCAGTTCACGGGCATCGGTTTCGCTGATCCAGACAATCGGTCCACCGCGTGAGAGCGTCAGCATCAACAGGTTTTCACTATAAGTGGAGTGAATGCCCCATTTCTGATGCGGTGTCAGGAAGTTAAGGGCTTTTTCCGGAAAGCCGTTTGGTGGGATCTGGCGCATTTCGCTAACGCTACGGGTGTCGATAGGTGGGCGATAAGCCACCAGACTTTCGCCAAAGGCACGCATCCACGGGTGATCCTGATAGAGCTGCTGACGGCCAGACAACGTGCGCCACGGAATTAACTCGTGAACGTTGGTATATCCCGCATTGTAGGAGACGTGATCGCTTTCCAGGCCAGACCAGGTCGGGCTGGAGATGATTTTACGCGGCTGCGCCTGAATATCGCGGAAGCGAATCTTTTCATCTTCTTTATGCCGCGCCAGATGAGTATGTTCGCGTCCGGTGATCTCACCCAGCGCCTGCCAGGCTTTTACCGCAACATGGCCGTTGGTTTCCGGTGCCAGCGCCAGAATCACTTCCGATGCATCAATGGCGGTATCAATCAGCGGACGCCCCTGAGCCGGGCCATCGCGTTTGGTGTAATTGAGTTTGCCGAGGAAATCGATTTCATCCTGGGTATTCCATGAAATACCTTTACCACCGTTGCCGAGTTCGTCCATCAACGGCCCCAGTGAGGTAAAGCGTTCGTAGGTAGCAGGGTAGTCGCGCTCCACCGCCACAATATTAGGCGCAGTCTTGCCGGGGATCAGATCGCATTCACCTTTGCGCCAGTCGAGCACTTCGCAAGGTTGGGATAGCTCTGCCGGAGAGTCGTGTAACAATGGCTGAAGTACCACGTCAGTTTCTTTGCCGAGATGGCCCACGCACACTTGCGAGAACGCTTTGGCGATACCCTTGTAGATTTCCCAGTCGCTGCGTGATTCCCAGGCGGGATCGACCGCCGCAGAAAGTGGATGAATAAACGGATGCATATCCGAGGTATTCATATCGTCTTTCTCATACCACGTGGCGGTAGGCAGGACGATATCGGAAAACAGGCAGGTGCTGGACATACGGAAATCGAGCGTTACCAGCAGGTCGAGCTTTCCCTCTATCGCGGCGGTTTGCCACTCTACTTCTTCCGATTGAATTCCCTCCGTCGGCCCAAGTTCTTGCCCCTGAATGCCACTTTCCGTACCCAGCAGATATTTCTGCATATACTCGTGACCCTTGCCGGAGGAGCCAAGCAGGTTAGAGCGCCAGACAAACAGGTTACGCGGATGATTGCTGCCGTTGTCCGGCTGTTCGCAGGCCATGCGTAACTCGCCTGACTTCAACGCCTGAGCGGTAAATTCGGTGGGTGATAATCCGGCCTTATCGGCTTCGGCTTTCAGCCCGAGCGGGTTACGCCCCAGTTGCGGCGCGGAAGGTAGCCAACCCATGCGCTCAGCGCGAACGTTGAAATCAATCAGATGACCGCTGTATTTACTGGCATCGGCCAGCGGTGAGAGCAGTTCCTGGGCGGTGACTTTTTCATAGCGCCATTGGCTGGAGTGATTGTAGAAAAACGAAGTGCTGTTCATCTGGCGCGGTGGCCGGTTCCAGTCCAGCGCAAATGCCAGCGGCAGCCAGCCGGTTTGCGGGCGCAGTTTTTCCTGACCAACGTAATGCGCCCAGCCGCCGCCGCTTTGCCCGACACAACCGCAGAAAATCAACATATTGATCATCCCTCGGTAGTTCATATCCATGTGATACCAGTGGTTGACGCCAGCACCGAGGATAATCATCGAGCGCCCGTGGGTTTTATGGGCGGTATCGGCAAATTCACGGGCGATGGTTTCAATATACTGGCGCGGTACACCGGTAATTTGCTCACCCCAGGCCGGGGTGTAGGCTTTGATTTCATCGTAATCTTTCGCGCTGTTTTCGTCCTCCAGCCCGCGATCGAGGCCGTAGTTTGCCAGCACCAGATCATAAACGCTGACGACCTGACAGGTGTTGCCATCGGCTAATGTCAGGTTTTTAACAGGTAACTGACGCACCAGGACGGGTTCGTGTTTTACGCTGCGAAAATGCGGATTTTCAATGCCGCCAAAGTAGGGGAAAGCCACGCCAGCGACAGCGTCGTGTTGGCCGAGCAGGGTTAATGACAAATCGGTTTCTGCACCTGCGGCAATGGATTCCAGATTCCATTTGCCTTTTTCGCCCCAGCGAAAGCCAATCGAACCGTTGGGCACGACCAGTTCACCTGCGGTATTAAATGCCACGGTTTTCCACTGCGGGTTATTGCTTTCACCCAGTCCATCCACCAGATCGGACGCGCGAATCATTCGTCCGGGAACGTAGCTGCCATCGTCACGCGGTTCCAGCATCACCAGCATCGGCATATCGCTGTAGCGGCGGCAGTAGTTGATAAAGTAATCGCTGGGATTATCGAGATGAAACTCTTTTAAAATCACATGCCCCATCGCCATCGCCAGCGCGCTATCGGTGCCTTGCTTCGGAGCCAGCCACTGGTCGCACAGTTTCGCCACCTCCGAGTAGTCAGGAGTAATGGCGATAGTTTGGGTGCCTTTGTAGCGTACTTCAGTAAAGAAGTGGGCGTCTGGCGTGCGTGTCTGCGGTACGTTAGACCCCCAGGCGATGATATAGCTGGAGTTATACCAGTCGGCAGATTCAGGGACGTCGGTTTGCTCGCCCCAGGTCATCGGTGAGGCGGGTGGCAGGTCGCAATACCAGTCATAGAAACTTAAGCAGGTGCCGCCGAGTAGTGACAGATAGCGTGTTCCTGCGGCGTAAGAGACCATCGACATTGCCGGAATCGGAGAGAATCCGGCAACGCGATCCGGCCCGTAAGTTTTGATAGTCCAGACGTTAGCAGCGGCAATCAGTTGATTCAGCTCCTGCCAGTTGGAGCGGATAAACCCGCCGCGTCCGCGCACCTGTTTGTAGCTTAAGCACTTTTGCGGGTCATGCATAATCGATTCCCACGCCAGCACCGGATCGCTGTGCTGTTTAAGTGTTTCGCGCCATAATTCGATTAACCGCTTACGAATTAGTGGGTATTTCAGGCGGTTGGCGCTGTAGAGATACCATGAGTAGCTTGCACCGCGTGGGCAGCCGCGGGGTTCATGATTGGGCAGGTCAGGGCGGGTACGCGGGTAGTCGGTCTGCTGGATTTCCCACGTTACCAGGCCGTTTTTGACATAGATTTTCCAGCTACAGGAGCCAGTACAGTTAACGCCGTGGGTGGAGCGCACGATTTTGTCGAATTGCCAACGTTGTCGATAGCTGTCCTCCCAGTCGCGGTTGCTATGCATCACCTGTCCGTGGCCATCGGCAAAGGTTTCGCCCTTTTGTTTGAAGTAGCGAAAGCGATCCAAAAGTTTACTCATGACATGACTCCTGCTCCAGGAATGATTTGGGATCTGATGCCTTGTCGGATGCGGCGTAAACGTCTTATCCGACCCCGACCTACGGGTGCGACACGGTTGTAGGACTGATAAGACGCATCAGCGTCGCATCAGGCATCGATCTCTTATTTTTGGCTAAACTGCCGCCGACCATAGACCAGCCAGGTCAGCAGCACACAGATGATGTAAAAGATTAAAAACACTTTCATCGCGCCAACCGGCGAGCCGGTCATATTCAGCGACATGCCAAACGCCTGTGGAATAAAAAAGCCGCCAACTGCACCAATTGCCGAGATAAAGCCAAGTGCGGCGGCGGTTTCGGTGATTGCTTCTCGCTGTGCTTCTTCATCGCTACCGCCTTTCATCTTCACCCGATAAATGGTTATCTGGCGGAAGATGACGGCAATCATCTGGAAAGTAGAGCCACTTCCCAGACCCGCCGTCAGGAACAACCCCATAAATACGGCGTAAAACGCAATGAAATTACCTGAACCCGTGCCGGGTAACGTCAGAAACAGCAACGCACTGAACAGAGCCATAAAAATAAAGTTGATAAGCGTAACGCGAACGCCGCCGAACTTATCGGAGATAGCGCCGCCAACCGATCGCGCAATGGCACCGATAAACGGACCAAAAAACGCCAGTTGCAGAATATTCACATCCGGGAACTGCGTTTTTGCCAACATGGCAAAACCCGCGGAAAAGCCGATGAACGAGCCAAAAGTGGCGAGGTAGAGCAGACTCAACAGCCAGAGATGCAGGCGTTGTAACACAGGTAACTGGTCGGCAATTGATGCACGTGAACTGGCAATATCATTCATCCCTGACCAGGCAGCAATGGTGGCAATGACCAACAATGGCACCCAAATCCAGGCAGCATTAGCCAGTGACATCACAGAGCCATCGGCCTGCGGTACGCCATTAACACCAAGAAAGGCAAATACCGGAACAAAAATCACCAGCGGCGCAACCAGTTGCATCACGCTGACGCCTAAATTACCCAGTCCGCCATTAATGCCAAGTGCGCTACCTTGTTTGGCTTTCGGGAAGAAAAAACTGATATTTCCCATACTTGAAGCAAAGTTTGCGCCCGCAAAACCGCACAGCAGAGCAATTACAATAAATACACCGAAGGGAGTAGCTGTATTTTGCACGGCAAAACCGAGCCAGATGCAGGGAATAATCAGGATAGCGGTACTAAAAACGGTCCAGCGACGTCCACCAAATATTGGCACCATAAAGGAGTAGGGAACACGTAATAATGCGCCCGAAACGGAGGGTAATGCGGTTAATAAAAAAAGTTGATCGGTAGTAAAATTAAAGCCGATTTTGTTGAGATTAACGGCGACAGCGCTAAATAACATCCAGACACAGAACGCAAGAAGTAAACAACTGACTGATATCCAGAGATTTCTTCGTGCTATATGCTTTCCTTTATTTTCCCAGAATGCCGGATTTTCTGGCTTCCAGTCGCGCAAAAGATAACGATTGTTTTTCTCATTTTGCAGTGCCATATTCTTCCTCGCATGCACACATTGTTAATGAAAAAAAGAAAAGACAGGACGTTGGGCGCAACCGCCCGTTTTTAGAATTAAGGATGAATAGAGTGAAGTGCTGAATGAAAGAATAGATAAGAAAGCACAGCCGCGCGGTGAGAAAGCGGATTATCTGAAGGCTTATGTGTTACTGAATGTAACAAAAATATATCATTGTCTTCACTAATTTTTAAATCCGCATATCCCTGAACGTGTTTTGTTGCTGTATGAAGCGTTGGCCTCATCTTGTCATCTTTATTTATCGGTGACGTGTCGCCAGCCAGCAGAGCAGAGAACCGCCACAGACCATCAGTGCGCCTTGCCAGAATGAGAGCGACAGCGGTGCGCTGAGCAGCACGGCAGCAAGCGCTGACGAAAGTACGGGGGTAAAATAAGACCCTACTGCCATAATAGTGACATTGCCATGTAAAATACCGACATTCCAGGCGGCATAAGCAAATCCTAAAGTAAAAGCCGCAGAAATGAGTTTGACGATGACAGGGGTGCTAAAAACCATCTCTGGTTGTGGCGACAGAAAATAGTAAACCCATAGGCTTGCACCCGTCAGAAGAACGAAAACGGTAATACCGTTAAATCCACGGGCATATTTATTGGTTACCGTGCAATAAGCCGCCCAGATAAAGGCACCAATAAACGCCAGAAAATAACTTAATGGGCTGGTAGTGATATTATTGATTATTTCATTATATTTCATGCCATTCTCACCGCCCAGCACCCAACAAACACCCATCAACGCGAAAAGCAATCCTGGAATAATCAGCCAATTTGTTTTTTGTCCGTTAAAAAGAATGGCAAAAAGAATCGTCAGGCTGGGCCATAGATAGTTCACCATACCGACTTCAATGGCCTGATGGCGGGTGGCCGCGTATCCCAAAGAAAGCGCGAGGCAAATTTCATAGCTGACAAACAATACGCTGCCAGCAAGTAAATAACCTTTCGGGATCTGCCGAAGACGTGGGAATCCAACAGTGAATATTAATAGTAGTCCGCTTAATGAATAGATCGCCGCCGCTCCTCCTACCGGACCGAGCCCCTCACTGACCCCACGAATCAACCCAACCATCGTGCTCCACAAGATGATCGCAATCAGGCCAATGAGTGTTGCTTTTTGTTTTGTCATATTTGCTCTTTTTTCTCTCTTGCCATTAAAAATCGCGCTGAAATTTATAGCATTTTTTTAACCTGCCTGTCAGGACGTGGTGACTTTTTCTACCGCTATTGAGGTAGGTCAATTTGTAAAGGCGAACTATTTTGTGGCAAACAGGCGTTCTTTTTGATTTGGCGCAAAAAGATTCGGAATTTTACTGTTAGTTTCCTCGCGCAGTTACACCCGTGTAAAAAGAGGAAAGCAATGGACGTCAGTCGCAGACAATTTTTTAAAATCTGCGCGGGCGGTATGGCTGGAACAACAGTAGCAGCATTGGGCTTTGCCCCGAAGCAAGCACTGGCTCAGGCGCGAAACTATAAATTATTACGCGCAAAAGAGATCCGTAACACCTGCACATACTGTTCCGTAGGTTGCGGGCTATTGATGTATAGCCTGGGTGATGGAGCTAAAAACGCCAGAGAAGCGATTTATCACATTGAGGGTGATCCGGATCATCCGGTAAGCCGCGGTGCGCTGTGCCCGAAAGGGGCCGGTTTGCTGGACTACGTGAACAGTGAAAACCGTCTGCGTTACCCGGAATATCGCGCTCCAGGTTCAGATAAATGGCAGCGTATTAGCTGGGATGAAGCATTTTCCCGTATTGCGAAGCTGATGAAAGCTGACCGTGATGCCAACTTTATTGAGAAGAACGAGCAGGGCGTAACGGTTAACCGTTGGCTTTCTACCGGTATGCTGTGTGCTTCCGGTGCCAGCAACGAAACCGGGATGCTGACCCAAAAATTTGCTCGCTCCCTCGGGATGCTGGCGGTAGACAACCAGGCACGCGTCTGACACGGACCAACGGTAGCAAGTCTTGCTCCAACATTTGGTCGCGGTGCGATGACCAACCACTGGGTGGATATCAAAAACGCTAACGTCGTGATGGTGATGGGCGGTAACGCTGCTGAAGCGCATCCCGTCGGTTTCCGCTGGGCGATGGAAGCGAAAAACAACAACGATGCAACCTTGATCGTTGTCGATCCCCGTTTTACGCGTACCGCTTCTGTCGCGGATATCTACGCGCCTATTCGTTCCGGTACGGACATTACGTTCCTGTCTGGCGTTTTGCGCTACCTGATCGAAAACAACAAAATCAACGCTGAATACGTTAAGCATTACACCAACGCCAGCCTGCTGGTGCGTGATGATTTTGCTTTCGAAGACGGCCTGTTCAGCGGCTATGACGCTGAAAAACGCCAGTACGATAAGTCGTCCTGGAACTATCAGTTCGATGAAAATGGCTATGCGAAACGCGATGATACGCTGACTCATCCGCGCTGCGTGTGGAACCTGCTGAAAGAGCACGTTTCCCGCTACACGCCGGATGTTGTAGAAAACATCTGTGGTACGCCAAAAGCCGACTTCCTGAAAGTGTGTGAAGTGCTGGCCTCCACCAGCGCGCCGGATCGCACAACCACCTTCCTGTACGCCCTGGGCTGGACGCAGCACACTGTCGGTGCGCAGAACATTCGTACTATGGCGATGATCCAGTTGCTGCTCGGCAACATGGGTATGGCTGGTGGTGGCGTGAACGCGCTGCGCGGCCACTCCAACATTCAGGGTCTGACCGACTTAGGTCTGCTCTCTACCAGCTTACCGGGTTATCTGACGCTGCCGTCAGAAAAACAGGTTGATCTGCAGTCGTATCTGGAAGCGAATACGCCGAAAGCGACGCTGGCTGATCAGGTGAACTACTGGAGCAATTATCCGAAGTTCTTCGTTAGCCTGATGAAATCTTTCTACGGCGATGCCGCACAGAAAGAAAACCACTGGGGTTACGACTGGCTGCCGAAGTGGGATCAGACCTACGACGTCATCAAGTATTTCAACATGATGGACGAAGGCAAGGTCAGCGGTTATTTCTGCCAGGGCTTTAACCCGGTTGCGTCCTTCCCGGACAAAAACAAAGTGGTTAGCTGCCTGAGTAAGCTGAAATACATGGTGGTTATCGATCCGCTGGTGACTGAAACCTCCACCTTCTGGCAGAACCACGGCGAGTCGAACGATGTCGATCCGGCGTCTATCCAGACCGAGGTATTCCGTCTGCCTTCGACCTGCTTTGCTGAAGAAGATGGCTCTATCGCCAACTCCGGTCGCTGGTTGCAGTGGCACTGGAAAGGTCAGGACGCTCCGGGCGAAGCGCGTAACGACGGTGAAATTCTGGCGGGTATCTACCACCATCTGCGCGAGCTGTATAAAGCCGAAGGTGGTAAAGGCGTAGAACCGCTGATGAAGATGAGCTGGAACTACAAGCAGCCGCACGAGCCGCAATCTGACGAAGTGGCAAAAGAGAACAACGGCTATGCGCTGGAAGATCTCTATGATGCCCATGGCGTGCTGATTGCGAAGAAAGGTCAGTTGCTGAGTAGCTTTGCGCATCTGCGTGATGACGGTACGACTGCATCTTCTTGCTGGATCTACACCGGTAGCTGGACCGAGCAGGGCAACCAGATGGCCAACCGCGATAACTCCGACCCGTCAGGTCTGGGGAATACGCTGGGATGGGCATGGGCGTGGCCGCTCAACCGTCGCGTGCTGTACAACCGTGCTTCAGCGGATATCAACGGTAAACCGTGGGATCCGAAACGGATGCTGATCCAGTGGAACGGCAGCAAGTGGACGGGCAATGATATTCCGGACTTCGGCAATGCCGCACCGGGTACGCCAACCGGGCCGTTTATCATGCAGCCGGAAGGGATGGGACGCTTGTTTGCCATCAACAAAATGGCAGAAGGTCCATTCCCGGAACACTACGAGCCGATTGAAACGCCGCTGGGTACGAACCCGCTGCATCCAAACGTGGTGTCTAACCCGGTCGTGCGTCTGTATGAACAAGATGCGCTGCGGATGGGTAAAAAAGAGCAGTTCCCTTACGTGGGTACGACCTACCGTCTGACCGAGCACTTCCACACCTGGACCAAGCACGCATTGCTCAACGCAATCGCCCAGCCGGAACAGTTTGTGGAAATCAGCGAAACGCTGGCGGCGGCGAAAGGCATTGCCAATGGCGATCGTGTCACTGTCTCCAGTAAGCGTGGCTTTATCCGCGCGGTGGCCGTGGTAACGCGCCGTCTGAAGCCGCTGAACGTTAACGGTCAACAGGTAGAAACGGTGGGTATTCCAATCCACTGGGGCTTTGAGGGTGTCGCGCGTAAAGGCTATATCGCTAACACTCTGACGCCGAATGTCGGTGATGCAAACTCGCAAACGCCGGAATATAAAGCGTTCTTAGTCAACATCGAGAAGGCGTAAGGGGGCGAACAGATGGCTATGGAAACGCAGGACATTATCAAAAGGTCCGCAACTAACTCCATCACGCCGCCTTCGCAGGTGCGTGATTACAAAGCAGAAGTCGCGAAACTTATCGACGTTTCCACCTGTATCGGCTGTAAAGCCTGCCAGGTGGCATGTTCGGAGTGGAACGACATCCGTGATGAAGTGGGGCACTGCGTCGGGGTCTACGATAACCCCGCCGATCTGAGCGCCAAATCCTGGACGGTGATGCGCTTTAGCGAAACCGAACAGAACGGTAAGCTGGAGTGGCTGATCCGTAAAGACGGCTGTATGCACTGTGAAGATCCGGGCTGCCTGAAGGCGTGTCCGTCTGCCGGTGCAATCATTCAGTACGCTAACGGCATTGTCGATTTTCAGTCGGAAAACTGCATCGGCTGTGGTTACTGCATTGCCGGGTGTCCGTTTAATATTCCGCGCCTCAACAAAGAGGATAACCGGGTATATAAATGCACCCTCTGCGTCGATCGCGTCAGCGTCGGCCAGGAACCGGCTTGTGTGAAAACCTGTCCGACCGGGGCGATCCACTTCGGCACCAAGAAGGAGATGCTGGAGCTGGCGGAACAGCGGGTGGCGAAACTGAAAGCGCGTGGCTACGAACATGCTGGCGTCTACAACCCGGAAGGGGTTGGTGGCACGCACGTTATGTATGTGTTGCATCACGCCGATCAGCCAGAGCTGTATCACGGTCTGCCGAAGGAGCCGAAGATTGATACTTCGGTGAACTTGTGGAAAGGCGCGTTGAAACCGCTGGCAGCGGCTGGCTTTATCGCCACCTTTGCCGGGTTGATTTTCCACTACATCGGTATTGGCCCGAATAAGGAAGTGGACGATGACGAGGAGGGAAATCATGAGTAAGTCGAAAATGATTGTGCGCACCAAGTTTATTGATCGCGCCTGTCACTGGACCGTGGTGATTTGCTTCTTCCTGGTGGCACTTTCCGGGATTTCGTTCTTCTTCCCGACGCTGCAATGGCTGACGCAAACCTTCGGTACGCCGCAGATGGGACGCATTTTGCACCCATTCTTCGGCATTGCGATTTTTGTCGCGCTGATGTTTATGTTCTTCCGCTTTGTGCATCACAACATCCCGGATAAGAAAGATATTCCGTGGCTGTTGAACATTGTCGAAGTATTGAAAGGCAATGAGCACAAAGTGGCGGATGTCGGTAAGTACAACGCCGGGCAGAAGATGATGTTCTGGTCGATCATGAGCATGATTTTCGTGCTGCTGGTGACCGGGGTGATTATCTGGCGTCCGTACTTTGCGCAGTACTTCCCGATTCAGGTTGTCCGCTACAGTCTGCTGATCCACGCAGCCGCGGGTATCATCCTGATCCACGCCATCCTGATCCATATGTATATGGCATTCTGGGTGAAAGGGTCGATTAAAGGGATGGTCGAAGGAAAGGTGAGCCGTCGTTGGGCGAAGAAACACCATCCGCGCTGGTATCGTGAAATCGAAAAGGCCGAAGCGAAAAAAGAGAGTGAAGAAGGGATATAATCTCTTTTGAGCTTTAAGCTGAAAATGGCGCTGTAAAAGGCGCCATTTTTTATTGTAGATAACGTGCACTTTGTTCATGCCGGATGCGGCGTGAACGCCTTATCCGGCCTACAAACCGTTCAAATCCAATAGATTGCAGAATAGATTGCAGTGAACGTGTAGGCCTGATAAGCGTAGCGCATCGGGCAATGTTGCGTTTGTCATCAGTTTCAAATGGCGCTTTATAAGGTGCCATTTTTTTATTGCGTAACCAGACGGCGCAGTCGCGACACATCCACCGTTTTTTCAGCCTCTGCCAGGCTCCAGGCGTTTTGCAGATTCAGCCACATTTGCGGCGAACTGCCGATCACCACGGAAAGTTTAATCGCCATTTCTGGTGTCAAAGCTGCTTTTCCGGTCAGCAATCGGCTTGCCGTTGAGGGAGCAATTTCCATTGCTCTGGCAAACTCGCGCAGGCTGACATTAAGTTCGTCCAGTGATTCCTGAATAATGTCCCCCGGGCGGGGATGATTGGCCATTTTCATCAGTGATAGTCCTCGTAATCCAGTATGTATGCATCGCCATTGACGAATTCAAATGTGATTCGCCAGTTGCCCGAGACAGATATCGTCCAAATTTCATCGCGATCGCCGCTTAACGGGTGTAGTCGGTAACCGGGCATATCGATATCAGCAAGACAGCTTGCTGCATCAATTACAGCGAGTCGGTGGCGTAATCGTTTGACTTGCGTCGGTATAACGCCGGAGGTTTTGCCGAGAAGAAACAAGTCACGCAATCCCTTGTGTCTGAAATTCATTATCATCTCTTCATCCTTGTTCCTTCGAAAGGAACACTATCACTATTGTTCCGTGCAGCGCAACAAATTTCGCTACGTTTTCGCGAATTGTGAGGGGAAAGATCGGGGAGGAAAAGAAGAAGAGTGAAATTGCGGAAAGCGTCTCGCAAAACAGGCTGCGACCCGAACATGGCAGTCGCAGCAAAGGACTCTTAGCGACGGAAATCAATCACCATACGGCCACGGATTTTACCTTCTTCCATCTCGGTAAAGATGGTGTTGATGTCCGCTAACGGACGCAGGGCGACTTTTGGCACCACTTTACCTTCGGCGGCAAACTGGAAGGCTTCGGTTAAATCCTGGCGCGTGCCGACCAGCGAACCTACGACTTCAATGCCATCCAGCACCAGCCGTGGAATATCAAGACTCATAGATTCCGGCGGTAGACCTACAGCCACGACACGCCCACCTGCGCGAACGGCGTCGACCGCCGAGTTAAATGCGGCTTTTGCTACCGCCGTCACCACCGCGGCATGAGCGCCACCGGTTTTCTCTTGCACAATTTTGGCAGCATCTTCAGAGCGTGAGTTAATTGCTAAATCAGCGCCCATCTCGGTCGCCAGTTTCAGTTGCTCATCATTGACATCAATGGCGATCACTTTGGCGTTAAAGACATTCTTCGCATATTGCAGGGCGAGGTTGCCCAGACCGCCAAGACCGTAGATAGCAATCCACTGCCCGGGGCGAATTTTTGACAGTTTCACCGCTTTATAGGTGGTGACGCCCGCGCAGGTAATGCTGCTGGCGGCAGCCGAGTCCAGGCCATCCGGCACTTTGACCGCGTAATCAGCGACCACGATGCACTCTTCAGCCATCCCGCCATCAACGCTGTATCCGGCATTTTTAACTGAACGGCAGAGGGTTTCGTTGCCGCTGTTACAGTATTCGCAATGACCGCATCCTTCAAAGAACCATGCTACGCTTGCGCGATCGCCTGGTTTCAATGAAGTTACTCCAGGGCCAACTTCCGCCACCACACCAATGCCTTCGTGCCCCAGAATTACGCCGGTCTTATCACCAAAATCGCCATTCTTAACATGAAGATCGGTATGACATACACCACAACACTCCATTTTTAACAGAGCTTCACCGTGTTTCAGTGAGCGCAGCGTTTTATCCGTAACGTCAACATGATGATCCTTCGTAACAACCGCAGCCTTCATAGTTCCTCCTTTTCGGATGATGTTCTGCATAGCAGGTGAGGCAAATGAGATTTATTCGCCACTACCCAGTATGGATGAGATCTGAAAAAGGGAGAGAAAAATTGCCCGGCAGTGTTCACTACCGGGCAGAGACTTAGATGGAAGTACGACGGTAGTCGCGGTATTCGGCTTGCCAGAAATTATCGTCAATGGCTTGTTGTAAAGCTTCAGCGGAGGTTTTCACCGCCACGCCTTGTTGCTGAGCCATTTTGCCGACCGCAAAAGCTATAGCCCGGGAGACTTTCTGAATATCTTTTAGTTCCGGCAATACCAGACCTTCGCCGTTCAGCACCAAAGGAGAATACTGCGCCAGGGTTTCACTTGCCGACATCAACATCTCATCGGTGATGCGTGACGCGCCGGAAGCAATAACGCCCAGCCCGATCCCCGGGAAGATAAAGGCGTTGTTACACTGGGCGATAGGGTAGATTTTATCTTTCCATACCACGGGATTAAACGGGCTGCCAGTGGCGACCAGCGCATTACCTTCGGTCCAGGCAATAATGTCCTGCGGCGTGGCTTCGACGCGTGATGTCGGGTTAGAGAGAGGCATCACGATTGGGCGTGGGCAATGCTTGTGCATTTCGCGGATGATCTCTTCCGTAAACAGCCCGGCCTGTCCGGAGACGCCAATCAGAATATCCGGTTTGACATTGCGCACCACATCGAGCAGTGACAGCACATCGCTGTCGGTATCCCAGCCGCTGAGATTGTCCCGCTTCTGCACCAGTTTGGTCTGGAAAGGCAGCAGATTTGGCATCTTGTCGGTCAGCAGGCCAAAGCGATCGACCATAAACACTTTCTGCCGCGCCGCTTCCTCGCTTAATCCTTCGCGCTGGGTCTGGGCGATGATCATCTCCGCAATACCGCATCCCGCAGAGCCAGCGCCGAGGAAGACGATTTTTTTCTCGCTTAACTGACCACCCGCCGCGCGACTGGCTGCTATCAGCGTTCCGACCGTTACCGCGGCGGTCCCCTGAATGTCATCATTAAAGGAACATATTTCATTGCGATAACGGTTCAGCAGCGGCATCGCGTTTTTCTGTGCGAAATCTTCAAACTGCAGCAACACGTCAGGCCAGCGTTGCTTCACGGCCTGGATAAATTCATCAACAAATTCATAGTATTCGTCGTCGGTGATACGCGGGTTCCGCCAGCCCATATACAGCGGGTCGTTAAGCAGTTGCTGATTGTTGGTGCCAACGTCCAATACTACCGGCAGCGTATACGCCGGGCTGATGCCGCCACAGGCGGTATAGAGCGACAGTTTACCGATTGGAATGCCCATCCCGCCGATACCCTGATCACCCAGGCCCAGGATACGTTCGCCATCCGTCACCACAATCACTTTAATGTTGTGATTCGGCACGTTTTGCAGGATGTCGTCCATATTGTGGCGGTTCTGGTAAGAGATAAACACGCCGCGCGAACGACGGTAGATCTCGGAGAAACGTTCACAGGCCGCGCCGACGGTTGGGGTATAAATGACGGGCATCATCTCATCAAGATGATTGTTCACCAGGCGGTAGAAGAGGGTTTCGTTGGTGTCCTGGATGTTACGCAGGTAGATGTGTTTGTCGATTTCGGTTTTGAATCCCTGATACTGGATCCACGCACGTTCCGCTTGTTCTTCGATGGTTTCGACCACTTCCGGCAGTAACCCCAGCAGGTTGAAGTTACGGCGTTCTTCCATGCTGAAGGCACTGCCTTTATTCAACAACGGAAATTCCAGCAGTACAGGGCCAGCGTAAGGAATATAAAGCGAACGCTGTTTTTTTGTTTTTGGTTCCATGTCACTCACTCTTTTTTGAATATCCATCCCTGGGGCGCTTTTATCGTCTTTGCTTTACCGCCAGGGCGTCGGCCCAAGTATAAAGCAGATAAAAACAAAAACACCATTGCGCTGGCAATGGTGTTTAATCGTCATTGAGGACGGATTGTTAAAACTTACTTTTCAGCGGGGCGTTTTCTGCCGGTTGGGTTATTTACCACGCTGGATTTGTCACCTTCGGTAACTATTTTGCGCTGGTTAGATATTTTATGATCCAGTCCAAGAATATGACGGGCCTGACGGTTCGATTTCATTTTAACTCCTCAATCCTGTTACTAGTTTTAAGGACAATTCGCCAAAGCGAAGAAACGTACCCCCTAAGGTTGCGGATCAAGCATAGCAGCTTAAAGTGTAGGGTGCTGGCCACTGACCACATAATTAATAGTTTGCTGGTAGATATCACTGAGGATGTCGTTATCAGAAGCTTCCAGCCATTTGGTCAGCTCCATGAGAATATCATCTTCAGTGACAACACCGTGCTCTGCCCGAAGGCCTTGCTCAATGGCGTTAACCAGAGCGGGTTCTGCTGTGGAATTTGCTGCCTGATAATAAGTAAACATAGTGATCCTCCTTGTCTGTGTATTTATGGTGTCTGCTACGCCTCGCAGATTTATAAAGCACATTCAGCATGGCAAATATTTATTGTCTCGTTACCAGGAATAATCCTGGTTGATGATTTTTATATTTTAAATGCATGATGTTATTGGCTTTTATCTGTTGGGGTATCGTTTTAATCCTATATTTCCAGACATCCGGTGCGGTCATTCCATTTAAATGCGCAGGTGATTTTTTTAGCCGGTTTAATTCGGAATATCCTGCTTATCCTCTTGCTGTTTCTCCCGTAGTCTATAATTTCCTTTTTAAGCCCACAGGAGAGCAACAATGACAATCCATAAGAAAGGTCAGGCACACTGGGAAGGCGATATCAAACGCGGGAAGGGAACAGTATCTACCGAGAGCGGTGTGCTGAACCAACAACCGTATGGGTTTAACACGCGTTTTGAAGGCGCAAAAGGAACCAACCCGGAAGAGCTGATTGGTGCAGCACATGCCGCTTGTTTCTCGATGGCGCTTTCATTAATGCTGGGGGAAGCGGGATTCACACCAACATCGATTGATACCACTGCCGATGTATCACTGGATAAAGTGGATGCTGGTTTTGCGATTACTAAAATTGCACTGAAAAGCGAAGTCGCCGTTCCGGGCATTGATGCTTCCACCTTTGACGGTATTATCCAGAAAGCAAAAGCAGGATGTCCGGTTTCTCAGGTACTGAAAGCGGAAATTACGCTGGATTACCAGTTGAAAGCATAAATTCTCGCCGGATGATGCGTCATCCGGCAAGTTATCTACACAGATACTTTGTCCTTATCCCAATGAGATCTCGTATTTAAACTGCATCTTTATTCTGCTCATTATCCCCTCTGCTCATAAAAAATCATTATTGCATCAGGTTGTGAATTTATACTTCGTTCAGAATATCAGTAAATATTGGGTTATTTATGTTTTCTGTTTGATGGTGCGAATCATATGTGCCATTGTAAGACTTAGTTAATTTTAACCAATTCAAATCTATTTAAATTAATTCATTTCAATTAATTTGCTAATTGATATTGTTCAATAAGGATGAAGCCATGTCGGTGAAAAAGGTCTCTTTTTTTATTGTGTTAATTTATCTAAGCCAGTATGCAAGTGCATCTTCAGAATTTAATTTCTCACCTGACAGTGTTTTTGTTGATGCTTCTCTTTCATTTCTGAATGGTGAGTCAGGTGAGTTTGTCTATAGTAATGGTGGCACACTTAGCCAACTGGACTGGAAAATTCAAAATACGCCCATTGTTAAAATGGGCGTAACCTGGGATGCAGTCTCATGGCTGACTCTTAATGCCAACGGCTGGACGACGCTTGCCTCTGCCGGTGCGCTAATGGATGATTATGACTGGCTGGAGCCGGGGCAACAACACTGGAGCGATTGGTCACATCATCCTGCAACACGGTTAAATTTTGCAAATCAGTTTGATCTCAATATGACAGGTTGGTTTTTAAAGGAACAAAACTACCAATTAGGCGCTGTGTTAGGCTATCAGGAGACGCGTTTCAGTTGGTTGGCGAAAGGCGGTTACTATAGTTATGACAACGGTGCCGACATTGGTGATATTCCTCATGGCCAAAAAGTTATTGGTTACCAACAAAAATTCAGCGCTCCCTATTTAGGTCTTTCTGGTAAATATATCTACCATGATTTTGATATTATAACGCAATTTAAATATAGCGCCTGGGGAGAAGGGAAAGGCACAGATCAGCATTACTTGAGCAACATTACATTTAAAGATAAAGTATCTAACCAAAAATATTACTCAGGTCTTATTAACGTGGGGTATAACATTAATCCACAGGCGCGTATTTTTACAGAAATATCATGGAGTAGATTCTCTAATGATGTTGGTAACACAACAATTTATCATAAAGAAAATGGTGAACGTGTAAAAGATAAAGATTCACCAGGGATGCAGAATTATAATTACATTATTGGTGCGGGTATTATGTACAGATTTTAATATAGCGGCGCGCAAATAGCTTAATACGAATACATGAAATCTTGCCCGCCAGTGCGGGCAAGATTTACTAAACGTCGATTTGAAGCGGTAGTGCAGTAGACATCCAGACAGAGATCTCTTCGGCGGGTAAAGGGCGTGAGAAGAAATAGCCCTGAATAACGGGGCAGTGGATCTTGCGTAACATCTCAAACTGTTCTTTTGTTTCTACACCTTCAGCCACTACGGTTAAGTTCAGGCTTTGTCCAATGCCGGTAATAGCTTCTAACAAGGCGCGAATGCGTTTTTCAGTCAGACAGCGATCGACAAAACTTTTATCAATTTTGATTTCTGTTACCGGCAGGCTGACTAAGCGTGATAAACCAGAAAAGCCGGTGCCGAAATCATCGACGGATAAACCTACACCCATATCCCGCAGGATCTGGATGCGTTTAAAGATCTCCGTATCGTGTTCCATCATCATGCTTTCGGTGATTTCCACTGTTAGCTGGTGGCCGTCAATCGCCCAGGCTTCCATCGCGTCGGAAACCTGATTGGGTAGTTGATTACTGCGAAAATGCAGCGCAGACAAGTTAACGGATAACGCCGGGATGTGAATATTCTGGCTATGCCATTCTGCTAACTGGCGACAGGCTTCAGCGATGACCCAGCGACCAATGTTTTCAATTTCACCAATCTCTTCCGCGAGGGGAATAAACCGGGAAGGGGGAACATGACCATGCTGTGGATCGTACCAGCGAGCAAGAGCTTCAAGACCGTACAGTTCACCCGTTTCCGCGAAGATCTGCGGCTGGTAAACCAGTTTCAACTGGTTGTTGCTGATCGCTTCTTTCAGCGCCGCACCTAATACCAGCCGCTCTTTAACCATTTCGTTCATTGTCGGACTAAAGAACTGCCAGCCGTTACCGCCATTTTTGCGAATGAAATCCATCGCATTGTGGGCGGTAGAAAGCAGGTAGTCACGGTTTTTGCCAACGTCGTAACTGATACCAATGCTTAAGGTTAAAGGAAAAGGTTGATCGTCAATGATGACCGGCTTTCTAATGATGTTGCGTAGCTCATCAGCGATTTGGGTAATGTTGCTTACTTCATCCTCCAGGCTAATGAGGACAAACTGTGCACCTTCAACGCGGCAGAGATACTGATCGGGTTTGAGTTTTTCGCGAAAACGATTAACGACCTCTAACAATGCCTGATCGGCCCACGCGTAGCCGAGGCTGTCGATCACATCCTGAATATGGTCGACGCCAATAAGATACACCACCGGAGAGACGGCTCTATCGACCAGGTCATCAAGGTAATTGTGCAGATTATTGCGATTTGGCAGACCGGTCATCGGATCAAACTGAATTAGCTGTTCGATGTGCTGGCGGCTTTTCTCCTGTTCCAGCGCCAGTGCGGCCATATGCTGGCTGATATCTGCCACACGTTCGACAAATGCACTGGTTTCTGTTCCTGCCGCGGTCTTGATTTGCAGTATCCCCGCAGGCGCACCATCACGCTGGCGAATGGTGACAGCCCAGCTTTGTGCATTCTTTACATCTACCTCATGAGAGGACGATGCCCAATGCACTGGCATCCCATTACGCAATGCATACAACGATACGTGTGATTCATGAAGAATGGATTCAATATTACGGCAAATGATTTCACCCATTTCGTGAAACGGTGGGCTACTGCACATGGCAGCGAGGATGTTGCCTTCCAGTTGGCGGATTTGCCGTTCTTCGGTGATATCTGAGAAGGTCATCACCAGGTTTTGTAGATGAGCAAGCACGTCATAGACCGGACTGATAGACGCTTTAATCCAGATATTTTCACCCGTACGCGTCAATAACAGAAATTCATCCTGATCGCGGGAGGTTTTCCACAATAGTTGCTGTAAGCGAATGCGGTTATCTGTCGGGTAATCAGGAATGTTAAGTAGCGTATCGGGTTGCATACCGCTGGCTTCGCTGATGCAGTAGCCAAACATTTCGGTAAATGCGCGATTGCACTGCACGATATGACGCTCAGGATCGAGCACAATCACAGGTCGGTCGAGGTGGTCTACGGCAATGAGCAACTGCCGGGTCTGTTCTTTCTGCGCCATTTCAACGCTGGCATCCCGAACCAGCGCCAGATAATAAATTTTCCCTTCGGCAGTCACTTTTGACAGAGCAAATCGTGTCCATATTTTACTGCCGTCTTTTTTCTCCAGTTGCAATTCCCGGCTCATTCCTTCGACACGCGCTTTACCACCTTCACGGTTATGCCGGATATATTCAGGATGTGCAGGGCGCAAATTATGGGGGATGAGCATATCGATGTTATTGCCAATGACCTCTTCGCGCTTATATCCCCAGAGCTTCTCTGCGGCTGGGTTGAAAAACATCACTTCATCATTTTCGTTAATTAACACCGCCCCCATCATATTTTGTTCAAGGGCGGGAAAAAAAATGCCGTCAGCGGCATTTTCTGCATCGGTTAGCTTCATGATTACCTCTGCATCCGGGCGCATTTAAAGACTGGCTTTCCAGAGTTCAACACGGTTTCTACCTCGTCTTTTAGCGATATACAGAGCTTCGTCGGCTATTTGAATTAAACGTTCATAATCAGGATGCCCATTAAACATGGCGGCACCAATGGACAGAGAGAGGACAATATCTTCGCCGTTTGCAGCTTTTAGTTTGGTTTTTTCTACCCGACTGCGTATACGTTCTGCGGTACGTAAAGTGTCAGTTTCTGAGGCTTCAGTCAGTACAATGATAAATTCATCGCCACCGTAGCGGAAAACATAATCACTGCTGCGAACATTGTCGTAAAACGCCTGCGAGACTTTACGTAAGATCTCGTCACCGGTGTTATGTCCCCATGTGTCGTTGATCTCTTTGAATTTATCAACATCGATGATTAGCACAGACAACGGCGTGCCGGTTCTATTGGCATGGGCAATTTCACGTTTGAAGATAGTCGGCAGGAAACGGCGGTTGAGTAGCTTGGTTAACACATCCATTCCCACTTCATGGCGAGAAACTTCTTCAAACAGTTCTCGTAGTAAAGTGATAATTTGCGATACGGTATTTCGTATCTGTAATAAAAATTTCACTCGCAGGCTTTTGTTACTCAGATTTTTGGCATGGAGTATTGTCTGATTGAAAATTCCGTCGAAATCCTGAACCAGGCGGGAGATATGGCCTACTTCAGCAATACCACTAAAATAATGGCGGCCTTTATGGTTAAACCACAGGCCAAAATCAGCCTGGCTTAACGGTAGGCTACTGCCTAAATCAGAATCCAACAGAACTTTATAAATAATATCTATTTCCCATGAAAGTAATGAGGCTATTTGCCGTTCTTTTTCTTCTTCAGCATTTTCCAGTAATGAGAATATACGATAGTTCTCATCTTCTTTAGCGGCGCTACTGTCGCTAAAGGTAAACGCCCTGGTCATAACTTCCATGGCTATATCGATACTGTTAATCGAAAAATGATAAACCTGAAGTTTTTCCGCAGGCGAATAATCAGAGGAAAATATCACTGGATAGAGGATTTTTTTCAGCACGCGAAAACCCATCTCGACAATTTCCACGGGAATGCCAATACGAGCATGGACTTCAGCCACGGTATGTTGGATTTGTATCAGTCTTTCAACATCGTCCGTTTGCGCAGAGAGTACGTTGATAATCCACTTTTCCATAGCACTTTTGAGCTGTCTTTCAACCTGTTCGTTACTCAAAAACTCTTCGGCGTGCGGGTCAGTGCGTACAATACGATAAAACTCATTGCTCAGGTAATGGGCATGGGTAACGGCAATTTCTGCGGCTTTTGTGCGAATGATGGGAGCGGCCTGGGCAACTAATCCGGTCCACTCATCTTTCATTCTTTTAAAGTACATCTCCATAATTCAGCCCCTTATACGACTGGAAAGGCAAATGAGATCGAAAAAACGAAACGCAACACACTGGACAGGCTTATTGCACCATATTCTCCTGAAATATGAAGATGTAATGAAGAGAAATAAACGAGTTAGACAGTTTTAATCTACGCTACTGTTCTTCTGAAGAGTATAGCCCATCGTGATTATTTTTCGGTGGCGACGAACATCACTTTGTTTTTCATATTAATACTAATTAATCAGGAGATTATGGCCATTTGCTTATACGCAAATAATTTAACATTAAGAGAATGTGACTTTTTTGAAAGGTAACAGGCCGGTGCTTTAATCACCGGCGATGACACAGTAAAAAAGGGGATTAGCTTCCCCAGCGACTTTGCAGATAACTAACGGCTTGCTGGGTCTGTGGTTTATTCAGGTAATCTTCGCGGAACAAAATAGTACCGCTAATTTCTGGAACAGCGTCGTTAAGATCGAGCTGCTTTTTCAGTTCTGGCACGCCGCCGTTAACTGTCCAGTCAGGTTCTATCTTCGAGGGTTCTCCAACTTTATAGAAGGCGACACCGATATAGAGACGAGTTTTGGTCGGTTTGACGACATCTGCCCACCATTTAGCCAATACGTCATAGCGTGCAGCGCTACGAGAGAAAGGCCAGTAAATTTGTGGGGCAATATAATCCAGTAAACCTTGTTCGACCCAACGGCGGGTATCCGCATAGGATTCATCATAGGCAGCAGCTCCACGGGTATCTGAACCGAGTGGATCATGTGAGCGATTACGCCAGACGCCTGCCGGGCTAACACCAAATTCGACCTCAGGCTTCAGGCTTTTTATGGTATGCGATACTTTCGCGATTAACTGCTGGGTATTGTTGCGTCGCCAGTCTGCTTTCGAGGCAAAAGCGCCCCCATATTTGCGGTACGTCTCGTTATCGTTAAGCAGTGAACCTGGTGATTCGGTGTAGAAATAGTCGTCGAACTGCACACCATCAACCGGATAACGGGAAACGACTTCTGCAACTATCGATGTGATCCAGTCCTGAACTTCAGGGATGCCCGGGTCGAGAACAAAACGGTCGCCCGATGTCCTGATCCAGTCGCGATGCTGCACATAGACGCTGGCAGGTTGCTGCGACAGGGTGTTATTCAATTCCCTGATTGTTCCGGGTTTAGTATTAACCGACACGCGATAGGGGTTAAACCAGGCGTGTACTTTCATCCCACGCTTGTGGGCTTCATCGAGTATAAATTGCAGCGGATCGTAACCGGGGTCTTCACCCATCTTGCCGGTCATAAGATCTGACCACGGCAAAATTTTTGATGGCCAAAGGGCAGTGCCATCGGGCTTTACCTGGAAAAAGACCGTATTTATGCCGAGACGTTGCAGATGATCCAGCTTGTCGATCATCGCCTGTTGTTGCACGCTGGCTCGGGTGGTGGGGTTACTAATGTTAACCGAGGAAACCGGGGGCCAGTCGAGGCGAGACACAGTGGCCAGCCAGATACCACGCATGGGTTGCGACGATTGTTGCGCTGTTGCTGGTGGTTTTAAGCCTGCTGGTGGTGTAACTATTGTGGTTGGCGGTGTTGTCTTACAACTACACAGTAAAAGAGCCAGTGCAACGAGCGCCGCTGGTCTTTTGAGCGCGAATTTCACGTTTCGGGAGCAGATATCCATATATGCTGGTTTCCGGTAAACAGATGTGTTGCTCATTCTCGTACTTATCTGGGGCAAGTCAATACGATAACTGGTACGAAAAAGGGAGCGATTAACTATCGCTCCCTTATACTGTTACCACTCAGATAGGGTTAGTGTTTCTTGTCGTTTATCACAATATAGTGCGGTGAACGGGCACGTGGATGCAGGAAGAAGTGGCCTTTCGGCGCGTTCTGGCTGTTAATTGGCTCCAGTGTTACACCGGTATTCGCTTTGCCTCTACGATCATGGATGGCATAGAGAATAAAGGGCAGGGCGAGTACTACCAGGAAACTCACCACCAGTAATTCAACATACATATCGGTAGAGTCACCCTGGATATTATCCGGCGGCAGGAAGGAGACGATAAACGCCATAATTGAGGTCAGCAGACCGACAATCGCTACCACCAGTTTTACGCCTTTACCGCCAGGGATATTAAATGTGCGTTTTAAATCAGGATGTTTAAGGACTAATACAATGTAGCCAATAAACAGCATGAAATAAGCACACAGATAAATCACCACTGTCAGTGCCAGTGCAATCAGGAAGGACATGTTGTTACCACCACCGGTATTGGTGAGGATAATCAACGCAATTGAAGTGATCACCAATTGGGAAATAACCAGCGTTACCGGCACGCCATTTTTGTTCATTTTGGCGAAGCTGGCGGGCAGCAGGTTTTTCTGTGCAGTGACATACATACCGCGAGAAGGGCCGACAATCCAGGATGCTATTTCTGCCAGTACCCCCAACAGCAGTAGGGCGGAGATCACGCGTACCGTCCACTCAATTTCCGGTGCCACATGGGACATCAGAACGGTAAAGGTTTGCATCACCCCTGCGGAGAGGTTGATTTCATTACCCGGAATGACCATCGCAATGGACAAACCACCAACCGAGCTTAAGCAGATTGCCGCCACCATCAATAGCAGCATGGCTAATGGATAATCGCGCCCTGGATTACTCATTTCATTGACGTGCGTTGCGGATGCTTCCACCCCCATATAACTCAGGATGAAGGCAACAAACACAACCAGCGTGCCAATTTTTGAGAAATCAGGAAAGAAGGTTTTTGCATCCATTTCGATAGCAACCGGCGCACCGGAGTGCAGGTAAATAGCCGCTAATGCGATCAAAATAAATGCAGGCAGCAGGATCCCGGCGAAGAAGCCGACTTTAGCAATTCGCGCCGTATATTTCGTGCCGCCGAACTGCGTTAATGCCAGTGCCCAAAGAATGATGAGTGCTGCAATGGTTTTCGTTACCGGGTCTTCATTCAGTGCAGGCCATTTAAGGATGTAGGAGAGCGCCCCTAACACGAAATAGAGCATTGGAATAAAGCCGATAGCGATTTGCAGATAGCCAAATGAGATAGCTGCAAATCCCCATTTCAACCCCAGGGTATTCGATACCCAGGCGAAAACACCACCTTCCTCCCAGCCGTCCACGGTAGCCATTTCCGCAGCACAGAGGCCCACGGGAATAAACCATAAAATCCCGCCTAATAGCAGGAAGAAGACTAATGAAAAACCAGATGTTGCGAATGTCGGGTATTCATAAACAGCCATTACCATCGACGCCGTAATGGCGAAGAATCCAAGTAATGTTAGCTGCTTAGCTTTACCTGTCTGTACCGATGTAGCCATATTATCCCCCTAAAACGGTATTCCTGTCGGAACCGCACCTGTCTTGTTCTGAAGCGTGTTCAGAGCAATATTTTCCGTTGCTAATGCCAGTGAACAGACTTTGGAATTTGTCCCGAAACAGGAGCGTTCCGGGACAGCATTACCACTTAAACGTTATCAGGTATGTTTAAAGCTGTTCTGCTGGGCAATACCCTGCAGTTTCGGGTGATCGCTGAGGTATTTCAGGGAGGCTTTGTAGTCTTCCAGCAACAGTTCAGCGAAGTCCATTTCGAAGCCACG
>NZ_PTSN01000023.1:0-41102 GCF_002965865.1 Escherichia sp. MOD1-EC6098
TGATGATAAAAAAGCCGAAACAGAAACTCCCCCGCCCGCCAATAGTCAACCTGCCGCACCAGCTCCTGAAGCGAAACCTACAGAAGCCCCCGTTGCAAAAGCAGAAGCTAAACCTGAAACACCTGCGCAACCGGTGGTCGATGAACAAGCGGTTTTCGACGAAAAAATGGATATCTATATCAAGTGCTACAACAAGTTACAGATCCCGGTACAGCGCAGTCTGGCGCGTTATGCCGACTGGCTGAAAGATTTTAAACAGGGACCAACGGGCAAAGAGAGTCATGTTTATGGCATCTACGGCATTAGTGAATCCAGTCTTTCTGAGTGCGAAAAAGGCGTGAAAAGTGTTGTGGCGTTAACGCCTGAGCTGCAACCTATTGATGGCGTAGCGTTGAATTATATTAATACCGCAGTCGCGCTGGGGAATACTATTAATGAAATGGATAAATATTACACCAGGAAAATTATAAAGACGATGCGTTTGCCAAAGGGAAAACGCTGCACCAGACATTCTTAAAAAATCTTGAAGCCTTTGAACCTGTAGCAGAATCTTATCATGCGGCAATTCAGGAAATTAATGATAAGCGTCAGCTTGTAGAACTGAAAAATATTGAACAAAGAGAAGGGAAAACATTCCACTACTACTCTCTGGCTGCCATGATTTCAGCGAAACAAATTAATAACCTGATATCGCAAGAGAAGTTTGATGCAGAAGCGGCAATGAAGAAAGTGGCTGAACTTGAAACGCTGGTGGCGCAAGCCAAAGAAGTGAGTAAAGACAGTATGAATTCTCTCTTCACAGGGGCAGCAGACCGATATCAAATTGCATCTAAAAAATATGTTCGTCGTATCAGAGATAAAGTCCCGTATTCTGACTGGGATAAAAAGAAACTTCAGGACGCAAACACAAGCTGGATGGTCGAGGACTCATATCCGAAATCATTACAAGCTTATAATGAACTGGTCGGTAACTATAATCGCCTGCGTTAAACGTTTCTGATTTTTGTGCGCAATGTAATCGGGAGCATATCAATTCATAGTACCGGGGCGATGAAGCCCCGGCGTGAGAGATTATTGTCCGTAATAGGCATTGGCCCCATGCTTACGCAGGTAGTGTTTATCCAGCAGTTCGTTTTGCATGGCAGGAAGCTGCGGCGCGAGTTGGCGTGAGAACAGGCCCATATAGGCGCATTCTTCCAGTACTACGGCATTATGCACCGCATCGGCGGCATTTTTTCCCCAGGCGAACGGGCCGTGAGAATGCACCAGCACCGCCGGAATTTGCGCTGGACTCCTGCCGCGTTCTTCGAAAGTTTCAATGATCACTTCGCCGGTCTGGTATTCATACTCGCCGTTGATCTCCTCTGCGGTCATCAGGCGCGTGCAGGGGATGGCACCATAGAAGTAATCGGCGTGCGTGGTGCCCCAGGCGGGGAGATCCAGCCCGGCCTGCGACCAGATAGTGGCGTGGCGCGAGTGGGTATGCACAATACCGCTGATTTCTGCATAGCGACGGTAGAGTGCCAGATGCGTTGGCGTGTCGGAAGAGGGCTTTTTGCTGCCTTCCACCACCTTACCGCTGGCTATTTCAATCACCACCATATCATCGGCGGTCATCACGTCGTACTCGACACCGGAAGGCTTGATCACCATCCATTGTCGCGTTTCGTCTACCGCGCTGACATTGCCCCAGGTGAACGTCACCAGATGATGAGCGGGAAGCGCCAGGTTCGCCGCCAACACTTCGGCTTTTAGTTGCTCTAACATATAAATCCGGCCTCCTGCATACGTGCTTCAATCCAGCGCCGCGCCTGAATAATCTCCAGCACCGGCTCGTTGGCTTTTTCTGTCCACATCTCAATCAGGAATGAACCGCGATAATTCAGTTCATGCAGCGTTTTAAAGATGCCAACGAAATCAACGCAGCCTTCGCCAAACGGCACATCACGAAACTGACCAGGGCTTTGCTCTGTGACTGGTTGAGTGTCTTTCAGGTGAATAGCCGCGATACGGTCAATCCCCAATTTCAGTTCAGCGGGAACATCATTGCCCCAGGCGCTAAGGTTGCCGACGTCCGGGTAGACGGTGAACCACGGCGAGGCGAGCATTTCATCCCATTTTTTCCACTTGCTGATGGAGTTCATAAACGCGGTGTCCATAATCTCCACCGCCAGCATCACTTGCGATGCCGCCGCCTGTTCAACCGCCCACGCCAGCCCTTCAGCAAACCGTTGCTGTGTGCCTTCGTCATGGTCTTCGTAATAGACGTCGTAGCCCGCCAGTTGAATGGTACGAATACCGAGATCGCGTGCCAGACGAATCGCTTTGCTCATGATCTCCCGTGCTCGCTGGCGTACCGCCTCGTCACGGCTGCCAAAAGGAAAACGGCGATGGGCAGAAAGGCACATTGATGGAATGGCAACGCCTGTTTCGATCATCGCGGTGACCAGCGAAGCCCTTTGTGCGGCGCTCCAGTCAAGGCGCGCCAGACGCTCATCAGTTTCATCCACCGACATTTCGACAAAATCAAAACCGCAGCTTTTTGTCAGCACCAACCGCTCTGGCCAGGAGAGATTTTTTGCCAGTGCTTTTTCATAAATACCTAACGGATGATTACGCACGCGCGCCTCCCCAGATAGTATCGATTTGCGCATGGAAATCGGCAGCAACCTGTGTCGGATTTGCTGCGCCCGTCAGCGCTCGCCCGGCAATAAACGCCTTCACGCGGATATCTTTAAATAGCGGCAGGTCGGCAGGGGTAATTCCGCCGGTAATAGAAAGTTCGAGGCCGATATCAGAAAGTGCCTTCATACGTGCCAGATCGGTCTCGCCCCACTGCTGCCCGCTGGCCTGCGCGTCGCGACCACGATGATAAATCGCTTGTCGCACGCCAATTCGATACCAGTCGCAGGCGTCGTCCAGCGTCCAGTTGCCGAATAGTTCAATCTGAATTTCACCGCCGTAGCGTTGCGCCATCGCATGGCCTTTTTCTACCGTGGCGAGCGGTGCGGCGCAGATAATGGTCATCCAGTTGGCTCCCGCGCTAAACGCCTGTTGAGCGAGCGTTTCACCGGCGTCGGCAACTTTCCAGTCAGCGACGATGATTTTGTTCGGGCACTGTTCACGCAAGGCTCTCACCGCGCCAAGCCCTTCGTTTAAGCAGAGAATAGTGCCCGCTTCGACGATATCGACGCTGTCTTTTAACAGCGTCACGTCGCGCTGTGCGGCTTCAAGCGATGAGTGGTCGAGGGCCAGTTGTAGAAAAGGTTGGCTCATAAATGATGCTCCTTGATATGGACGTGATAGCTCTGAATTGCGGCAATTAAATGTTGATAGCGTTGATATTTTTGTTGGTAATGCTGATGTGCGGTCATGTCCGGTAGCAGTGTGCGTACCGGATGCTGCAAGCTGCGCTGGGCTTCATTGAAATTGCGATAAACCCCCGTACCGACGCGGGCGGCAAGCGCCGCGCCAAAACATCCGGTTTCTTCTACCTGCGGCAGTTCAATGCGTAAGCCGCTGACATCTGCCAGCATTTGCATCCAGACATCAGAATGCGCAGGGCCACCAGTGACGCGAAGGGTATGCACATCGGCAAAACGTTCACGCATCCGGTTGAGATGCGTCATGTGACTGAACACCACACCTTCATAAATGGCCTGCAACAGATGTGCGCGGGTGTGTATCGCCTGCATACCGTAGAAACCGCTGGTCATCTCGAGTCCGGCGTTGCTGCCGTACAGGAATGGCAGAAAAAAGAGAGTGCCATCGGCTTTTGGCAAGCTGGCAACGGCCTGGTTGATTTCATCAAATGAGATTCCTCCCCACTGCGCGGTAAACCATTCGAGATTGCCGGAGGAGGTTGGGCTGGCTTCGTGAACGATGAACTCACCGTCGTTGACGTAGCGGCCATAGACATACGGATGCGCTTCGCCGTCACGCAGACCTGATGTAATACCGCTGGTCACCGCCCAGGTGCCCATCACTGCGTTGAGGGTAAATTCGTCGTCGATCCCGGCGCAGAGCGCGGTGGAAACCACATCAAACAGACCGCCGACAACGGGCGTACCCGCTTCCAGACCGGTCAATTCGGCTGTCTGAGCGGTGATTTCCCCGCAAATTTCGGCTGAACCGACAACAGGCGGCAGGGCGTGATTGATTTCACTGATCCCCAGCCAGTCGGTGAGGCGTGGGTCATATTGCCCGCTGCTCATGTTGTAGAGATTGGACTCCGAAATATTGCTCTCTTCACAGCCTTTTACGCCGGTTAAACACCAGCGCAGGTAGTCATGTGTCATCATCACGCAGCCAATTTGTGCATAGCGTTCTGGTTCGTGCTCTTTCAGCCAACGTAGCAGCGACACAGGATGCCCGGTCCACAGCGTTTGTCGGGTCAGTGGGTAGAGCTTTTCCGGTACGTCTTCTTCCTGCCAGCGACGAACGATTGCCATCGCCCGGCGGTCAGAGGATAAAATGGCGTTACCGAGCGGGTTGTTATTTTTATCTAGTAGAAACAATCCCTTACCTTGTGCTGAAATGCCGATGCCGACAATTTGAGCACCACTGACACCGGTATTTGCAAGCAGATCGCGAATGACGGAAGTGCAGCATTGCCACAGTTCTGCCATATCGCGCTCTACCCAACCTGGCTGCGGGCTTAATGCGCACAGCGGCAGGCGCTGCACGCCCGCCTCCCGGCCTTCGCGGTCATACAGTCCGGCTTTTAGCCAGCTACCGCCACAATCTAACCCCAGCCAGTATTGCGTCATGGTTTATTGCACCTCATCCACGGCTTTCAGCAGATCAGCACCCTGCGGAACATCTTTAACAAACATGTCGCGGATCTGAGTACCCAGGGCGTCGCTAAAGGCTTTGCGGTCAAGATCGGTGATGACTTCTACACCGGCGTCTTTCATACCGTCGATGATTTTTTGCTGATCTTCAGCAACCAGTTTGCGCTGGTAGCTACCCGCTTCTTGCGCGGAGGAGACCAGAGCTTCCTGCATCTGCGGGCTTAAGCCATCAAACTTCGCTTTGTTGATCACCACCAGAAGCGGTGAATAAGCGTGATGTGTCAGAGAAAGGTGCTTTTGTACTTCGTAAAATTTTGCTGACCAGACGACGTTGATCGGATGCTCTTGCGCGTCGATGGTGCGAGTTTCCAGGCCGGTATAGACTTCAGCAAATGGCATCGGGATTGGGTTGGCACCGAACACTTTAAATGCGGCGATATTCATCGGGCTGTTGTTGGTGCGAATCTTCAGTCCTTTCAGGTCTGCAGGAGTTTTTACCGGCGCGCGAGAGTTAGTCACATCACGCCAGCCGTTTTCCCAGTACGCCAGTACTTTCAGTCCTTTGCCTTCGAGGGAGGCTTTCAGCTCGTCGCCCACTTTGCCATCGAGGGTTTTATGCGCGTGGGCGGTATCGCGGAACAGGAAAGGTACATCCAGCAGGTTTATCACGGGTGAGAGTCCCGCAAAGTTATTCGAGCCGGACATCTCCATATCAATGGTGCCACCGCGCACACCACTGATCATCGCCTGTGCATTGCCGAGGGTACTGTCCGGGAACAGTTTTAATTTCAGCTCACCTTTGGTTTTCTCTTGCAATAATTCATTGAATTTTTTTGCCGCAATATGTTGCGAATCGGTTTGTGATGTTTCATAACCGAAACGTAATGATTGTGCCGCCAGAGAAGATGTACTGAATGTAGCCACTCCGGCAATTAATAAAGCGTAGGTTACAGAACGTAATTTCATAATATTTTCCTTTTAGCTCATCCATTTTAGTGGGGCGGTAATTAATTCTGGGATAAAAATAAATAATGCTAACAACATGAATAAAACCATGACGTAAGGCGCAACGCCTTTTACAGCATCGTCAAATTTAAGCTTCGCAACACCGCATATGACGTTAAGTACGTTACCAACCGGGGGCGTAATTAGCGAAATTGAGCAGTTAATAATAAACATAATGCCAAAATAGACAGGATCTATTCCCGCTTCTTTTACTAATGGCATTAATACCGGCGTAAGAATTAATACGGTAGGAGTTAAATCCATGACTGTACTGATCACCATAATGGCGAGCATAATTACGATGAATAATAAGCGAGGCGAGTCAACCAACGGTTGTAATAACTCCGATACCATCATCGGCAGTTCAGCAATGGTGATTAGCCATGCGGATACCGCTGCGGAAGCCACCAGGAACATCACCACGGAAGTGGTTTTCGCCGCGTTAACCAAAACATGGTAAAGCGTGGCGAACGTCATTTCGCGATAGACCACCACCGAGACAAACAAGGCGTAGAATGCCGCAACCGCGCCAGCTTCTGTTGGTGTGAATAATCCCGAACGGAAACCGCCAATAATAATTATTGGCAAAAAGAGTGCCCAAATACCGGAAACTAAAGATTGCCAGACTTCCCGCAGCGAGGCTTTCGGCTGGCAAGGCAGGTTTAGCCGTTTTGCCTGCCACCACCAGGTAATCATTAGCGTGATGCCCATCATGATGCCCGGCGCAATGCCAGCCATAAACAGTTTGCTGATGGATAACCCACTGGAGACACCGAAGATAATGAGTGGAATAGATGGCGGAATAATGGCCGCGATAATACCGCCCGATCCGATAAGCCCGGCGGCGCGGTTTACCGGATAGTTGGCCTGACGCATCATCGGCACCAACAGTGCCGCGACGGCAGCGGTATCGGCAACCGCAGAACCAGAAAGGCTTGCCATGATCATCGCAGCAAGAACGCCGACGTAACCCAGACCTCCCGGTCTGTGGCCTACCAGTTTCATCGGCAAGTCGACAATACGTTGCGACAGGCCGCCCGCGTTCATGATCTCACCCGCCAGTACAAAGAAGGGGATGGCTAACAGGGAGAAGCTGTCTGCACCATTGACCAGTGTTTGCGCCAGAATTTGCACATCAAAGATATCCATCCAGAACATCAATGAAATGCCACACAGTAATAATGCCCAGGCGATGGGAATACCAATGGCGATAGCCCCTAACAAACTGACAATAAATATAAGGATTGTCATCGTCAGGCTCCTTGTTGGTTTCGGCTGGGGGCACTTGTTAACTGCCGGTATAAATGGCGCAATTCCAGCAATGCGATAATCAGGCTAGTGGGGATTGCGGCGGCATACATTAAGCCAACAGGTACGCCGAGAATGGGCGATAAGTTACTCCAGTCTTGCGCTGTTTTTTCTATTGCCCCCCAGGCCAGGCCCAGGCAAAGCAATAAAATAAGCGTATGGGTTAGCAGCGAAACACGTTGTTGATTAGTGGGTGAGAGTTTTTCGACTAAGAAAGTAACCTGTACATGGCTGTTGTCCATAAACGCCACGATAGCGCCAATAAATGTTAACCAGACAAATAAAAGTCGGGATAATTCATCAATCGATAATATGCTTGTGTGAAATCCATATCGAAGAATTATATTAATAAAAATAATACAAGACAGTATTGCGATGATGACCGCAAGAATGCCTTCGAGTATCCGTTTCATAACGAGTCCTTCTTGTTATGTCATATGTTTTCATTAATTAATGTTGTAGGTATTCGTAATAATTATTGGAAACGACTAATTAGAGATTTAATGCGATATATGAGTGAAACGATTTAACGACATTCATTCATAGAGTGAATGCCGTTACGTAGTATTTCGATACGGTGATGAACATCAGCAGTAGCATGGATTTCTAATAACTTGATGCCAGAAAATTGCAATGTTGATGGTTCTGCCACATTAAATAACTCGCTAACATGTTTTGTGGTCATCAGGCTTTGCGGGCAGAAAGGAGCGAATGGCGCGTGTAAGTCTTGCCATTCACCATATTCTCCGTTGAGTGTGGTTCCTGAGAACATCAGCGCACCGAGTTTCCCGGCCTGTTTTGCCATCAGGGCATGGGTAAGCGGTAATGTGGTATTGCGTCCTTCAATGGCCGAACGTGCCCAGTTGATACAGACGCTGATGTCATAATCAGCAATGACATCCAGAACATTTTCTAACGGCAAAAAACCTTTACGCGGAGCGGGGGAGGTCATGGCGTCGCAGTGTTCCAGCACCAGTTTGCACGGCCAGTCCCAGTTGGCGATTTCTTTCAACGAGCGGGCAAAAGCGTCTGTCGCTTGCATAACATTGGGATTGGTTGCTAATGGTGCAGCCTGGATCTCAAGTGCGAGCACTTTATTAGCCGGTAATGAGTTGATTTTATTGAACAGGTGGCGGTAGTACGCCACGCACGCCTTGCGTTGTTCTTCGTCGCTGGAGGCGAGACCAAAACCGTTGTTTTCGCTGCGGCGACGCATGGTTTCCATTACTGCGGTGACGACAAATTGCCAACTCTCTGGCGTATGACGGAGTAACCATTGATCGCCAAGAGGATGGAAATTTTCCAGGCAGGGTTGTTCCAGACCGCGAATATCAGGGGTCTCTGATAATTGTCGCCAGAATTCCTTCTCTTCCTCTTCACTTCTTTGGTGAAAAGAAGGTGCACAGGGATACGCGCCGATAATATAACCGGCATTATTCGCTTTCATTTTGTGCTCCAGTAATAACTTTTTTATAAAGCAGAGAGGGCTACTTTAACCACGATTTTCCGTATTGCCGCTGGGGCATTTTTATTACATGCCGGGCGGTGAACATCCTGCGGGAAGAAAATAGCGTAACTACCCGGTATCATTTCGATAAATGACTCATGCTCACTGTCGTGATAAAAAATAATATCGCGCTGTTCTAATAGATATTCGCTGACTTTATTATTTCCGGTATCAATGGCTACACCTATTTTCTCTTCGCCCCGCGCCAGGAACTGAATGTCCAAATAGCGACGATGAACTTCAGGGCGGTTTTCTACTGCTTCGCGAGTGGTTAAATCGATAATCTGCGCATAAATATTTTTACCGTCGATTTCAACAACGCCCGGTTCCAGAGCATTGAAATCGGTTGTGCGCAGAAAACCGAGTACCTTTTCGATGGCAGCGGGTAAAAGGCACGGATTAGGCTGCGTGATATGTCCAAATATCATGGTCTGTCTCCTTATAACGCCTGGATTTTTGCCCACACGCTGTCATCAACCGTGATGCCGTTACGGCGGTTTTCTGCCAGCAGGGTGGTAAATTCGTGGCCTGGTAAACGAATTGCCTGGTTTTCGTCAGCACGCTCGGCGGTGGTAACGTAATCCATGATGCGTTGCAATTTGGCGTCGCGGGTGGTGCCGTCGATCAGTTTGTCCACTTCGATGGCGATGAAGATTTGTGAGATACCGTATTCGTCGCTGTTATCTTCGGTTACTTCGGCAACGGAGGCACCGTCGGAAAGCAGAGTGGCGATCATATCCAGCACAATCGACATACCGGACCCTTTCCAGTAACCCATCGGTAAAATGCGGCGATTTTTCTCGATTATGCCAGGTTCTTTAGTCAGATTGCCTTCATCGTCAAAGCCACCATCAACCGGTAACTGACGACCCGCCAGACGGTTAACCTCTAACATGCCGTAGGAGAACATCGACATCGACATATCGACCATGGTGATCGGCGTGGAAGGAATGGCGACGATTAATGGGTTGGTGCCAATACGACACTCTTTCGCACCCCACGGTGGCATCACCGCGATAGAGTTGGTCCAGCAGATGCCGATATAGCCTTTTTCCGCTGCCTGCCAGCCGTAGCTGCCTCCGCGCATCCAGTGGTTGGCATTGCGTAACGCCACCAGACCAATCCCATGATGTGCAGCCAGTTCAATGGCGCGATCCATCATCTTTTTCGCCGTCAGGTTACCGATTGAGCGCTGGGCATCCCACTGCTCAATTGCCCCAAGGCTGGTGATACGTTTGGCCCCGGCGTCAGGGATGATATCGCCATTATCCAGTTGTTGGATAAAACGCGGGAAACGGTTAACGCCGTGAGAATAAACGCCGGATTCGGTGGTGCGGGCAAACATTTCTGCACAGGCATCGGCGGTTTCGCTGTCAACGCCGCGTGAAACTAATACCCGGTTAAAGGCTGCTTTTAACTGCTCAAATGTCACTTTCATCCCTGGTTTCCTTGTTTTTTTGAACGCTTTTTTAGCTTAAAATTCCACTATGCGAAATTTGATTTCAAATATATCGATCACTTTTTAACAAAGCAATCTGATTGATGATTTTCAAAAATCATAAAAATCAAAAAGTTATAATTTATCTGTTGAGATCGTGAACTGCGACACACTTTGCGCTACCATCAGGGCGCGCCAAAAAGGGGAGGTAAGCGATGGGAAAAAAAGAGCACGAGATAGCGCAGGATAAAGAGCGGCCTGCCGGAAGTCAGAGCTTGTTTCGGGGGTTGATGTTGATTGAGATCCTGAGCAACTACCCAAACGGTTGTCCGCTGGCGCATCTCTCGGAACTGGCTGGACTGAATAAAAGCACCGTCCATCGCTTATTGCAGGGGTTACAGTCCTGTGGCTATGTGACCACCGCGCCCGCAGCAGGCAGCTATCGCCTGACGACCAAATTTATTGCTGTCGGGCAAAAGGCGCTGTCATCGCTAAATATCATTCATATTGCTGCGCCGCATCTTGAGACGCTGAACATCGCCACCGGTGAAACGATTAACTTCTCCAGCCGCGAAGATGATCACGCGATCTTGATTTATAAACTCGAACCTACCACCGGTATGCTGCGAACCCGCGCCTATATCGGTCAGCATATGCCGCTCTACTGCTCTGCGATGGGTAAGATCTATATGGCATTTGGTCACCAGGATTACGTGAAATCGTATTGGGAAAGCCATCTGAATGAGATCCAGCCGCTAACCCGCAATACCATTACCGATTTGCCCGCGATGTTTGACGAACTGGCGCAGATTCGTGAAAGTGGAGTGGCGATGGACAGAGAAGAGAATGAACTCGGTGTTTCCTGTGTTGCTGCACCAGTATTTGATATTCACGGACGGGTGCCGTATGCCGTATCTATCTCTCTTTCTACGTCGCGTCTGAAACAGGTGGGGGAGAAGAATCTCCTGAAACCACTGCGTGAAACTGCCCAGGCTATCTCCAATGAGCTGGGATTTACCGTCCGGGAGCAGGGCGTGATCACATAATATCCGGGATAAGTGACAAAACTGTAACAATCCCTTTGTTGGATCAAAGCAATAATGGCGCGCTTTCTGGCACGCTGCGGTTTTAGTGCAAAGGAGTGATCATGAACCGGTTTATTATTGCGGATGCGACGAAATGTATCGGTTGCCGTACCTGTGAAGTGGCCTGCGCAGTGTCGCATCAGGAGAATCAGGATTGCGCTGCGTTGTCACCAGGCGAGTTTATTTCGCGTATTCGTGTCATCAAAGACCATACCTGTACCACGGCAGTAGCCTGTCATCAGTGTGAAGATGCGCCGTGCGCGAATGTCTGCCCTGTGGACGCAATTCGCCGCGAACATGGACATATCTTCGTGGAACAATCACGTTGTATTGGCTGTAAAAGCTGTATGCTGGCATGTCCGTTTGGTGCGATGGAAGTCGTTTCATCGCGCGCAAAGGCGAGGGCGATTAAGTGCGATCTCTGCTGGCATCGGGCGACGGGACCGGCTTGTGTTGAAGCCTGCCCGACACAGGCGTTGCAATGTATGGATGCCGAGAAAATCCAGCGTCAACGACTACAGCAGCAACCTGTTTGAGACGTTATTCCGGCGCTTCTCAACGCCGGAATAACGTATTAATCAGAGGGTTGGCAAAGCGCGCTTTGTTTATGCCGGATACAGCCTGAACACCTTACTCGGCCTACAAAATCACACAAATTCAATATGTTGTATAATTCGTGTGGGCCTGATAAGCGTAGCGAATCAGGCTATTTTGCGTTTGCCATCAGTCTCATTAATGGCTTTCAACCCAGGCGCGTTCAATCTCTTCCGCCAGAATCTTCACACCCGCCTCAATTTTTTCCGGTTCCGGCACGTAATTCATGCGCATACATTGATGCGTGTGTGGCCACGGTTTATCCAGCCCGGGGAAGAAATTATGCCCCGGCACCATCAGTACACCGCGCGCTTTCAGGCGCTGATAAAGCTGCTCGGTGGTAATCGGCAAATCCTTAAACCATAGCCAGAGGAAGATTGCCCCTTCAGGTTTATGAATCAGGCAGCGATCTTCCGGTAAATAGCGGCGAATGATGGCGATAGTTTCCTGAACACGCTGGTAGTAAAACGGTTTAATCACCGTTTCTGACAGGCGCAGCAGGTCGTTACGCTTAATCATTTCACACATCATTGCCGGGCCAATACCGCCAGGTGCGAGGCTGATAATGCCGTTCATATTGGTGATGGCGGTAATGATTTTTTCATTGGCGATGATAATGCCGCAGCGCGAACCCGGCAGCCCCAGCTTGGAAAGGCTCATGCACAGCACGATATTCGGATTCCACAGCGGGCGCGCTTCGCTGAAGATGATGCCAGGGAACGGGACGCCATAAGCGTTATCAATCACCAGCGGAATGCCGTGCTGATTTGCCAGCGCATCTAGTTTCAGCAACTCTTCATCGGTTATTACATTACCTGTTGGGTTCGTCGGTCGGGAGACGCAAATCATCCCCGTTTCTTCGCCAATGTGCAGATGCTCAAAATCGACGTGATATTTAAACTGACCTTCTGGCAGCAGTTCAATATTTGGGCGCGCAGAAACGAACAGATCTTCTTCCAGTCCGGCGTCCGCGTAGCCAATGTATTCCGGAGCCAGCGGGAACAGCACTTTTTTGATCCGTCCATCGGCACGGCGTCCGGCAAACAGATTAAATAAGTAGAAAAACGCGCTCTGGCTGCCATTTGTTAGTGCAATATTCTGTGGTTCGATATCCCAACTTAGTTTCTCACGTAGCATCCCGGCAAGTAGCGACAGTAGCTCCGTCTTTCCTTGTGGGCCGTCGTAATTGCATAGCGCATCCGTTGCTTTACCGCTTTCCAGCATGTCGGACAGCAGTGTCTGGAAGTAGTCCTGCATTTCCGGGATCTGCGCCGGGTTTCCGCCGCCGAGCATAATTGCGCCGGGTGTGCGTAAACCGTCGTTTAGATCTTCCATCAGCAGTGTAATGCCGGAGTGGCGGGTAAATTTGTCACCAAAAAGGGAGAATGTCATAGCGGGATATCATTCGAACTCTGAAGCAAGGAAAGTAACAATAACGCTACATTTGCCAGGGTGCAAATCGGGCTTCTGCAAGAGGTTGGCGTGTTATGCTGAGTTTTTTATTTATGCTGGCATTTTATACTAAAAGGTGGCTTCCCGGCATACTGCAAGCGGGAAGCAGGAAAAGTTACGGTTGCCCCGCCCAGACGACCATCACTTTATCGTCGCCGTATTCACGGACGAATCCATAACCTTGTTTCAGTGACAATGCGGTGTGTTTACCCGCACCAATGGCTGGATGCCGTGCGCGGAACTGGCCGATGCGTTGCCAGTGCGCAACGCTGGCGGCAGATTTACCGCTAACATCCTGCCAGTTCATATCCGAACGTGTGCCTTGCAGCGGATCAGAACCAGTGGCACCGAATGGACGCGAGGACTCATCGCCATAAAAGATTTGTACCGCACCTGGCGCCAGTAACAATAACTCTGCGGCTTTATCGCCCCCTTCGCGGAACAAGCGGGTATCGTGTGAGGAGAGGTAGCTCAGCACGTTGAAATCCTGTAGTTTCTCTGCCATTTGCTGCCAGGTCGTATCCATCTGCGCCAGGCAACCGACCGCTTTCGCTGCCTGCTCCTGATAATCGAAATTGATCATCGCGTCGAAGCCGTGGTGATAGTAGTCACTTTTCATCACGCCGTGACCCCAGGCTTCGCCAGTCATCCAGAAAGGATTGTCATCTAACGCTTTTCCAGGGTTAGCGCTCTTCCACTCTTTCAGGGCGGCGCTGGCCTGGGTTTTCAGTTGCTGCCAGGCTGGCAACTCAACATGTTTGGCGGTATCGACCCGAAAACCATCAATACCGTAGTCGTGAACCCATTGGCTTAACCAGTGGGTTAAATAATCGCGAGGGGTAAAGCCGTCGACAGATTTTGCGTGAGTATCCGGTTTGTTTTTATAGAACACCGGCAGACCAGAAGCAGTGGTAGATTCTGTTTTGATATCCGGCAAAAAGGCCAACGACATGGTGAGATCGTCGAATCCTGGATTGTCGTAATCACCGATATCCGTTCTGATCCAGTTTTTTCCCCACCATTTATCCCAGCCGGCTTTGTCGCTGAAATTAATGTAATCGTTGAAGCTATGCCAGGTTTGCCCGGCTGCGGGTTTCCAGTCGCTCCAGCGGTTGCCCAGCGTTTTTTGTAACTCGTCGCCGGAAAGATACAATGCGCCAAACTGATACTCCTGCATATCCGCCAGCGTGGCATAGCCGGTATGGTTCATCACCACATCAAAGAGAATACGGATACCTCGCTGGTGCGCGCCATCAACCAATGCTTGCAGATCGGCTTCGTTGCCCATATTGGCATCAAGATTCGTCCAGTCCTGGGTGTAGTAACCGTGGTAGGCATAATGTGGGAAATCGCCTTTTGTACCGCCGCCAACCCAGCCATGAATTTGCTCAAAGGGGGCGCTGATCCACAGGGCATTGACGCCCAGTTGCTGGAGATAATCCAGTCTGTTGGTCAGGCCACGTAAATCTCCGCCGTGAAAAGTACCAATTTCCTCCATGCCATCTTTATGACGACCATAGCTCTGGTCGTTGCTGGGATCACCGTTTTCGAAACGGTCTGTCAGCACAAAGTAAACCGTGGCGTTATGCCAGTTGAAGGGGGCGGACGTGTCGGTTTCTGCCCGTTCCAGCAGCAGCAAGCCATTACTGGTGGCGGCAGGTTGTAACGTTATTTGACCGTTCTTCACCGTCGCGATTTGTTGGCTGTAATAATCACGGATTACCGTACCTTCCGGGAAGGTAGCGCTGACATTAAGCGTCAATGGCTGTCCATCCCATTTTGGGCATTCACGGATCTGGTTTGCTATTGGTTCGGCAGTGTTTTGGATCGAAATCATCAATGTTGGCGTGCCGGAGCGGGTGTCTATTTGCAGCTTATATTCACCATCTCTGAACAATCGCCATTGTGGCGGTGTGTTGTTACAAGGTTGCAGAGAAAGCATCTGATTGAGTTTTATTGCATTCGCAGGCTGCCAGCATTGTTGATTAAAATTCAGCGTCAACGAACGCGTACCTTTGGTCAGCGGTGCGTGGCTGACAAATGTTCCTGTGCTCTCTTCAGTAAAGGTGGGAAATCCCTGAGAAGTCCAGCCAGCGGCAACGGCAAAGCCGGGAATGAGTGTCAGAAAACAGACGGCAAGTTTCATAACGGATGAGTCCTTGTTGCTGCGAATTTCACCAGTTTGCCAGTGATAATACTGGTAAAACTCCTCCCTGATGAGGATTGCGCCAGGATGAGACGAAAGGGGGAGTATTTCACCTGAGATTTAAGCTTATTTTTTGCGATAACCCCCACATTTTCTGCGATTTAGCACCAATCTGAACCATTACCGCGTGACATAGTTTCAGATTTGGACTATTCCTTGGGGTGCTCTTGGCCGCTATTTTTGATATGATTTGAGATTCAACTCTCAAATTTGGGAAAAATATTGCTCTAAATAATTCGAGTTGCAGGACAAAACACCGATGGTGTTTTGAACAGCGTTTGCGCAGTACATGCAACTTGAACTATGACGAGTATAAGGTGTTTGAATGATTAAATCCGATCAGGAGACCTGATGATTTTGACTCCCATACGACGATATGGGGCGATGATTCTTATGTTACTCACTCTGGTGTTTTCGAGTGAGGTGTTAGCGAAGACGCATACAACAACAGCGAGTCAGAAGTCCCATTTAACTAAAGCTAGTAATAAACAGGTAAGCAGTAAACAAGAGTATTCTCGCAATAGTGCAAAGAGCAGTTCACTTCCTGATTTGCGAAAATACCCTTCCGGAACACCAAGAAAAAAAGCGTTTCTCCGGACCGTGATGCCCTATATTACCAGCCAAAATGCTGCCATTACGGCGGAACGTAACTGGCTGATTTCAAAACAATACCAGGGACAATGGTCACCTGCAGAGCGTGCGCGTTTGCAAGATATCGCCAAACGCTACAAGGTGAAGTGGTCTGGTAATACGCGAAAAATCCCGTGGAATACGCTGCTTGAACGTGTAGATATTATTCCTACCAGCATGGTGGCGACGATGGCTGCGGCAGAAAGCGGTTGGGGTACGTCAAAACTGGCGCGTAGCAACAACAACCTGTTCGGCATGAAATGCATGAAAGGGCGTTGCACCAATGCACCGGGTAAAGTGAAGGGATACTCACAATTTAGTTCTGTCAAAGAATCGGTGAGTGCCTATGTCACTAACCTGAATACGCACCCGGCTTACGCTTCGTTCCGTAAATCGCGCGCGCAATTGCGTAAAGCGGATCAGGAAGTTACCGCTACAGCGATGATTCATAAGCTGAAAGGTTATTCAACGAAAGGGCAGAGTTATAACAACTACCTGTTCGCGATGTACCAGGATAACCAGCGGTTAATCGCCGCACATATGTAATTGCATTCCTTTCAGCCTTATCCGACTTGTTGGTCGGATAAGGCTTTTGCTCTGCGTCAGGTGGCTGTGCAACATTGCCTGATGCGACGTTAACGCTTCTCATGATGCCTGACCGCTTTTTCACTCTCGCTACAGCATTACCTCGCTATTTACATCGCGATACTCTTTAGGCGTCGTGTCATACGCTTTTTTAAATACAGAGTAGAAATATTGCAGCGATGGATAACCGCACATTTGCGATATCTCGTTGATCGACAAGGTAGTAGAAATCAGCAGGCTGCGTGCTTTCTCCAGCTTCTCGGCATGAATCATGGCGTGAATGGTTTCACCCACCTCTTCTTTAAAACGCTTCTCAAGATTGGAGCGCGATATGCCAACTGCATCGAGTACCTGATCCACTTTTATGCCTTTGCAGGCGTGATTGCGGATGTAATGCATGGCCTGAATAACAGCGGGGTCGGTCAGCGAACGGTAATCCGTAGAGCGCCGTTCAATAACGCGAACAGGCGGAACCAGAATCCGCTGCAACGGCATCTTTTCTTTATCTAATAACCGATGCAGAAGTTTTGCCGCCTGATAGCCCATTTGCCGCGCGCCCTGGGCGACAGAAGAGAGGGCGACACGCGAAAGATAACGGGTCAGTTCTTCGTTATCGATGCCAATCACGCATAATTTTTCCGGTACGGGAATATGCAAATGCTCGCATACTTGCAGAATATGCCGCGCTCTGGCGTCAGTGACGGCAATAATCCCTGTTTGCGGTGGTAGCGTTTGTAGCCAGTCGGCCAGTCGGTTTTGCGCGTGCTGCCAGTTCTCTGGCGCGGTTTCCAGCCCCTGATAAACGACTCCGCGGTACTTTTCCTCAGCAACAAGCTGGCGAAACGCATATTCGCGTTCGGCTGCCCAACGTTTGCCGCTAGATTCCGGCAAACCGTAAAAAGCAAAGCGGTTAACGCCTTTCTCTTTTAAATGCAAAAATGCGCTTTCAACCAGCGCATAGTTATCGGTGGCAATGTAATGTACGGGCGGGTAACTTTCTGCCAGGTGATACGAACCACCGACTCCGACAATAGGGACGTCGACATCAGCCAGCGCCTGCTCGATTTGTGTATCATCGAAGTCGGCTATGACGCCATCTCCTAACCAGTCCTTGATTTTGTCAATGCGGGCGCGGAAATCTTCTTCAATGAAAATATCCCATTCCGATTGTGACGCCTGTAAATATTCCCCTACGCCTTCTACTACTTGACGATCATAGGCTTTATTAGCATTGAACAGTAATGTGATGCGGTGACGTTTAGTAAACATGGTTCTTTTCCTGCTGAATCATGCAAAAAACTCAAAACCGGCAATAAGTTACCGGCTTTGAGAAAATTTTTATCAAAATCAGGAACGGCGTTTGGTTGCGGAGTCCATCCATACTGCCAGCAACAGAATCGCACCTTTGACGATATACTGCCAGAAGGTTGGTACATCCATCATACTCATACCGTTATCCAGTGAAGCCATGATGAATGCCCCCATTACTGCTCCGGCAACACTCCCCACACCACCTGCCAGACTAGTACCGCCAATCACGCAGGCTGCAATCGCGTCCAGCTCAGCGATATTACCCGCAGAAGGTGAACCAGCGCCAAGCCGCGAACTAAGAATTAACCCGGCGATGGCCACCATCAAACCGTTGATAGCAAATACGGCAAGTTTGGTGCGTTCAACGTTAATTCCAGAGAGTCGCGCGGCTTCCAGATTGCCACCGATAGCGTAAATGCGTCTCCCAAAAGCTGTTCGTGTTGCCATAAACATTCCTCCGAGCAACAGCAACGTCAGCAGCAGAACGGGTGTGGGAACGCCACGGTAATCATTCAGCAGCCAGATTGCACCTAAAACGATAATGGCGGTTAATGCCTGGCGACCGACTACTGCTGTAGATGCCGGGGACTGCAAACCCAAAGCCTGACGGCGCATTCTTCCGCGCCACTGCCAGCCGACAAAAGCCATTAAGCCAAGCGTGCCGATGATGAAACCGGTGCTGGCTGGTAGATAGCTTTGCCCAATTTGTGACATCGCGGCGCTGGTGGGTGAAACGGTCGTACCATTGGTGATGCCAATAAGGATGCCGCGAAATGCCAACATGCCCGCCAGGGTGACAATAAAAGAAGGTACTTTGCGATAAGCTACCCACCAACCATTCCAGGCACCGAGAAGCAGCCCCAGTACTAACGTAACAATGATGGTGAGTGGCAGCGGCCAGCCTAACCAGACGTCACAGATAGCGGCGACGCCACCTAGCAACCCCATCATGGAACCGACCGAGAGGTCGATTTCAGCGGAAATAATGACGAACACCATCCCTACTGCGAGGATGCCAGTAATCGCGGTCTGACGGAGCAAGTTGGATACGTTACGGGCGCTTAAATAGGCACCGTCAGTAGTCCAGGTAAAGAACAGCATGATGGCGATGATTGCAGCAATCATCACGAAGACTTGTAAATTCAGTGATTTCAGCACAGAGAAGCCACCGGATGTCGGTACGGCTAATTTCACTTCAGACGGATTGCTTTTCGACATGATGTTCGCTCCTCAATGCGGCTTCCATCACCTGCTCCTGAGTCAGGTTATGATTTATCAGGTTGGCTTTTAGTTTTCCTTCATGCATCACCAGTACACGATCGCTAAGACCAAGCACTTCAGGTAATTCAGAAGAGATGACAATAACGGCGATGCCTTGCTGGACGAGTTGGTTAATTAATTTGTAGATCTCGTATTTCGCGCCAATATCGATACCCCTGGTGGGTTCATCAAGAATGAGAATACGCGGGTTGAGCAACAGACAGCGTGCGAGGATCGCTTTTTGTTGATTGCCGCCGCTCAAACGTCCAATAGCAAGTTCCGGTGACGACGTTTTCACTTTGAGTTGCTGGATTGATTCCAGAATGCATTTTTGTTCTGCAGCATCATCAAGTTGGCTAATACCACTGGTAAATTTGTTGAGTGCGGCGAGGGTAATATTTTTGCCAACTGCCATTACCGGAACGATGCCATCGCGCTTTCTGTCTTCCGGCACCATCGCAATACCCTGAGCGATGGCTTGTTGGCAATTACGAATATCTACCTGTTCACCATCGATAAATATTTTCCCTTCCCACTGTCCGGGCCAGACACCAAACAGACATTGGATGGTCTCGGTGCGCCCGGCGCCGACTAACCCTGCAATACCCAGTATTTCACCGCGTTTCAGAGAAAAAGAAACATCGTTAACCCGTTTAATATGACGATTAACCGGATGCCATGCCGTCAAGTGCTCAATGCATAATATTTCATCACCAGTGGTATGTGGTTCGTTAGGGTAAAGTGCTGTTAATTCTCGCCCTACCATCATAGTGATAATATCGTCTTCGCTCATTCCGGTTGCATCGCGGGTTCCTATATGCAGACCATCGCGAATAACGCAAATCGTGTCGGAAATTGCTTTGACTTCGTTGAGTTTGTGCGAGATATAGATGCAGGCTATGCCGTGTTGTTGCAGATCGCGAATAATATCCAGTAAAACCGTAGTTTCCAGCTCGGTTAATGAGGCTGTCGGTTCATCGAGAATTAACAAACGTACCTGTTTATTTAGCGCCTTGGCAATTTCAACCAGTTGTTGTTGCCCAAGCCCTAAGTCGCCAACGCGGGTATCTGGTGAAATGGATAAACTGACTTGTGCTAATAGCTTCTGGCAGCGTAGCGTCATCAGGTCATAATCCATAATACCATTATGGGTTATTTCATTGCCCAGAAAGATATTTTCCAGCACGGTCAATTCTTTCACCAGCGCTAATTCCTGGTGAATGATGGCGATACCTTTTTGTTCGGTATCGCGAATATGGCTCGCCTGGATTACTTCACCTGCAAAAATAATTTCACCTTCATAACTACCAAAAGGATAAATTCCGCACAGCACTTTCATTAATGTTGATTTACCCGAACCGTTCTCACCACAGAGTGAGACGATTTCGCCAACGCTCAACCGCAAACTGACGTTATCAATTGCCTTCACCGTGCCAAAGGTTTTGGTAATGTTCTTCATTTCAAGTAGATAAGACATAACGACTCCACCTAAGCCAATCAATTCACGCGGCATGGAGAGAAATCACACCCCCGGCCAGCGCCGGGGAGGTAACGCTTAAAGCTCGCTCTCTTTGTGGAATCCGTCTTTAATTACCGTATCCTTGATGTTGTTTTTATTCACATCGATAGGTGTCAGCAGGCGGGATGGAACATCTTTCAAGCCATTATTTAACGTAGTATCTGCTTTCGGTTCCTGACCATTGCCCAACTCAACGGCAATTTCTGCCGCGGTATTTGCCAACAAAGTAATAGGTTTATACACCGTCATGGTTTGCGTTCCCGCGGCAATACGTTTAACTCCCGCGAGATCCGCATCCTGGCCGGAAATAGCCACTTTCCCTGATAAACCTTGCGCGCTTAATGCCTGAATTGCCCCACCGGCGGTAGCATCGTTTGAAGCGACAACTGCATCAATTTTGTTATTGTTAGCTGTCAGCGCGTTTTCCATAATTTTTAGCGCATTTTCTGGTAACCAGCCATCAACCCATTGGTCGCCAACGACTTTAATTTTTCCTGAATCAACATAAGGTTTTAATACTTTCATTTGCCCGGCGCGGAACAGTTTGGCGTTGTTATCGACCGGGGAGCCGCCCATCAGGAAATAATTTCCTTGCGGGACGATATCGACCAGGGCTTTTGCTTGCAGTTCACCGACTTTTTCGTTATCGAAAGAAATATAAAAATCGATATCCGCGTCGTTAATCATGCGATCGTAAGCTAATACTTTAATACCCTCTTGTTTGGCTTCTTTTACAACGTTACTTAATACCTGACCGTTATATGGAATAATGACGAGAACATCGACGCCCCGGTTAATCATGTTTTCAATCTGCGACATTTGGGTTTCTTCATTGCCATTTGCAGATTGCACGAATACTTTCGCACCGAGAGATTCCGCTTTTTTCACAAAGATATCACGATCTTTTTGCCAGCGCTCAAGACGGAGATCATCAATTGCCATTCCTATTTTGACTTCTTTGGCGTGCGCCGCGACGTTTGTAAGCAGGAGTGAGGTGCAAAGGGTGAGTAAAATATTCTTTATTTTCATGGTGTAGAGGCCTTCTTTTGTTAGAGGACAGCTTTAATAAGTAACAATCACCGCGATAAACGTAATCAATTTTTAGCAACTAAACAGGGGAAAACAATTACAGATTTTTATCTTTCGATTACGATTTTTGGTTTATTTCTTGATTTATGACAGAGATCTTACTTTTGTTGCTTAATTGTACTTGTTGCATTTTTCTCTTCGAGGAATTACCCAGTTTCATAATTCCATATTATTTTGCGAGCTAGCGCACACTTGTGAATTATCTCAATAGCAGTGTGAAATAACATAATTGAGCAACTGAAAGGGAGTGCCCAATATTACGACATCAACCATCACACGCGGCATTACCTGATTATGGAGTTCATTATGCAAGCCTATTTTGACCAGCTCGATCGCGTTCGTTACGAAGGTCCAAAATCCTCTAACCCGTTAGCATTCCGTCATTACAACCCCGACGAACTGGTGCTGGGCAAGCGTATGGAAGACCACTTGCGTTTTGCCGCCTGCTACTGGCATACCTTCTGCTGGAACGGAGCGGATATGTTTGGTGTAGGCGCGTTTAACCGTCCGTGGCAGCAACCTGGCGAGGCATTGGCACTGGCGAAGCATAAAGCTGATGTCGCATTCGAGTTCTTCCACAAATTACATGTGCCATTTTATTGCTTCCATGACGTGGATGTTTCTCCGGAAGGCGCGTCGTTAAAAGAGTACATCAATAACTTTGCGCAAATGGTTGATGTGCTGGCTGGCAAACAAGAAGAGAGCGGTGTGAAATTGTTGTGGGGAACCGCTAACTGCTTTACTCATCCTCGCTATGGCGCGGGCGCGGCGACGAATCCAGATCCCGAAGTCTTTAGCTGGGCGGCAACTCAGGTCGTTACCGCGATGGAAGCGACGCATAAGTTGGGCGGTGAAAACTATGTATTGTGGGGCGGTCGTGAAGGTTATGAAACTTTACTGAATACTGACCTGCGTCAGGAACGTGAACAGCTTGGTCGCTTTATGCAGATGGTTGTTGAACATAAACATAAAATAGGCTTCCAGGGCACATTACTTATCGAACCGAAACCGCAAGAGCCGACTAAACATCAATATGACTACGATGCCGCGACGGTCTATGGCTTCCTGAAACAGTTTGGTCTCGAAAAAGAAATTAAACTGAATATTGAAGCTAACCACGCGACGCTGGCGGGTCACTCTTTCCACCATGAAATTGCCACCGCCATTGCGCTTGGTCTGTTCGGCTCAGTCGATGCTAACCGCGGCGACGCGCAGCTTGGCTGGGATACTGACCAGTTCCCGAACAGTGTGGAAGAGAACGCGCTGGTAATGTATGAAATCCTTAAAGCAGGCGGTTTCACGACCGGCGGTCTGAACTTTGATGCCAAAGTACGTCGTCAGAGTACTGATAAGTATGATCTGTTCTACGGTCATATTGGGGCGATGGATACGATGGCGTTGGCATTGAAAATTGCAGCACGCATGATTGAAGACGGCGAATTGGATAAACGCGTAGCGCAACGTTATTCCGGTTGGAATAGCGAACTGGGGCAGCAAATCCTGAAAGGCCAAATGTCACTGGTGGATTTAGCAAAATATGCTCAGGAACATAATCTGGCTCCGGTGCATCAGAGTGGACGCCAGGAGCAGTTGGAAAACCTGGTAAATCATTATCTGTTCGACAGATAACGGCTAATTGCGCAGTCTCAAGCCCGGTTATCGGTAGCGATACCGGGCATTTTTTTAAGGAACGATCGCTATGTATATCGGGATAGATCTTGGCACATCGGGCGTAAAAGTTATTTTGCTCAACGAGCAAGGTGAGGTGGTCGCTTCGCAAACGGAAAAACTGACCGTTTCGCGTCCGCATCCACTCTGGTCGGAGCAAGATCCGGAACAGTGGTGGCAGGTGACTGATCGCGCGATGAGAACCCTGGGTGAGCAGCATTCTCTGCGAGACGTTAAAGCATTGGGTATTGCCGGGCAAATGCACGGTGCAACTTTACTTGATGCTCAACAGCGGGTGCTACGTCCTGCCATTTTGTGGAACGACGGGCGCTGTGCAGAGGAGTGCGTTTTGCTGGAATCGCGAGTTCCGCAATCGCGGACGATTACCGGCAACCTTATGATGCCCGGATTTACTGCGCCTAAATTGCTGTGGGTTCAGCGGCATGAGCCGGAGATATTCCATCAAATCGACAAAGTATTATTACCGAAAGATTATTTGCGTCTGCGTATGACGGGGGAGTTTGTTAGTGATATGTCTGATGCGGCTGGCACCATGTGGTTGGATGTCGCAAAGCGAGATTGGAGTGATGTCATGCTGGAGGCTTGCCAGCTATCTCGTGATCAGATGCCAGCATTATACGAAGGCAGCGATATTACTGGCACTTTGCTACCCGAGGTTGCAAAAGCGTGGGGAATGGCGGCGGTGCCAGTTGTCGCGGGCGGCGGTGATAATGCGGCAGGTGCGATTGGTGTGGGTATGGTGGATGCCAACCAGGCAATGCTGTCGTTGGGAACTTCGGGGGTTTATTTTGCAGTAAGCGAAGGGTTCTTAAGCAAGCCGGAAAGTGCCGTACACAGCTTTTGTCATGCTTTACCGGAGCGTTGGCATTTAATGTCTGTAATGTTGAGTGCGGCATCGTGTCTGGACTGGGCGGTGAAATTAACCGGCATGGGTGATGTTCCCGCTTTAATTACTGCAGCGCAGCAGGCTAATGAGAGTGTCGATCCTGTCTGGTTTTTACCTTATCTTTCCGGCGAGCGTACGCCGCACAATAACCCACAGGCAAAGGGCGTTTTCTTCGGTCTGACCCATCAGCACGGCCTCGCGGAACTGGCGCGTGCCGTACTGGAAGGCGTGGGGTATGCGTTAGCCGATGGTATGGATGTCGTACATGCCTGCGGCATTCAACCGCAAAGTATTACATTGATTGGTGGTGGCGCACGTAGCGAGTACTGGCGCCAGATGCTGGCGGATATCAGTGGTCAGCAACTAGATTACCGCACAGGCGGCGATGTGGGGCCTGCATTGGGCGCAGCGAGGCTGGCTCAGATTGCGATGAATCCAGATAAATCACTCGCTGAACTGTTACCACAACTGCCGTTGGAACAGTCGCATCAGCCGGATGCACAACATTATGCTGCTTATCAGCCACGACGAGAAACTTTCCGTCGTCTCTATCAGCAACTTCTGCCGATGATGACATAATATTTTCCCCTGTCTTATGTGACGGGGGATAATTCACAGCTATGTATATTTATAATTTATTAATTTTTTATATGAATTTATTCTGAAAATCATTTGTTAATGGTGTTTTTCAGTTTTGTCTTTTGTTGGTTACTCGTAATGTATCGCAGGTAGATATGGAGATCGTTATGAAAACCTCAAAGACTGTGGCAAAACTATTATTTGTTATCGGGGCGCTGGTTTATCTGATAGGACTATGGATCTCATGCCCATTGTTAAGCGGCAAAGGCTATTTTCTTGGCGTGTTAATGACGGGGACTTTTGGCAACTATGCCTATCTGCGCGCAGAAAAACTTGGGCAACTGGATGAATTCTTTATTCGTGTCTGCCAGTTAGTTGCGTTAATCACTATCGGTCTTTTGTTTATCGGTGTTTTAAATGCGCCCATTAACGCGTATGAGATGGTGATCTATCCGCTCGCCTTTTTCGTCTGCTTGTTTGGTCAAATGCGCTTGTTCCGCACGGTATGATCGACATAAAGCTCTTAATGATTCAGGAATGAAAGGAAATCTGTGATGGAAAACAAAATATCAACCTATTCTCCAGCATTCGGTATTGTGTCATGGATAGCTCTCGCAGGCGGTATCGTTACCTATCTGTTAGGGCTATGGAATGCAGAGATGCAGTTAAATGAAAAAGGGTATTATTTTGCCGTGTTGGTGTTAGGGCTGTTTTCGGCAGCTTCCTATCAAAAGACCGTTCGGGATAAATATGAAGGCATTCCTACTACGTCTATTTATTATATGACCTGCCTGGTGGTCTTTATCATCTCTGTCGCTTTACTGATGGTAGGTCTGTGGAATGCAACGTTATTACTTAGTGAAAAAGGTTTTTATGGATTGGCCTTCTTTTTAAGCTTGTTTGGTACGGTAGCGGTGCAGAAGAATATCCGTGATGCCGGAATCAACGCATCAAAAGAAACGATGACTGTGCAGGAAGAATATAGCGAATAACCCACGTAAGCCCGGTCACACTGACCGGGTTTTTACTTAACTCACTAATCTGTTTTTGTCGATTCGTTGCACCAGCACAGAAAGTAACAAACTTGCTGCCAGCGTCGCGCAAAAGATCCAAATAATATCCAGTATTGGCCAGTTTTTAAGCTCAATACCACCGGTACGCAGCGCATGGATAATCAACGCGTGGAATCCGTATATACCTAAAGAATGACGGGATATCAGCCCAAGCCCGCGAATAGTGTGCGTATCCAGAGTATTTTTTACCAGAGTCAGTAACGCGATTGCGCAGATAAAAACCATCGGTCCACAGTAAAGATACCAGGTATCGGCAAAGTTTCCGCGCCACTGTAATTCATATAATGTCCCACGAGAGATAATAAATACTCCCGCTATAAACAGTGCGGCACTCATCCACGATAGAGATTTATGTTGTGTGTTCATCATCCCAATGGCGCGGCCCAGCATGCCATACAGGATGTAGTAAAAAGTATCGCCATTGATATATAAGTTAATTGGTAACCATTCAAAACCGTCGATCTTCTGGGGCACTGTGTTTGGGTTGGCGATGATGCCAATCACCACCATTAGCACCAGCAACATTTTACCGCTGATGTTTTTTACCTGAACCAGTGGCGAAACCAGATAAATCACCGCAATCGCGAAGAAAAACCATAAGTGATAAAACACCGGTTTTTGCAGCAGTTTTTTCAGCGATAACTCCACATTGATGGAGGTAAACAGCGCAATGTAGAGCAGTGCGACGACGCTATAAAACAGCAGACACAAGCCGATACGCAAGAAATGACGCGGTTGGGCGCTACGTTCGCCAAAAAAGAGATAGCCGGAAATCATGAAAAATAGCGGCACGCTGACACGAGAGGCCGAATTTAGAACATTCGCGATATCCCAGGTTACAGGGCTAACATTATGGGCATTGGTCACATACCAGGTAGTGGTATGAATCATCACCACCATTAAACAAGCTATCCCTCGCAGGTTATCAATCCAATAAATTTTGGGCTGCATCTGTGTCTCTGTATCTGGTTAAAAAAAGTCTGACCGATAAATCATTCGGCTGATGCACTGGAATAATCTGAGTTTGATCACTACATCTTAGAGATGCTTGAGAAAATTTATAAGATCCAGCCACTATACCGATATTAATAATAAGACTCACCTGCAAACCAGACGGTAATTTAACGATGATGAACTATTTCTTTCCGGCAATGACGCTCATTGTGTTAGTGGGATGTTCGGCACCACCACCCGAACAGAAAGCGCAACGGGTAAAGGTTGAACCGCTGCGTTCGTTGAATATGGAAATCTTGTGCAAGGATCAGGTGGCAAAACGTTATAACACTGGCGAGCAAAAAAACGACGTCATCGCGTTTGAACAGTTCCAGGGGAGCTATGAAATGCGCGGTTATACCTTCAGGAAAGAACAGTTTGTCTGTTCTTTTGACGCGGATGGCCATTTTTTGCATCTTTCCATGCGTTAAGCGCAGCCTTTTTCCCGTTTCGTACTGTATATCTTCCATCCAGCGGGTATACTGATCCCTTCCTTTAAATCCACACGTATCCAGCACGAAATAATATGCAAAAGTTTGATACCAGGACCTTCCAGGGCTTGATCCTGACCTTACAGGATTACTGGGCTCGCCAGGGCTGCACCATTGTTCAACCATTGGACATGGAAGTCGGCGCGGGAACCTCTCACCCAATGACCTGTCTGCGCGCGCTGGGGCCAGAACCGATGGCGGCTGCTTATGTTCAGCCTTCTCGTCGCCCGACCGATGGTCGTTACGGCGAAAACCCCAACCGTTTACAGCACTACTATCAGTTCCAGGTGGTGATTAAGCCATCACCGGACAATATCCAGGAGCTGTACCTCGGTTCTCTGAAAGAGCTGGGCATGGATCCGACTATCCACGATATCCGTTTCGTGGAAGACAACTGGGAAAACCCGACGCTGGGTGCCTGGGGACTGGGCTGGGAAGTGTGGCTGAACGGCATGGAAGTAACGCAGTTCACTTACTTCCAGCAGGTTGGTGGTCTGGAGTGTAAACCGGTTACCGGTGAGATCACCTACGGTCTGGAACGTCTGGCGATGTATATTCAGGGCGTAGATAGCGTTTATGACCTGGTCTGGTGCGACGGCCCGCTGGGTAAAACCACCTACGGTGACGTCTTCCATCAGAACGAAGTGGAGCAATCCACCTACAACTTCGAATACGCGGATGTGGACTTCCTGTTCACCTGCTTCGAGCAGTACGAGAAAGAAGCACAGCAATTGCTGGCGCTGGAAAATCCGCTGCCGTTGCCAGCCTACGAACGTATTCTGAAAGCCGCCCACAGCTTCAACCTGCTGGATGCGCGTAAAGCCATCTCTGTCACCGAGCGTCAGCGTTACATTCTGCGCATTCGCACCCTGACCAAAGCAGTGGCAGAAGCATACTATGCTTCCCGTGAAGCCCTCGGCTTCCCGATGTGCAACAAAGACAAGTAAGAGGCGGCCATGTCTGAGAAAACTTTTCTGGTGGAAATTGGCACTGAAGAGCTGCCACCAAAAGCACTGCGCAGCCTGGCAGAGTCCTTTGCTGCGAACTTTACTGCGGAGCTGGATAACGCCGGTCTCGCACACGGTACTGTTGAATGGTTTGCTGCTCCGCGTCGTCTGGCGCTGAAAGTGGCTAACCTTGCGGAAGCACAACCTGATCGTGAAATCGAAAAACGTGGCCCGGCAATTGCCCAGGCATTTGACGCCGAAGGCAAACCGAGCAAAGCTGCAGAAGGTTGGGCGCGTGGTTGCGGGATCTCCGTTGACCAGGCTGAGCGTCTGACTACTGACAAAGGTGAATGGTTGCTGTATCGCGCTCACGTGAAGGGCGAAAGCACCGAAGCGCTGATACCGAACATGGTAGCTACTTCGCTTGCGAAATTGCCGATTCCGAAACTGATGCGCTGGGGCGCAAGCGACGTACACTTCGTGCGTCCAGTTCATACTGTGACTTTGCTGCTGGGCGATAAAGTCATTCCGGCAACCATTCTGGGTATTCAGTCCGATCGCGTGATTCGCGGCCACCGCTTTATGGGCGAGCCGGAAATTACTATCGATAATGCCGATCAATATCCGGAAATTCTGCGTGAGCGCGGTAAAGTCATCGCAGATTACGAAGAACGTAAGGCGAAGATTAAAGCCGATGCCGAAGAAGCCGCGCGTAAGATTGGCGGTAACGCTGACTTAAGCGAAAGCCTGCTGGAAGAAGTGGCTTCGCTGGTGGAATGGCCTGTCGTTCTGACTGCGAAATTTGAAGAGAAATTCCTCGCGGTGCCGTCTGAAGCACTGGTTTACACCATGAAAGGTGACCAGAAATACTTCCCGGTGTATGCGAACGACGGCAAATTGCTGCCGAACTTTATCTTCGTTGCCAACATCGAATCAAAAGATCCGCAGCAAATTATCTCCGGTAATGAAAAAGTCGTTCGCCCGCGTCTGGCGGATGCGGAGTTCTTCTTTAATACCGACCGTAAGAAACGTCTGGAAGATAACCTGCCGCGTCTGCAAACCGTGCTGTTCCAGCAACAATTAGGTACGCTGCGCGACAAGACTGACCGCATTCAGGCGCTGGCTGGCTGGATTGCTGAAAAGATTGGTGCTGACGTCAACCACGCGACCCGTGCGGGGCTGCTGTCCAAGTGTGACCTGATGACCAATATGGTCTTCGAGTTCACTGACACTCAGGGCGTGATGGGTATGCACTACGCGCGCCACGATGGCGAAGCGGAAGATGTGGCTGTCGCGCTGAACGAGCAGTATCAGCCGCGCTTTGCTGGTGATTCTCTGCCGTCTAACCCGGTGGCCTGTGCGCTGGCGATCGCTGACAAAATGGATACTCTGGCTGGTATCTTCGGTATTGGTCAGCATCCGAAAGGCGATAAAGACCCGTTTGCGCTGCGTCGTGCGGCACTCGGCGTGTTGCGTATTATCGTCGAGAAGAACCTGAACCTCGATCTGCAAACGCTAACCGAAGAAGCGGTGCGTCTGTACGGCGATAAGCTGACCAACGCTAATGTGGTCGATGACGTTATCGACTTTATGCTTGGCCGTTTCCGTGCCTGGTATCAGGACGAAGGTTATACCGTCGACACCATCCAGGCCGTTCTGGCGCGCCGCCCAACTCGTCCGGCAGATTTCGATGCCCGTATGAAGGCCGTATCGCACTTCCGTACTCTGGAAGCAGCGGCTGCACTGGCGGCAGCGAATAAGCGCGTATCCAACATTCTGGCGAAATCTGACGAAGTCCTGAGCGATCGTGTGAACGCATCTACCCTGAAAGAGCCGGAAGAAATTAAGCTGGCGATGCAGGTGGTTGTACTGCGCGACAAGCTAGAGCCATACTTCGCTGAAGGTCGTTACCAGGATGCGCTGGTCGAACTGGCTGAACTGCGTGAACCGGTTGACGCCTTCTTCGATAAAGTGATGGTTATGGTTGATGATAAAGATCTGCGTATCAACCGTCTGACCATGCTGGAAAAACTGCGCGAATTGTTCCTGCGCGTTGCGGATATTTCGTTGTTGCAGTAATAACTCCTTTAATAAGAAGCCTGCCAGATTGGACTGCACCCCAAAAGTTGGACACCCAACTGATTAAGGTGCAGTTTTTTATGGCAAAGCCAAAATATTCTCTCGAAACCAGATTAGCTGTCGTTAATCATTATCTTGCCGGACACGATGGCGCACGTCGTACCGCTGAACGTTTTGGTGTTGAAGAAACATTTGTGCGACGCTGGGTAAGAGCCTGGCAACTCCACGGTATTGATGGTATTACATGGAAAAATGACCGCCACTCTCCTGAGTTTCGACTGACGGTTGTTCTGAAGGCTCTGAGTGAAGAACTTACCATGCGCGAGGCCGCCTCACGGTTTAATATTTCAAATGAATCCGTGGTCCGGCACTGGGTGAAGGTTTACAAAGACACCGGTGAAGAAGGACTTCTGAACATAAAACCAGGTCGGAGCAAGGACATGACAAAACCTCAAAAAACACCTCCACTTACCGATGCAGAACTGGAAAAGTTATCTCCCGAAGAACTGCGGGCGGAACTCCGTTACCTTCGCGCAGAGAATGCCTATCTAAAAAAGCTGAAGGCCTTAGTTCAAAGCGAGAAAAACGGCAGAAAGCCCGGATAATCAGTGAGCTAAGGCTTAAGCATGCGCTCGGTGATCTTCTGCGTGCAGCGGGTATGTCCCGCAGTACGTGGTATCACAATATGAATGCCCTGAAGCGAGTGGACAGGCATGCCGGGCTGAATGAACTGAGGAAGGCGATAGAGGACTATATCCATTATTATAACAACGAGCGGATCAGCCTGAAATTAAAAGACCTGAGTCCGGTAGAATACCGAACCCAGACCCTGAAAGCCGCTTAACATGAACTGTCCAACTTTATGGGGTCAGTCCAGGACAAATAAAAAAATCCCCGCCAATTGGCAGGGATCTTAGATTCTGTGCTTTTAAGCAGAGATTACAGGCTGGTTACGTTACCAGCTGCCGGGCCTTTAGCGCCGCTTTCGATGGTGAAGGACACTTTCTGACCTTCGTCCAGAGATTTGTAACCATCGTTCTGGATAGCAGAGAAGTGTACGAACACATCTTTAGAGCCATCGTCAGGAGTGATGAAGCCGAAGCCTTTGTCAGCGTTGAACCATTTTACGATACCAGTCATTTTACCGGACATAGTGTATTACCTTTAATAATTAATTGTGCCTTTCGGCGTTATGGCGTGCTTTACAGATTTTTGAAGCGTTAAAGGAAATGTGCACTACGAGGGGTATCAACGATAACTCTTGAAGGGACTTGCCTTACTACACTGCTTTAATGGTCTGTACGTCAAACCGTTGAGTGCATTAAGCCACGCATTGGGTGGTGATGCAACATTTATTTTTCAAATTTATGATTAATCGTTCAGAAAGCGGCCCTGTCAGCAGGACCGTCATCATCAAAAAAGGGAATAAAAACCTATTCCATCAACTGCTTACTTAATGCCGGGTTGGCTTGAATCAGGCGCATAAGTTTTAGTTCGGCACTGGAAGGCTTCACGCGTCTGGATTCCCATTCCTTTACCATGGCAACAGATACGCCCAAAACCCGGGCGAAATCATCAATTTTTAACCCTGTCCCTTTGCGTAATTGCTCAATTTCGGTACAAGGTGTTGGTCTGTGTGTCAGGGTAATTTTCTGTGTTTCATCTTTAAAAACAATCTGTTCCAGGCTACTCAACAACTCATGCATTGGATCTTTATATTCCATTGAAAACTCCTCAAATCACACTGCGGGATCGTGAATTTCATCGAAGCTTATTAAGAATAGTCGGGAAAACAGGCATAGCGGGGAGAAGTTAGACATGCTTTGAGTGTGATTCGATTCAGCCCGTCAGTCACCGTGACTTATAGTCACCTAACGATCTGATATATGCAGATATATCTCGTACTGGCCGTGATTTGTAAAGATTTCGAAAATCTGGCCTCCCAACGAGAAGGAAAGTCCTGGCAACAAAAACACAATGGCAATATCAATTTTTAACAATGAAACAACAAATTAACCTTACTTCATTTTCTCCATCATTTTCCCAGGAAGATTATACATAAAGGGTATCCTGTAGGCCTGTCCTGGACTATCCTTGTCTGCGTCAGACACGCGTGTGTCGTTGTGCGCTTTTTTTGGGTGAAAGGAGTAAGAAAATGGCGACAGGAAAGTCCTGCTCTCGCTGGTTTGCGCCTCTTGCGGCGTTATTAATGGTAGTTAGCCTGAGTGGGTGTTTTGATAAAGAAGGCGATCAGCGTAAAGCGTTTATCGACTTCCTGCAGAATACTGTGATGCGTAGCGGTGAACGTCTACCAACCCTGACTGCCGATCAGAAAAAACAATTTGGTCCTTTTGTCTCTGATTACGCGATCCTGTATGGCTATTCCCAACAGGTTAATCAGGCGATGGATTCCGGTCTGCGTCCGGTTGTAGACAGCGTTAACGCGATTCGTGTACCGCAGGATTACGTCACGCAAAGTGGTCCACTGCGTGAAATGAACGGTTCTCTGGGCGTACTGGCGCAACAATTGCAAAATGCGAAGTTGCAGGCAGATGCCGCGCACTCTGCGCTAAAACAAGCTGACGATCTGAAACCGGTCTTTGATCAGGCATTCACTAAAGTGGTGACTACTCCGGCCGATGCCTTGCAACCGCTGATTCCAGCGGCACAAACCTTCACGCAACAACTGGTGATGGTTGGAGACTACATTGCTCAGCAAGGTACTCAGGTGAGCTTTGTATCGAACGGCATTCAGTTCCCGACTTCCCAGCAGGCAAGTGAATATAACAAACTGATCGCGCCATTACCGGCACAGCATCAGGCGTTTAATCAGGCCTGGACCGCAGCAGTAACTGCAACCCAATAAACGGTAAAAGCCCGAGAAGTTATCGGGCTTTTATCTACGCAGTCGCGGCTTAGCCCGCGACGTGCGGATTCACACAGTTCTTCTCAACCTTCCCCAGCAACGCATTAATCAAATTATCCACGGCACAGGCAGCCATGCCATAACGCGTCTCATGAGTGGCCGAACCAATATGCGGTACTGCAACGACATTGGTCATTGATAGCAACGGTGAATCTACGGGCAATGGCTCTTGTTCGAAGACATCCAGCCCGGCGGCGTGAATTTCCCCTTTCTGTAATGCGGCAATCAGTGCATTTTCGTCAACTACCGGCCCACGCCCTGCATTAATGAAGATGGCGGAAGATTTCATTTTGGCGAATTGTTCAGCGCCAAACAGGTGATGAGTTTCTTCAGTTAGCGGCAGGATTAGGCAAACGAAATCTGATTCTTGTAACAATGTATCCAGATCACAGTAGCGGGCGTTAAAGCGTTCTTCAGCTTCTTTATGATGGCGACGAGCGTTATAAAGAATTGGCATGTTGAAGCCAAAGTGCGCACGTTGCGCCAGCGCCATTCCGATCCGTCCCATCCCGACAATCCCCAGTGTTTTATGGTGAACATCAGTGCCGTACCAGTCCGGGCCGATATTGGCGGTCCATTCGCCCGCTTTTACGCGCTCCGCGACTTCCACAACCCGACGCGCGGTACACAGCACCAGCGCCATCAGCGTATCGGCTACTGTTTCCGTTAATACGGTTGGCGTATGCATCAGCAGGATTTTCCGGGCATTAAGCGCATCGACATCGAAATTGTCATAGCCGACAGAGATAGTTGAAGTGGCACGCAGTTTCGGCATCTTTTCCAGCAACGTGGCATCAACATTCTCATTTGAACCCAGTAGACCTTCAGCTTCGGCAAAAATCGCCGCGTTTTGTTCGATGGTCTGTGGATTGAGATTTGCCACCTGGTGAACGATGAAATGCTCTTGCAGGCGTTGCAGTAAATCATCAGGTAAGGCTTTGTAGAGGATAACGGACGGCTTCATTCTTCTCTCCATTCACTGATAAGGCGATCACCTTAGCCTGAAAAATGAAGCAGGAAAACCGAAGAATGCCAGGTGATTTCTTCGTCACCTGGCATGACAGTGATTACAGCGGGCTTAACGTAATTTCTACGCGACGGTTTTGGGCTTTGCCTTCTGCGGTGCTGTTGCTGGCGATTGGGTTAGCCGGGCCAAGACCTTGGGTACGAATACGGCTGGCGTCCACGCCCTGGGTGATCAATGCGCTGGCAACGGAATCAGCACGCTGCTGGGACAGACGCATATTCAGGTCGTGACCACCAGTGCTGTCGGTGTAGCCAATCACGTTAACCGCCGTTTTTGGATACTCTTTCAGCACCATTGCAACGCCGGTCAGGGTGTTAGCACCTGCTGGTTTCAGGGTGGCGCTGCTGCTGTCAAAGGTCACGTTGTTCGGCATGTTGAGGATAATGTTATCTCCGCTGCGGGTTACGCTAACGCCTGTGCCGCGCATTTTGTCGCGCAGTTTCGCTTCCTGCACATCCATGTAATAGCCAACGCCGCCACCCAGTGCCGCACCTGCCGCTGCGCCAATCAGCGCACCTTTACCGCGATCTTTCTTCGAAGAAGAGAGAGCGCCAATACCCGCGCCAACGAGAGAGCCCAGACCTGCACCGATAGCAGATTTACCTGCTTCGCGTTCGCCGGTGTAAGGGTTAGTTGTACAACCAGATACCGCCAGAGCGCCGCTGACTACGGCAGCAATAAGATAAACACGTTTCTTCATTGTTAATCCTTAATAACCTTTTTATTCTTGGTCACGGGTTTCGTGGCGGGAGATTATGCCGTGTGAACATGAAGATTATTCCTGGGAATACTCGGAAATTTGTAAGTAATATTTAACTGCTCAATACATCTAACCTTTCAGGAGCCTTCGGTTTGGCCATCTCATCCTCACGTTATTCCGTTCTTACTGCCGCCCACTGGGGGCCCATGCTGGTTGAAACCGACGGTGAAACAGTCTTCAGCTCGCGTGGTGCGTTAGCCACAGAAATGGAAAATTCCTTGCAGAGCGCGGTTCGTGACCAGGTTCATAGCAACACGCGAGTGCAATTTCCGATGGTGCGCAAAGGTTTCCTCGCATCGCCAGAAAAACCACAAGGCGTTCGCGGGCAGGATGAATTTGTTCGTGTGAGTTGGGATGAGGCGCTGGATCTCATCCACCATCAGCATAAACGCATTCGTGAGGCTTATGGTCCGGCATCGATTTTTGCCGGTTCCTACGGTTGGCGTTCAAACGGTGTGCTGCATAAAGCGTCAACCTTGTTACAACGCTATATGGCGCTGGCAGGCGGTTATACCGGCCATTTGGGCGATTATTCAACCGGCGCGGCACAGGCGATCATGCCGTATGTCGTGGGGGGCAGCGAAGTCTATCAGCAGCAGACTAGCTGGCCTCTGGTGCTGGAAAATAGCGACGTGGTGGTGCTGTGGAGTGCTAACCCATTAAACACGCTGAAAATTGCGTGGAATGCGTCCGATGAGCAGGGACTTTCTTACTTTGCCGCACTGCGTGACAGCGGGAAAAAGCTGATCTGCATTGATCCAATGCGATCGGAAACCGTCGATTTCTTTGGCGATAAAATGGAATGGGTCTCTCCGCATATGGGGACTGATGTGGCGCTGATGCTGGGGATAGCTCACACGCTGGTGGAAAACGGCTGGCACGACGAGGCATTTCTGGCGCGTTGCACCACAGGTTATGACGTCTTCGCCTCTTATTTGTTGGGCGAGAGTGATGGCATTGCAAAAAACGCCGAATGGGCCGCGGAGATTTGCGGTGTTGGCGCAGAGAAAATCCGCGAGCTGGCAGCTATTTTCCACCAAAATACCACTATGCTGATGGCTGGATGGGGAATGCAGCGCCAGCAGTTTGGTGAGCAAAAACACTGGATGATAGTCACGCTGGCGGCAATGTTAGGGCAAATCGGCACGCCCGGTGGCGGTTTTGGTCTTTCTTACCATTTTGCTAATGGCGGCAACCCGACCCGCCGCGCTGCGGTGCTGCCTTCCATGCAGGGCAGTTTGCCGGGTGGCACCGATGCGGTAGATAAAATCCCCGTAGCCCGCATTGTCGAAGCATTAGAAAACCCTGGCGGCGCGTATCAACACAACGGCATGAACCGACATTTCCCGGATATTCGTTTTATCTGGTGGGCGGGCGGCGCTAACTTCACCCATCATCAGGATACTCATCGTCTGATTCGCGCCTGGCAAAAAACGGAGCTGGTGGTGATATCGGAATGTTTCTGGACGGCGGCGGCGAAACATGCCGATATCGTCCTCCCCGCGACTACGTCGTTTGAGCGTAACGATCTCACTATGACCGGCGATTACAGCAATCAACATCTGGTGCCGATGAAGCAAGTGGTGCCACCGCGTGGTGAAGCGCGTAATGATTTTGATGTTTTTGCTGAGTTAAGTGAGCGCTGGGAGAAGGGCGGCTATGCCCGGTTTACGGAAGGGAAAAGTGAGCTGCAATGGCTGGAAACGTTCTATAACGTTGCGCGGCGGCGTGGAGAAAATCAGCAGGTTGAAATACCGCCGTTTGACGAGTTCTGGGAAGCCAATCAGTTAATTGAGATGCCAGAAAATCCAGACAGCAAGCGGTTTATCCGTTTCGCGGATTTTCGCCGCGACCCGCAGGCACACCCATTAAAGACGACCAGTGGTAAGATTGAGATCTTCTCGCAGCGCATTGCGGATTACGGTTATCGGGATTGTCCAGGCCATCCGATGTGGCTGGAACCCGATGAGTGGTGGGGCAACGCCGAAGCAGAGCAGTTGCAGGTACTTTCAGCCCATCCGGCGCATCGCCTGCACAGTCAGTTGAATTACAGTTCACTTCGCGAATTGTATGCGGTGGCAAACCGTGAGCCTGTCACCATTCATCCTGACGATGCAAAGGCACGCGGAATACAAGATGGCGATACTGTTCGGTTGTGGAACTCGCGCGGGCAAATTCTTGCCGGAGCGGTGATTAGTGAAGGCATCAGGCCTGGTGTGATTTGCATTCACGAAGGGGCATGGCCAGATCTGGATTTTACTGCTGGCGGCATTTGTAAAAATGGCGCGGTGAATGTGCTGACCAAAGACTTCCCAAGCTCGCGGCTGGGTAATGGTTGTGCGGGTAACACGGCGCTGGCGTGGCTGGAAAAATACACGGGGCCTGAACTTAAACTTACGGCGTTTGATCCGCCTGCCAATCCATAATCCAGGTAGGGAGTTGGGTTTCCTCCTGCCATGCGCAGTCGACAATTTGAAAACCCTGCGCATGGTAAAAACTTATTGCTGGCTGGTTTTTCTGGTAAACCTCCAGCAATAAATGAGGATGGCGCTGTTGCATATGTTGCATCAAAGCCTTACCGATACCGCGTCTGACAGCCTTCGGTGCGACAAACATTGCTGCCAGAAACCGCCCTTCCATAATGCTGGCAAAACCGAGAAATTCACCGTTTTCTTCCCATACCCAGTTTTGCGCGTTGGCAAGATATGCATCACGCACCAGCGGAATGCAGTCACGCCAGTAACTTTCTTCTATAAAGGGATGTCCCCAGGTTGTACTTTCCAGCCACAGTTCAAGGATTGCGGGCAGTTCCGAACGTTGTGCTTGTCTAATCATGCTTTATTCCCCGGATGGCAACAGCAGCCAACCACATGATCATTCACCAGCCCACATGCCTGCATAAAGGAGTAACAAATCGTTGATCCAACGAATTTAAAACCGCGTTTTTTCAATGCATTAGAAAGCGCGTCGGAGGCGGGCGTTGATGTGGGGATTTCACTCAACGTTGTGGCTTGTGTCACCTGCGGCTGATGATTTACGAACGACCAGACAAAGTCGGCAAATGGTTCGCCGTTCTGTTCCATTTGCAGGTATGCGCGCGCATTGCCAATAATGGCCTGGATTTTCCCGCGATGGCGGATAATTCCGGTGTCCTGCACCAGCCTTTCAACATCCTCTTCCTGCATTGCAGCGACCTTCACGGGATCGAATTGATGAAAACAGGCGCGATAATTTTCACGTTTTTTGAGGACGGTAATCCAGGACAGCCCAGCTTGTTGCCCTTCAAGGCAGATCATTTCGAACAGTTTTTTACTGTCAGTTTCAGGCACGCCCCACTCTTCATCGTGGTAGGCAATATAAAGCGGGTCCTGACTCACCCAGCCGCAACGTTCCATACTTTCCCTCTCTATGCACCTGTTCGTAAAAATTTCACCTGCTTTTCTTGACGCACCGGCGAAAAAGTCAATATTTAATACAGGACTAATATGCCTGATATCCTTCATACAATGACAATAATAATGCCGAATTCGGCTCTTCCCTGGAGTCGTGTTAATGATCATAAAAAAATGCGGTGGTCGCTGGCCCCTAAGTCTGCTGGCGAGCGTGGTAATCAGTTCTTTTTTTCTCAACACAGCTTACGCCTGGCAACAAGAATATATCGTTGATACGCAGCCAGGACATACCACAGAACGTTATACCTGGGATAGCGATCACCAACCTGATTACAACGATATTTTGTCGCAACGTATTCAAAGTAGCCAAAGGGCGCTGGGACTGGAAGTTAATCTGGCGGAAGAAACTCCCGCGGATGTAACCAGCAGCATGAGTATGGGCTGGAACTTCCCTTTATATGAACACGTTACAACAGGCCCGGTCGCCGCATTGCATTACGACGGAACGACCACTTCGATGTATAACGAGTTTGGCGACAGCACTGCAACACTGACCGATCCGTTATGGCATGCCAGCGTCAGTACGTTGGGCTGGCGTGTTGATTCCCGACTTGGCGATTTCCGCCCCTGGGCGCAAATCAGCTACAACCAGCAATTTGGTGAAAATATCTGGAAGGCTCAATCAGGCCTGAGTCGCATGACGGCGACAAATCAGAACGGCAACTGGCTTGATGTGACCGTAGGCGCCGATATGCTGCTTAACCAACATATTGCCGCTTATGCTGCGTTATCCCAGGCAGAGAACAGCGCCAATAATAGTGATTATTTGTATACTATGGGGGTTAGTGCCAGGTTTTAACTTGTTTTTTACAATGCGGGATCGGTTATAACAATCATTGTATTGATAGTGGGTGCTAACTGACTCAATAATTATTGTTGTGAATGTTTGTCACGTCATTCATTCCTGAACTGAGGCATTTCATTCCGTTCTGATGGCATTTCATGCCGTTTTCCCCCTGGCATAAAATGCACTTCGTTATGGTTGTCAGCAGAGAATTTTCCTTTTTATTAATGCAGGAATACTGCCATGACACCTTCAAACTATCAGCGTACCCGCTGGCTGACACTCATTGGTACTATCATTACCCAGTTTGCATTGGGTTCGGTTTATACCTGGAGCCTGTTTAACGGCGCGCTTTCCGCCAAGCTGGATGCGCCGATAAGCCAGGTCGCTTTCTCCTTTGGCCTGTTGAGTCTGGGACTGGCGATCTCATCTTCTGTGGCTGGTAAGTTGCAGGAACGTTTTGGCGTAAAACGCGTCACTATGGCGTCCGGCATTTTACTGGGGCTGGGTTTCTTCCTTACCGCGCATTCCAACAGTCTGATGATGCTGTGGTTGAGCGCTGGTGTGCTGGTCGGTCTGGCAGATGGCGCGGGTTACCTGCTGACGCTCTCTAACTGCGTGAAGTGGTTCCCGGAGCGTAAAGGTTTGATCTCCGCGTTCGCCATTGGTTCCTATGGTTTGGGTAGCCTGGGATTCAAATTTATCGACTCGCATCTGCTGGAGACGGTCGGTCTGGAAAAAACCTTTCTGATTTGGGGCGCGATTGTGCTGGTGATGATTGTCTTTGGCGCAACCTTAATGAAAGACGCGCCGAAGCAGGAAGTCAAAACCCATAATGGCGTGGTGGAAAATGATTTCACTCTGGCAGAGTCGATGCGTAAACCGCAATACTGGATGCTGGCGGTGATGTTCCTGACTGCCTGTATGAGCGGTTTGTATGTCATTGGTGTGGCGAAAGATATCGCCCAGAGCCTGGCGCATCTTGATGCAGTATCAGCAGCTAACGCAGTGACGGTTATTTCTATTGCTAACCTTTCTGGTCGTCTGGTGCTGGGCATTCTGTCTGACAAAATTGCCCGTATTCGTGTCATCACCATTGGTCAGGTGATTTCGCTGGTGGGTATGGCAGCGCTGTTGTTTGCTCCACTCAATGCGCTGACATTCTTTGCGGCGATTGCCTGTGTGGCCTTTAACTTCGGTGGCACCATTACCGTCTTCCCGTCACTGGTTAGTGAGTTCTTCGGGCTTAATAACCTGGCGAAAAACTACGGTGTGATTTACCTCGGGTTTGGTATCGGTAGTATTTGCGGCTCGATTATCGCCTCACTGTTTGGCGGCTTCTATGTAACCTTCTACGTCATTTTCGCCTTGCTGATTCTTTCGCTGGCGCTTTCAACGACCATTCGCCAGCCTGAATTCAGAACGTTTCGTGAGGTACATGGTTAAGTGTAACGACGGGTTTCAGACTCGTCCTGAGATAGCGTGGCGTATTTTTTCATTGTGTATGAATCAAATGTATCGGCACAATTCAGGATGAGTCATTGATAAAATCGAGGGCCAGCTAGCTGGTCCTTTTAAACGTTCAATTTACAAAAAGTATCCTTTCATACTTGTATTTTTGTAAATTTGTGCTT
>NZ_PTSN01000024.1:0-59982 GCF_002965865.1 Escherichia sp. MOD1-EC6098
ACCCTTTATGAAGTAGCAGACCCTCGTATAGTTAGAATAATAAATAAAGAGCTCGATCCTGCAGTGGGCTTTTCAGATTTAAGCGAAGAAGATTGAACAATATCACGTAATTTGTGATTTATGCACTGTTAATATATGTCTATGTTAACAGTGCTGTATAGGACAGATACAGAATTTTTCGAGCCTGTTTAGGATTCTGTGTAAATGCCTTTTCTCAGAAGTGACCGTCCAGGCGGTCACCAAACTCGATAATAAAGCGGCTCATTGCCATTCGCCAGTCCTTCAACGGCATCGTCCATTTCTGGGACGCAGACTGGATTGCCAGCCACACCACTTTTTTCACCGAGTCGTCTGTCGGGAACACTTTACGCTTTTTGATCGCATGGCGGATCACGCTGTTTAGCGACTCGATGGCATTCGTCGTATAGAGGGCTGCGTTTGGGAAACGTACAATATTGTACGGTTGCGCTATTGCGGTAGGGTGTACTCCAACGCTATACGGTCTTTGGCAGACCTTTAGGGAAATGAGATAACCTAAATGCGATAAGAGAAAAGCAATAACTTAAAGGCGATAGCTGATTACGATAAATCAATCAGTTAATTATCAGTATCGATTAAAAAATGCTCCTAACGTACAATAATTTCCGTTTCCCAAACCGCCCCCTATAGATCACTTTGCGGATGTCCGTTGGATAAGCGAATAACGTGGCAAGATTCGGCCAGTTAGCCTGCCAGCTTCGGCTTATCTGAGGATAGCGGCTGTCTCTGGCCGCAGCGAACGCTTCCAGTGCCTGCTGGCCTGTCTCTTCCGTGGGAGCCTGATAAATCGATTTGGGGTCCGCTTGGAATTCGGAAATTTTCCCACGTTAAGAGAATTGAGTTGAACGAGTGGTTACATCCAGGCCAGCTAACTCACTCAAGCGGCCCCCTTTTTGAGTGTTTTTTTAATCTTTTGGGGATTTAAATTTCTATTGATTCAATAGACTGCGCGAATATCGATGGTTGCACCACAGGCCTGAGCATATTTTGTCAAAGTTTTCATACTGGCTCCTAAAGGATTACTTTCCAGGCGACTAATTGCTGACGGACGTAACCCCATTCGTTCGGCCAGAGCAGACTTTGTTAACCCCGCTTTTTCTCTCATTTCGTACAACATTTCTACCATCTCCAGTTCTTTATCGGCATCTTCATACCCTTTGACAGCTTCTGGAGTATTAAGCAGTTTTTGCTTTACCAGGCTGAACGGAACACCTTTTACTTTCATCATTTCATCTCCTTCAGGCGCATTCTGGCGATTTCAATAGCTTTCGTTGGTGTCTTTTGCGTCTTTTTCACAAATGCATGCAGCAGACAGATTTCGTTACCCGTTGCATAAGCGTACAGTGTCCTTGCGATATTTTTATCCCCGACTCTCAGTTCAAAAAGCCCTCCGCCAATAACACGGCTGTGAGGCATTTTCATTTTGTTACCTTCCTGTTCCAGCCGTTCAATCAGTCTGGCCATGCGACCACGCAGATTGTCTGGTAATTCCAGCAGCTCATCCAGTGCGGCAGGGTGAGTAATCACATTAAACATATTATAGCCTCCGAAAGAATAAAATACACCAGAACGGGAAAATTGCGCAAATATCAAATTTCATCAATAAATGAAAATACACATTGAGTACAGAGATCGGGGTTTGGGGAGTACTGGAACTCAAAAGGCGGTTAAACGGTTCAATTGAATGGTCAATAACAGGTAAATCAATCTGTTGAGATCAACAACGTCTTTTGCTCCGCAAACGGCCAAGATTAGTGAAGCCAACTTGGCCTCCCCAAAACAGATAGCCAAGAACGCAGATTCACGATGTAAATTGGCTGGTTGATTTTTGGCTATTTAAAATGACCGCTTAACGGCTGTTATTGTTCCACTGAGCCTCAAACCCCCAATATTGCTATACCCTGTGAACTGCACTATAGTGTGTAGCAGATTTACTATACAGGATTTATAGATGGCACTCTCACAGATCAGTGTTCGTATTGATGAAAGCCTCAAAAAACAAGCTGATGAGGTAATGAAGGAGTTAGGTACACACCCCACTCAAGCAATCACTTGGCTTTACCAGTATATTGCTGAATATAATAAGTTGCCGTTTTCCATTAAAACCATTATCTCTGATAAAGTAGACCAGACGCGACACTTGCTGAGCCAGCTGCGCCATATCCATGAATATTGTCAAATCCTTCTCGTAACTAATCAAAAACTTAAAAACGAGAAAGGTACAATGTACTCTATGAGAGTTGCAGAGCATATCAGTGATTTTCATAGAGAACTTATATTTGATACAGGAAGCTTAAGCAGAGAACATATTGCTGTGATTATGTCAGTGCTTGAGCGATTGTTAAATATGAGAGACAGACTAGTCTATACCATGCCGGGAAGCGTTGAGAGACTGCAAACGCAGGAGGATCTCACGGAACTGAGCCGGGAAATTAGCAAAGTAGAACGGCATTATGTCACCCCAAAATAATATTTTAATACCCTTAGAATTACTGGGATGTTCAGGTGGTGCGGAGGTTATATCACAGCGACAATATGCCAAGACGGAATAACATGAGCATCTTGATCAGAGTGGATATTAAAGAGAATTGGTGGTTGGAATTTTGAGCATACGTCCAATCTCCGCCATGTACTCATATGTGCTTTCCTTGCTTTTACCTTCATGTATTGATGCTATCAAATTCAAATTTTTCGCCGAACCAAGAATTTCAGACTGTAGTTATCGCTTTTAAATTGTCGCTCTTGCTGTATCGCATTTAGGTTATCCGATTAAGACCAATTCTCCTGAAAACACCGTATAGCGCGGGAGTCCCCCCTATCGCCATAGGTAAACCTGTTCCAAAAACAGGCTTGCCGTACAATAAATTCCGATCTCCAAACTGCCCCCAATTTGTTCTTAATTACAGACGCCCCCAATAAAACTATTACGGGTTGGGATAGTTAAATAATGAGATAAACGTACAATAATTTCTTATTTCTAAAGTTGCCACGCTCCCCGAAAATATTAAGCCTGATGAAAACAAAAAAAATATAACAATAATCGTTAGAACAATAAAGAAACAAAAAGAAAGTGGAATTTTATCTTTTAGTGTCAGATTTAACTCTTCTTCAACCCATTTTTTTTCAAATTCACAGAAGAATTTATAGTGAGCATACCAGTTGCTTCCAAAAATCTGCTTACTGATGACTGTCTCATAGAATTCAATCATAACAGAATCTATGTTTTTTTGTGTCAGAGAATAATCAAAATTCTCATCACTTTTTACGTTATGGTAGATGATTTCTAACTTATTAAAAATTTTTGTTTGTTCAATTCCCGCATTCTCATAATTATGTTTTTCAGAGTCATAAAACTGAATGTACATTGTTGAAACTCCAAAAACGATCAATATTGCAGAAATAACATTAGTAGCAAGTTGAGGAATGAAGAGAGCAAAAACACCAATAGCCAGTGATATAAAACTAATCCATCCGGATGCCTTACAGATCAAATCATAAGTAGCAAAATTTTTTTTTGCACCAAAACCAACATTATAAGCATACTTGGCAATAAGTTTCAGCATCTCTGGCTTTGTCATTTAAACCTCAATTAATAGGAACGTCAATCTGAGCTCGTGCAACCACAACCTCATTTTTAATCACATAGCATTCAACCATGTGATCCCCCCGGAAATCAGTGCTTTCTTTCTTTGTACAGTGTCCCTTATCCTGTACTATTTGTCCTCGGATCATATTTCTTCTTCGCGCTTCATCGCCCACATTCAGAACCTTCCACATTACAGTGTAGGATTCATCAATTTCTCCTTCAGCCAGATCAACCTGAAAAAGGAGAGATTTTCGAGCAGAAAGGCGAAATCCTCTGGAAAGCATTTTCCGTAGCTTTGTGGGCTTGAACCCGTTTTGAGTTACTGTGCAGTCAAGATTAAGTGAGTACTTGATATCTACTGGATATTTATCCTCTATAAACTCTTCAGTATCATTCCAAGTAGCAACATCTGTCGCACATGACGCCAGCGAAAGATTAGATTCCAGAATATCTGCCTTAAGTTTGGGAAAAGCTCGCCCAAAAACCGCACGCCAACAATCATTTTCACAGACAGTTCCTGCAGCATCTAAAGCATCACAGCATAATTCATATGCTTGTTTTGCTGCCCGACCAAACCAAGGAGATTTAACACTAACATGCTGATTACTACCTAACGCCGGATACCTTTCATGTTTTTCCTCATTCGACAAGTATTCAAAAAACTCTTTGGCGAGAACGCCCAAACTACCATTGCCAGTATTGTCATATTTAGATGTTGATGAAAGAAACCGATAAGCCAGCGTGTCTATAAGCAACCCTCCCATATTGACACCATGCCGATTCTTCCATGCCCTAATCATTTTACAAAGTTTTCTCAAATTGTTAGATTTATCTCTGGAAAATTCCGTCATGGCAGCCTTCTCATGGAGTGGTTTTGTGATCTTCCAGCTCCCCCCATTATAGCTGTCAGGATATTTAAAACTTCCGTCATTCTGTTTGAATACAGGCTGAACTTCAACATAGAAGTTTTTAAAGATCACCTGAACCACTAACCGATCTTTTCTTACTTTCTGTTCAGGATATTTTCTCGCTAGAATATTTCTAACATCTGTCAATAATGCGGACTGACCGTTATCTTTGCTATTATAGTATTCATACTTGCTGCATGGCATAATATAAAGCATATCCAGATCAGATATACCTTTAATGGCTGTATGTCTGCCAACAGACCCAACCTTTAACCGATTTGCGATACTGGAATCTGTTTCTCTGAATGCAATATTCAGGGATTTTGTTATTTTACGATAGTGATAACTTATTCTTTTTGCTTGTTTTAGATCAAGCTTTAAGTTTCCCAAGAATTCGCTAAATAGTTCTCTATGACTCATATTAATTCTTTTGAACGAGTAAAAACTTCACTTACAATATCATCACAGTTTGTAAAAAAATAATGCATCATATGCACATTTGAAGTCAACTACTTTACTGATGGACCACATTGCAAATTTCATTCTTTATTTAGCTGTTGAAATCGTAATTCCTGGCAAGAGGAATCCCGGTAACCAGGGACCACTCAGCCGAGTATTCAAAGAATAAATCGGGGGTTCTGACGCTGGCCTACAACCGCCAGGATATTGACACAACTGGCCTCATCATTCACTTCATAAAGAACGTGTTGTCCAAGTAAGCTAATGCGGCGAACCCCTTCGCCATAGCGTTCATCAGTTTCATACAGCCGAGGGTAATCTGCCAGGCGATCGGTTGCAGTGATCAGACGCTCTGTCACGTTCCTTGCATCCCAAAGAGATGCATTCTCAGCCAAATATTCAAACAGCGCCGTTATATCCTCAATTGCACCTGGTCGCCATTCTATTTCATAACTCATTGCGCAGTTCCTGATAACGTCCCTGTAGTTGCTGGCGCAGTTGCGCGGAACTCATTCCCGGCCGCTTATCGGCGCGAGCAGCGGCAACTTTCGCTCGTACCTGTTCGTCGTATTCCGCCCGTGCCAGTTCTTCATTCGCGAGGCGTTGCAATAGTGCAGACTTGTCTGTACTGCCTTCAGGCAAAATACGAGGCAGGCTTTCGGCCAGCTCGCGCAGGAAATTGGCGTTTTCGTAATGAATGGTGCTATTCATAGTTGACTCCCCCCTTCATTCAATAAAGAGCAATTACAAGTTTTTTGATGTCGCCCGCATGGGTATAACGAGTCAGAGTATCGATATTCACTCCGGTGATATTGTTTCACAGGCAGGCGATAACCGGAAAAAAATGCTCATTTACCTGGCGATCTGCGTGTTGTCAGGTTTTATACAGAGTATATAACCTTTCAGACACAGCCACCAACATATGCCGCGCCAGCGGCATGGAAGGCGGTACTCCGTTGTTACATATGGCACAGGAGTAAAACCGCCGAAGCCCGGCGTAAGCCGGTACGGATTGATAGATTTCACCTTACCCATCCCCAGCCCTGCCAGACCATACCCGCTTTCAGCCATGAGAGAGTTTTTGTGCGCGGTCGGAGTGGTCCCGACGAGGGTTTACCCGAAGTCGGGGCGTATCTCCGCGTTAGCGGGCCGTAAGGGCCGCTTACGAGCGTGTACTGAGGACTTCCAGCCAGAAGACTGACAGCGATGATGTTACTTAGTTACAACATTCATAATTAAAAGCGATGTTGTTCCCGCCCTTCGGGCGGGGGCGGCCTCGCTTTTCAGTTATGAGGGAGGGCTTTGTGGTTTCAGTTCTGCGCGGAACCGGGGTTTTTCGGGATTTATGTTTGCATGTTGTAACTAAATTGGCTCCGGTTGGGGCCCGCCGCTTGCGGTGGGAGGTGCATATCTGTCTGTCCACAGGACAGGCAGTGAATAGGTTTTCTTTTTAAATGAATGTAATTAAGTAGTTTAAAGGAGATATAAACAGGTGTTTAAAAGATACATTGCACCCTGTAAGGCTGGCGGCTGGCGCTTTATGACATGAACGGTTGTAACCTTATGAAGAAATCCCTTGCAGTTAAATGTGGATAAGCAAAATTACCCGTCTGTGAGGCGTGTTTTGTATCAAAAACAGGGGGAACCGGATGCACCAGAAGGTGAATGGCGAGGTTGTTTTTGTATGATGTGCTGCTTTTTTGTTCGCTGGCAGGCTTCAGACGTGCGAATGCCTCCGGCGCGGGCCGGATTATTCTGAGGAGGTCACTTTCAGGGAGAAGCTGTGGCCAGCCGGCTGTAATTACGGTTACGTGACAGAATCATGCGCTCCTTCACACGACGCTCCACTTCGCGTTTTACCGCCTCACCATTAGCAGTGAAGCGCCCTTCCGAGATTTCACGCGTCAGCTGCCGTTTCACCAGGGTGACGATATCCTGACGTTCCCTGCCCGCATCACGACGCGCACGGGCACGTTTTATTCCACGGGACTTAAGCTCTGTCTGGTAACTGCGGAAACGCTCACGCACAAAACGCCAGGCTTTCGCTATCAGTTCATCCATGCCCAGGGTATCCAGCCCCTGCTTCTTGCGCTGTCTGTTTTCCCATTCCACACGGCTGCGGCGCGCGGCGGCCACTGCCTCCTCTGATACATCGAGGGCAGCAAACAGTGCAGGTGTGAACGTGATATCGGTCGGAATGTAGCACCCGATAAGCGGGTCATATTCCGTCTGGTAGGTAATCAGGCCCAGCTCTGCGAGGAACGTCAGGGCGCGGGTGGCGCGGGTGATGGAGAGTTTTCCGGCAGCAGACTCTGTCGCCAGTCCGCACTCAATGGCCAGCGTGGTGATGGAACACTGGACGCGGTTGGCCAGCGGATCATAGTGGAAACACAACCCCTGCAGCAGCGCATCAATAGCCCGTCGGCGCAGCACCGGTGGCATGCGCCGACGCAGTCCCTTCGAACGGGCATGCGCCACATGAATGGCGAAATCAAAACGGGAGGTGAAGCCCACCGCCTTTTCCATCAGTTTTTCGCAGAACTTCAGCGTTCCGGCACCTTCACGGGGTGTGAACACCGGATTCGGGTTCTTTACCTGGCGGTAATACGTTTGTTGAAGATCAGTCACACCATCCTGCACTTACAATGCGCAGAAGGAGTGAGCACAGAAAGAAGTCTTGAACTTTTCCGGGCATATAACTATACTCCCCGCATAGCTGAATTGTTGGCTATGCGGTTTCTTGTTAGCCCCGGTAATCTTCTCTTAGTCGCCAAACCTGGTGAAGATTATCGGGGTTTTCGCTTTTCTGGCTCCTGTAAATCCACATCAGAACCAGTTCCCTGCCACCTTACGGCGTGGCCAGCCACAAAATTCCTTAAACGATCAGCAATCTATCACTCACGCCTGAGATAAGCAAGAACGTGAATATTTACGAAGTCGCTCTGCGTTTCAGCTCTGATTCAATCAGTTTTTCAAGCATCTGCGCCTGGGTAATACCTTCCTCATCCGCCAGTTCACTCAGCCTGTCTTTTAACCGGGCCTGGATAACCGCATGAAAAGCCTTATGAGTGTTGCTTCTGCGAGCCAGAGAAGCTCTTTGCCTCTCTCTGGCCGGAACAGGGTTACCTTTCCGGTATGCACGCTTGGTGCCTGATGAGGAAGTCACTGCATTTTCTGTCTGCGACATCTCGCCTCCTCAATACTCAAACAGAGATCGTTTCGCAGAGGATACTACAGTTTTTTGAAATCAGCGACTTGAAAGTTGTGACGATGATCAGTGTTGGCGCACAAATCATGTCTGATTACGATCGTTTAATGTGATTTTGATAATGAAATGACTGAAAAGCAGGAAATGCCTTAACCAGGATGCCGGCCCCGGGCGGGACCGGCGGTTTCTGGCATTTCGGGTGTCTGCCCCTGAAATACCTCACACTTCCGGAAAGCGGGGACTTCCGTCCCCGCCCGGCAGCTTACTTCCGTGCTTCGTAGGCCAGAGTTACCTGCACCACTGTATTTCCCCTGTGAATATTCAGCTCACATAACCGTTCCCTGAATATCAGCGAAAAACACAACACCGTGGCGCACACGGCGAGCAACCCGATAAGGGCATATTTCGTCATAAACTTTGACCTCTCTGCAAGGAAGAGGCTACAATCAGTAGTGTCGAGATACTTCATGCAGACCTCACGAGTTAATGGATTAACGAGTGGGGTCTTCGCATTTCTGGCACCTGCGTCTTGCCTGAACCAGAAAGGCTCAGACACCCGCAGCGATAGTACCACACTTCAGCCCGTCGGTTAATTATCTGATAACCTTAACAATCATCAGCATTTCCCGAATTGTTCCATATCTGTTTGTACGTAAAATCCCGTAATAAAAGATAATAACGATATTGCTCGTTATCTATCAGGTAGCTGTAACTTTCTGTTTTCACTTATTTTTACGAGAGTTGATAGTATGGTTAACGCAATTTACCTGGCCTATTTTCTTATCGCCATTCTTAATACATGGTTTCTGGTGCAACAAATTAAAACCAGAAAAACACTGGCTATATCTCATGAATCCTCAGCACTGTTAAAAGAAACTAATATTAATATAGGGCTTTCCGTATTAATTTATCTTGTTGATATTATGTTTATATATATGACAAATACCATTCACTAAATAATACCGGAAACGCCGGAAGCGGGGAAAACTTGCTTTTTTCCGCTTCCGGGGTTGGACAACTGAGCAACGCGAAGGCGTCAGACACTTTTTTCCCCTGCTGTATCCCATAAGTTTATTACCAGAAGCCCCGGAATTTGTCTCTTTGGCATTTTTTTACCGCCTGATACAAAAACATCTGAAAGTTTCATATTGATATTTGCCTTCTCAGTATAACAAAACAGATCGGATATTATATAATTGGCCTCCTGTGAGGCAGGAGTTGCCGAGAACCGGTAGCCATTCACATTAAACTCACAGGGATTATCAAACATCAGGCCATGACTACCAAGCACTTTATCTGCCAGCTCTCGCTGTATCATAGCGGTGTTATTTTTCAGAGTGGTTAGCTCCTGCAAATAATTTTCGGAAATGATCTTCAGTTTCAATAACTCTTCTGACATAAAACCTGATTCTTCTGCCGTTTTTATATTCTGCAGAATCTTATTAATCACCCACTCTACGGAAGACTCATACTCAATTATACTATTGACGACATCAGCACACTGATAGCGTTTTTTCTCTTCAGCATCAGGAATATAACGACTGTTCAGCGTAACAACCCCATAATTCATAGTACCTTCCCATGAATTATCTTCAGAACTCATATTATCATTAATCCGCTCATTCATTTTAATGTTTTCCTTAAAATAAGACAGGACAAATTCGTCCTGTAAGATGATTAACTACAGTTTATATCTGTGACAGATTAACGGCAGGCGTAATAACCACTCGGTCCGGACAGTTCGCTGACCGTACCCTGTGGCAGATAAAATGCCCGATAGTAAGTTCTGCCGTTGCTCAGAATTACAGTGGTGCTGCTGTACAGCCAGTTACTGGCCAGTGATGTCCAGCCCGGATATTTCTGGAGTTCACCCCACTCACTGATAATTCCGCTCAACTGCCCCTCCGTTGCAACCCTGGCGTTAAGTGCTTTACAGGAGTAAATCGCTGTTCCGTTGTAGTCACCACTCAGCCACTCCGATTTTGTCGCACTCTGCGCAAACCAGTTGCTGCCCATGTTCAGGGTTACGGTCTGTCCGTCTGCATCCGTACCTGTCAGGGTGACGCCTGCCGGATTGCTCTTCACGGTCATGACATTGCCGTTAATGCTCACAGCCGGTGAGGATGCGGTCCAGGTGACTGTGCCGGCAGCATTCTCCGTATCGATGCGGAATTTCGCGCCCGGCCAGGTGCTGTTGGGAACACGCTTGCCAAAGTTTTTGCCGTCTGCGCCAGTGGCATCGATGCCGGTGACGCTGCTGACCGTCAGGGCAGGCATGACCGTGATGACAGGGGCTGTGTACTGCTGGCCATACGCGTCAGCGGTAATGGTGGCTGTTCCGGGCGTGGTACTTTCCCACGTCGTGGTGGCACGGCCCTGTGCATCCGTTGTGCCCTGTGTCTGCCAGAGCTTGCCACTGTCCGCACGCCAGTCCACGCGTTCGCCACTGACAGGGTTGCCTGCGGCATCCGTCAGCGTCAGGGTGACCGTCTGTTTGCTTCCCGGATAAACACGCTCTTTTTCAACCGTGATAACGCCACGGACAGTACGGGTGAAGGTGACAGACTGTGCGCTGATTTGTTTACCGTCCACGGTGGCATTAACCACGGCCTGTCCGGCCTGTGTGCTGGTCAGCGTTACCGTGGCTTCGCCCTGTGCACTGGTTGTGCCCTGCGAGGCTGAAAGTGTGCCCAGGTCAGTGCTCCACTGCACGGCTTTGTCCTTCACGGGCTGACCTGCCGCGTCACGCACGTTCAGGGTGTACGTGATGGCGTCGTTTCCGTCTGCCACAGCAGTGGTCCTGCCGGCCTGCAGGGTGAGATACAACTGCTGCGTGAAGCTGACGCGGGGCGCACTTACTGTGGTGGTTGTACCGTTCAGGGAAAGCGATACCTGTGCATTACCAGCCTGTGTACTGGTCAGGGTGGCAGAAGCGGCACCGGCAGCATTTGTCACTGCATCCTGCTGTGTGAACTGCCCGTTGTCTGTGTGCCAGGTGACAGCCTGTCCGGCGACCGGAATGCCGGCGGCATCCCGGATGACGGCGGTCAGAATGATGCTGTCCTGCCCGTCGGCAACGGCGGAGGTTTTGTTCACCACAATGGCGGAATCCAGGTGGTTTTCAAACGTCACCGGGGCGGCACTGATGGTGGTGCCGTCCACAGAGGCATTAACCACCGCCTGTCCGGCACGGGTGCTGGTCAGTTGCACAGACAACTGACCGTTCTGGTCGGTGGTGCCCTGTGTCCGGCTCAGTTGCCCGGTTGTGGTGGTGAATGTGACGTTTTTCCCGGAAAGGGGCTTACCGTCAGTGGTTTTCAGCGTCAGGGTGTAGCTGACCGCCTCCTGACCATCTGCCAGTGCCTGAGTACGGTCAGCCAGCAGTTCTCCCTGCATGGCGGCAACGAAGGTCACATCAGCCGCTTTTGCCGTCTGGTTACGGGTGGTGGCCGTAACCCGGATAATACCGGCAGTCTGACTGGTCAGGGTGGCTGTGGCCACACCGTCAGCGTTCGTGGTGTTCTCACCATTCAGCGTGCCGCCGTTGTGTTCCCAGCGTACAGCCTGTCCGCTGACCGGTTTTCCGTCACTGCCCGTGACGGTCAGGGTGTAGCGCACACTGTCCGCACCGTCTGCAGTGGCCGTGGTTTTATCCGTGCTGACAGCCAGTTGCTGCTGTGCTGCCGGGGACACCAGAATACGGGTACGGGCAATATCAGAGAGGTTGCCACGGGTATCCCGTGCCCTGCCGGAGAGTGTGACACTCTGATTTTCGGCAGACCAGGCGGGTAACTGCAGCGTAATCCGGTTGCCGGTGTTGCTGATAACCTTCCCGCCGGCCTGACGCAGTTCTGCGTCGTCAAGTTCGATACGGGACAGCCCGTATTTTGCGTTTACCTGTGGTGTCAGGGTGACGGTCGTCAGCTCTGCGCCGTACACATCCGGTGGCAGCTGCAGGGTAATCAGCGTCTGTTTGCGGTATTCCAGCACCACATCATTGTTACGGTTCACCAGTTCCAGGCGGTTAGCGGCCAGTGAACGTTGTGCACCCACCCGGCTGCTGTCCAGCTGATGCGCCAGCGGTTCACCGATACGGTATGTCAGACCGAGGTTCAGGCGGGTGTCGTCAGCCCCGTTTTTGCCCCGGCGGTAATCGACACCGGCAGTCAGCAGCGGGAACGGCGTCCAGGTGACGCCGGCAGTGATGGCGTGAGGGTTTTTCTGGCGTTCAGACTCACCGAACAGCGCCACTTCATTCCCGTAATACTGCTCGTAAACCAGCTTACCGCCCAGTTGCGGCCAGGCAGGCAGCCAGCCTTCGGCACGGATATCCCAGCCGTCAGCCGGACGCTCGTCGTAATCGGTAACGGTCGGGGACTGCCGCCAGTCGGACAGACGTTTGTATCCGTTGGCGGATACTTTAAGGTAATCACGCCAGGCTTCCACGCCAATCCCGTAGCGGCGGTTGGTGTTGCGCCAGTCCACGTCATAAAACACGTTGTATCCCAGCATCCAGCCGTTATCCGTGAAGTAACGGTGGCCAAGTCCGGCATTGGTGGTGAATCGCCCGTCGTTATCCCGCATCCCGAGCTGGGTGAACAGCACGTTCTTCGGGGTGTTGTAAAACGGCAGCAGCACATCGAGCGACGAGCCTTTCAGGGAGAAATCACTGTCCACGCTCAGCTGCGTTTTCGCCGTACCGAACTGGTTCAGCCACTGCGTGACCGCATCTGCCGCCTGCCCGGAAGCCTGGCTGGTCAGCAACTGGCGGGCTGCATCACCGCTGTTGCTGCCCTGCAGCACACGTCCGGCCTCCATCGCCGTCTGTGCCACAGACTGCTCATCAGCCTGAAAGACACCGGCAAATGCCGGGGAAATTTGCGCAAAGAACTGCACGGCCACCATTGAGTAGCCAATAGTTTTCTTCATTTCTACACCTGCAGATATTACGAATGGAGTTTTATATAAAGACGGGACAGAAACATTATTTGCTTTCGCGACATTTATTTAATTTCCCCTTCCACCTTCTGTTTTTCATAAATAATCTCCAGCACATCCAGATTTATTACAACAAAACAATCCTGAATAAGATAAACAGGATTACACAACAGAAAAGTTAATTATTATCCACCTGACTGATAACAGGGTCAGACGCTTCCCGGACAACTTACAACAACAATATTATTCTTACCCGTTAACTTCCCGACAGTCTTAAAGTTGCACTTCAGTCCGGACGCATCTCTTTCATGTACTGCAACAATAAGTTGCTTATCAAGTTTTCTGGCTGTCATGGCAAACTGTAATATTGCTGAATCTTCTCCCAAATCCGGCCACCCGACACAATTAAAAATAATAACGTGCTCTTCAGAATTTAAGGCATCTCTGACAACAGAAACAGCATAGTCATTTCTGCCAGCAACTAAATCACCATCACCGCTTGCCTGACTGAAATCATAATATTTAGAATCAGGTATGTAATATCTCTTAAAAAACTTATCAATTCGGGTGGCAGAATTCCCCACAATAAGAACATTATGCTCATATCTCGCTATCAAATCTGATGCTTCCTGAGTATTCATATATTCATCCTCGTCATTTAATTTCACAAAAGAATCACAACAGGCACTTTAATAATTCCCGTACCACCATCCATCATCTTTTTTGTTCAGAATAATACAAACACTGCGCACACCTGCAGGCAGTATTTCTTTGCTGAATTTACCCGCGAGCGTGAATGTACCGGAAGACAACTTCAATCCCTCCCCGGGTGAATCTGTTGGTTTTAATCTTATCTCTTTCGCATCATAGTCCAGCTCTGTGATGATGAATTCTTTTTTTCCACGAACTGCAACACTCACATAAAGACCTGACGCGCCGGATTTTGTCCTTCTTACTGTCAGTCTGGCAGTACCCTTATCTTTAAATGATGCCCTCTGTTTTGTCACAGGAATAAATGACATTCTTTTCTCCTTATTTAGCATTATAAATCATGGCTACTTCCGATCACTCAAAGATGACCAGGTAATTTTGCTTTCTTTAACTTTTATCACCCTCCGACGAATCAGTTCATCACGAATATCCTTAGCCAGCGTTTCACTCCACTCTTTCCGCATCTGTGACTTCAGATAGTTATTAAATGATTTCACTGACGCTGGCATATTACGGGGTTCTCTGGCATATAACTGAATCTTATCTACCCAGCGCACAATAACATCAATACAAATAACGGGGGATGCTGCCAGAACAGTTCTCTCAGGTGTGACACGACGACACTGAATGCCCTGCCTGCGCAGCGTCTGTATAATCCCGTCATATCCCTTATCTGCTGAAATAATATGGTATGTATTATCCCTCTCACCACAACAGGTCATCCTGCCAAGTTCAAGAACCAGATGAAAATCAACATTATTTTTTGACACTCCGTTTGTCTGTCTGATACTTATTTTTACATTATCCGGAAATAAATTAACCGGTAGTACAACATTTTGCTGCAGGGGGCCGGTAAAGATGATTAATTCTGTATATTCTTTAAGTGAGATATTTTTCAGATTACTGCAGTTCTCATAATCAATAAGGGCAATACATCTTTCTGTATCTTTTCCCCTGTTTAAATTATTATCTCCATATGCTTTTTGTAAAACTTTCATGACAAAACATTACATCAGAGGGGTTATCAACCGTAATATGCTGTGCTACCTTTCCCGGGTGTTCTCTGGACGTGGGCACATATTCTGTACATGATGAGGCATATACAAATATACTGATTCACACCAGGATACGTCCGGGATGAATCCTTCGGCCTCCGACCCCATGCGGAGGCTTTTTTTATTTCTCATCGAGCACGGCCTGTAGTTCTGCCTTTATCCGGTTCTGGCGACGGATTTTCTCCAGACGCGCTGCCGCATACACTTCCTCCTCCTGAGAAATATGCTCCGTCACATACCCTTCCGTGTCATAGCGGCAGGCACCGGCTTTCATGGCGCCAAGATAGCTTTCTGAACGGGTGATGGCCTTCAGCGCCCTGCGCAGTTTTTTATGCGAGAGTGGGATATTCCGCTGCGCCACGTCTTCCAGTAACACGTCCCGGATACCGCAGGCCAGAAGCCGGGGTGTGTCACCGTCAAACAATCCCGGCCACCAGGGCTTCAGGGTGTTCACGGCCTCATCCAGTGTGGGCAGGTTCAGATAAATGGACAGCGCCTGTCTGGCCTGCGCTTTTTTTGCTGCCAGCTCTGCTTCCCGGGCCGCTTTCTCCGCCAGCTTCTGCTTTTTCACCTTCCATTTTGGTGGCGTGGTGACATTGATGATGGTTTTCCGGCTGCGGACAGGCGCTGTTCCCTCTGTCTTCCGCTTCAGTGTCAGTACCGGTCGCTTCTGCTCTGTCATGCTGTGTTCTGCCTCTGACGAATCATCCTCTTGCGGCCAAAGATACCACACCCGTCACAGTGCCAGAACGCCCAGCACAGCCAGATGACTGGCATAGAACGTCGGGAAAAAATCCCCTGGCCAGAAACGGGGTAATGATTTCCCTGTACACAACACCAGACCAACGGTCAGCACCGTCATCACAAGACCAGCTACAGCCGCCACATCACTGGAGGCAAGGTTAAGCGCCGGAATCACGGCCAGCAGGCATGCAACCAGCGCCAGACGTTCCGTTCTGTCTTCCGCCCGGTACAGCCGGTAGCTGACCGCCAGCATCAGCAGCCCGGCAATGCTGTAACTGGTGCCGGACAAAGGCAACCATACTGCCAGCAATAACATGGCCCCCACAGAACGCCACAGGCTGCGCGTTTCACACCATGTCAGCACCTGTGCCGCCACTGCAAAGGCAAACAGGATATTCCCCTCATACCAGGGAAAGCCGGCCAGATAATATGCGAACTGGGCAATCACTGCCCATCCCCACAGCCGGTTAATGGCCGGTTGACGGATATGCGCATGACGGGACAGATTCAGCCCCCACACCAGAGCAAACAGCGGAAAGGCCCCGCGCCCGGCCAGAAACATCCACGTCTGGTCCAGATGCAGAATGCGGTTTGCATGGTCCAGCACCATCAGCACCAGTGCCACCGTTTTGATGATATCCCGCTGTCCGGGTGACCAGACCAGCAACGACTGCAACCAGGTATCGGTCCGTGCAGCCAGTGAATCGTTACGTGTCGTGTTCGTGTTATCCGTTGTCATCAGTGTTTGTCTTCCTGTATCAGTCTCCGCCCAGGGTTTTCTCTTTCTGCAGGTCACGGACCATATCCCGCTCCATCTGCTGCAGACGCTCCTGCAGCAGATTTTCCCGGGCAACCTCCCGGATCGCTTCCCGCTCCCGTTGTGATTCACGCAGCACACTCTCCGGCAGCGCGGCTTCCCGTTCAGAAGTGACAGCCCGTTCACGCTCCTGCCCGGCAATCTCCCTGACAGCCTGCTCTGTTTTGCCATCCGGCAGGTCAGGTTTGTTCTCTGCCATTTTACGGACAATTTCATCCGCACGGCGTTCCGTTTCACGGCGGATGGCCTCTTCAGCCTGCCGCTGTGCCAGTACCTCTGCCGTGACCGGCTCGCCATTTCCGGCTCCCGGCTGGACGCTGTTGTCCGGGATATCCCCCCACACGCGGCCACCGGTGATGGCACCGGGATTCCACGGACGGCCTTCACCGGCGATTCTTACCACCACACCACTGTCAGGATTATCACGGGCAATCCGGACGCCATCCTGCATATTATCAGCCAGCAGACTTTCTCCGTTACGGCTGCCCTGCAGGGCCACGAACTGCGCATCCCCGCTGCCTTTCACCCGTCCTTCACCACCGAATCCCCGCAGCCCGTTTCCGTCATCCGTGGTCAGTGGGTTCAGCCAGATACCTGCTGACTTGCCGTTACGGTCAAAAGCCGGCAGTGCCACATACGGCTGCGGATATTTACGCCCCGGAGCAATAAACCGTGCAGGACTGTCTCCCCCGGCCAGCCCTGCCTGACGGAGAACGGCACGGCCTGCCGCCACGTCCCGCAGCGCCCGTGCCGTACTGAACAACCGCTCTGCATTCAGGACCTCCCGGTCAGCTTTCGGCTCCAGCACATCGTGGGCAGTCCCTTTCTGTACGGCGTTGTTGATGGCATCCGTCCAGCCCTGACGGTCATCAGTGTACACCTGCACATGCTGTTTCATACGCGACAGGGCCACGTAGGCTGACTCAAAGCCGGCCATCAGTTTCCGGCCACCTTCCGTGCCTTCAAGCGCGATGGCAAAGGTTTCACTTGCCCCCTGCGCACCGTGGGCGGTGATGGCATAGGCCAGGTCAATATGTTGCTCTGCCCGCTCCTGACCGGGGCGAATCACACGGGTCTGCTGTCCGTCCGACAGCGTGACACTGTCACCGGAAACCGCTGTCACCGTCCAGACGCTGTTGGCCACATAACCACGCTCCCGGTCACTCTTCGTGAAGCGCATCCGGTCACCGGTTCCCACCCGAATGGTATCCGGGGTGTACAGTGTGACGCCTTCAGCCACCGCCTCCCGGGGCGAAATCAGCCGTGTGTTACCTTCCGCATCCTGCAGGGTTATCAGCCCGTCATCCTTACTGATACCGGCAATCCGGTGATACACATTATCCACCAGGGCAAGTGCGTCCCGATGTGTCTCCCAGGTGGAAAGACGACGCAGCTCCCCGTCGCGTATATTCGCTGTGTTCAGGACAGGCACCATAACCTGCTCTTTCCCCAGCTCACCGGCCTTTTCCCGTGCATCATGAATCATACTGTTCAGCACGCGCCTGTCTTCATTCAGGTGCGTGACAATCAGCGTCTGCTCCCGTGCTTCCGGTGTCCTGCCGGTATAGTCGCGAACAATGGCTTCATACAGTGTCATGGGGACATCCGGAAAAGCCTCGCCTTTCTGCATCGCCTTCTGCTGCGCTTCTGCCAGTTTCGCTTCCTGGCTGTGACTGAACTCCGTCACGGAGTGCTCCGGTGCCCATGCGCCCTCCTGACGTGGCACCTGAGACGGTTTTACACTCTCAAGCCCGGACAGTGCCCTTTCCACATCCCGGTTAATCAGGCTGTATACCGCCTCCCGCAGTTCCGGCGTCTGACGCACAATCTCCTTCATGATGGCCACATCGGCAGCACTGCGCGTCTGCTGGAGACGGAAAGGCTGACCGGGCGCGATGGCCTGCAGCTGGTCCGTGTCACCACTGGCCACGGCACGACCGCCACCGGCCGCAATCAGGGCGTATGCCCGTGCCATGTCGGTATTGCCCACCATTGAGCTCTCATCGAGCAGGAACAGCGTGTTGCTGAAATCCGGCGTTTCTCCGCTGCGCTGCTGCAGCTGCGTGTCATGCAGAAAGGACGCCAGTGTCTGCGCATCCACGCCGGCGCTGCGCATCTCCCCGACCGCACGGTGCGTGGGCCCCAGCCCCACGACACGGGGACGCTCACTCTCCGGCAGCAGGTTCACGGCTGACATCACCGCCCGGAACTGTGTGGTCTTACCCACACCGGCATAGCCCTGCACTACCGTGAAACGGTCGGACGTTTCCAGTATCATGCGGGTGGCGGCACGCTGTCCTGATGTCAGTTTCTCCATGAGTTCGCCAGGTACTCTCTCCATCAGCGGCGTGACCGCCTCCTTACCTTCGAGAATATGGCGAAGAATGCTCTTTTCAGCCTCATACGACGCACGGGAAACCAGCAGGTCTGTGCCATAGCCTTTTGCCACATCCACATGCAGCAAATCGCCCCGTTTTATCTGCGCATCGATTTCCCGTCCCAGGTCAACAAAACTGGTTCCTTCTGCAGCAAACGACTTCGCCTCTGTCAGCAGATCCACCTGGCTGAAGGCCAGATTTTTACTTTCCACCACAGGAAGGGCCAGATGAATGGCCTGTTGTGCCGGCGTGTGAAGTGCAGACTTCTGGTGACTGATGGCGGTTTCCAGCGATGTCTCACCGGCCCGCGCCTTTATCTGCTCAGAAACCACCGTAAAGGAGGGATGGCGGGCGAGTTTTTCCGCAGTACGGGTTTCATCCAGTGAGGAATACAGCCGGACATCACGACCACTGCGGGCCAGACCATTCAGGGTGGCGTTGTCCATCGCCATCTGTGTGACGGAGGCAAAAACCTTCGCACTGTCACTGACGGAATGTCCGGGTGTTTCCACCCAGCCGCTCTCCAGCTTCAGTGCCGTGAACGGTGAATCCCCCACAGGCAGGGTAGCCGGTTCAGCCCGTCCCGGCACAAGAACCGTCATCGCGTCCTCACTGACGGATGCCACCTGCAGGCGGTCACCGCCGGAGACGCGGAGTCCGGGGATTTTTCCCGTCACCCTCAGACGCTCGCCGTCTGCCACCGGCATTTTTTCCGGCCGGAACAGCGACCAGCTGCTGTCCAGAGAAGAAATACGCACCACCTGCGTTTCGCCCTGCGCATCCCGCAGGGTCAGGCTGTTACTCTGCGCCGTCACCCGGTCTATCACATAGCGGTCATGACTGCGTGTCTCCGGGTTCCACTGCTCCATCACCATCCCTGGTCGGTACATATCCCGCAGATAACGGCTCCGGCTGTCCAGCCAGACCGGTGACAGGGCGGTCATGGTTACCTCCGGGTGTCCGAGCACGCCCTGCGTTTTCAGCTCACTGCGAATGGCCTGTGTCAGTATGGCCTGTTCCCGTACCCCGCTGACCTGTGCCACGCTCTCTTCTCCGGCTTTCACGCTGGCCGCAAAATCCCCGGCCAGCCGGGCATAGCGGATATTACGGTCCGGTTCACTGATGATGGTTGCCGGTCGCTGTTCTCCCCCCTGCCAGCGATATGTGTTCACCCCGGCATCTTTCATGGCCATCAGCGCACTGCCTGTACCGGTTCGCTGCCCGCTGTCGGTTATCAGGATCTGTACGTTATGGCGTGCGGCACCGTCCAGCAGGGTTAACGTCTCTTTCAGGGAGAGTTTTTCACCCTGGTCGACGATAACGGTACTGCCTGGTGTGAAGGCCATGCCTTCCAGCAACTGACGACGCCCGGTTATCAGTTCACCGGACAGCCGTTCATCCTGCTTCAGGTTCATCTGTGAGCGACGGTCAGCAGCGATAATCTGCACCTCCCGCCCCTGCTCCCGGGCCATCATTACCAGCTCGGCCACCCGCTCACGCTGCCCGGCGGCTCCCCCCAGCCCTGACACAATGGCCAGCGACGGACGATCCTGTGCCAGAACACTGACCGCATCGCTGTAACCGGCAGTCCGGGGAACACTTTTCTCCGGATGTACGGTTACCCGGTTCTGTTTCATGATGTCACGACTGAGTGCCCGGACTGACAGCTCATCGAGCACATGAATCCAGGACGTGAACAGCCCCTTCTCACGGTCAAGGGGGATGAGTTGCTCACGGCTGATGGCCTCATCAATACCAGCGCGTGCCCGCTCAATCACACCCTCTTCCGGCGGCAGTATGCCGACTGTTCTGGCCAGCACGTCCGTGTATGTAAACTGCACTTTTCGTTCACTTAATCCGGCAATGGCCTGTGTCACTGCCTGCTGCACATCCGGCCCGTCCGGTGAAGCAGGCCCGGGCGCCTGCGTGCGGGTCTCTGCCCATTGCTCTGCCGCGTCACGGTACGCCCGGATATCGAACCCGGTTTCCTTCAGCGTCTGCATCCACTCGGTCATTTTGATTTCAGGATCGACATGCTGTTTGGATTTTCGCGTATCCAGTGCCGCCACATCCCGGGATTTCAGTGAGGCCCCCTCCCCGACGGCCTCCCTGATAGCCTGTGAACGACTGGAAAAGGCCTCCACTGGTACGCCCGGCATTTCCCACATTCCGTGCTTACCAACCACTTCAGTTTCATAGCCCAGCGCCTCAACCTGCTCTTTCAGCTTTTCCCGATAGAGTCTGCCGAAGGCAATCTGATTAGCGTACACATTCTCAATGAACCCTGTTTTCCCCACTTTGTCACTGCTCAGTGTCTTCCACTCGCCGTTATGCTGCGTGACATTGGCCACCACCGCATGCGTATGTAACTGTGGTTCCTGATCGCGACTGGTATCATGATTAAAAAGCGCCATCACCAGATTACCGGTCAGTACCGTTTCTGACTGCCCGTCCGTCATAACCCGTGTGGAGGCCAGCGCCTCCACCTGACGAACAGCAAAATCCACGGCCTGGTTATGTGCATCAATAAGACGTTTATCACCGCCTAACATGGCCATCACGGAGACGCTTTTGGGGGCGGAGAACGTCAGGTCGTAGCCGGGACGATGCTTATTACTGCCATCCTGCATGCGGCTTAAATCCGCTCCGTCCGGCAGCCTGCCCTCCAGAAGACGGGTAAAGACATCCTTATCGACACTGCCCTGCAGCCCCAGTAGCTCTGCCCCCCTGCCGGCCCAGCGTTCCTCCATGCTGCCCAGTACGTAGTAATTATCCTTGTCGGTGTAGTAATTACCGGCACTGCCAGCCGATTTAACAACGCTGATACTCAACATCAGAAATCATCTCCCGGCTCAACATCTTCCCCGCGCTCCCGGTGCACATTGATGTTCACCTCTTCACGACGCTGCATCTGCTGCTGGGTGTCCGGATGATTTTCCTGTTGCCATGCCTCATAAGCGGCCATATCCACCACCTCACCAGATTCACTGATCCCGGGTGGCAGTTGCTGTTCCATCTCTTCTTCCGGTTTCATTTTCAGCTCCTGCTCAATCCCCCCTGCCGGAACATTCACATCTGAATCTGACCTCTTATCGTTGATGACAGGAGACACTGGCTGTTGTGGCTGTTGTGGCTGTTGTGGCTGTTGTGGCTGTTGTGGCTGTTGTGGCTGTTGTGGCTGTTGTGGCTGTTGTGGCTGTTCAGCCTGAGTCACGTCCTCTCTGGAAACAACCTCCGGGACATCCGGTTCGAAAAGGCTGGCCATCTGACGACCTTCTGCTTCCCTTGCGGCAAGTACGGCACTCAGACGGTTCTCCATTTCCGGGTTGATTTCACGCGGAATAAACTCCGGAGCCACCTTCGGGCGTTCCTGATATTTCAGGGAGAGTTTTACTGCCGGATACGGTCCGGGCAGGGTGACATAACAGGTCAGATCCGGCAGGGACTGAATGTCGGAATAACTGACCAGCGTCTGGCGCTCCATATCCTTACCGGTCGATACCCCGTCACGCACGGGATCAGCACCGTAGGAATACTGCTCGCTGGCTTTCAGGTGCTCTTTCTCACCAATTTCACCGGCAGCGAACTCTGCAATCTTATGGCTGGGAGAACGGAAAAAGGCACGGGTGTTCATGACGTCAAACAGCGTGGCAGCCGCTTTCTCACCGTAGATATCTTCCAGCTGGGCATAGGACTGAATACCAAACACATAACAGCCACCGAACTTACGGGCTTCCGGCAGGATCTCTACCAGGTCCGGCAATTTGTGTAATGTGGGTAACTCATCACAGAAGAACCACACACGACGATTACGGTTTTCTCCCATTGCCAGCAGACCACGAATGGCAATGGACAGCCACATGGAGATCACCGGCTTCAGGGAGGCATGGGTGTCGGCATTCGACGAGATAAACAACCAGCCATTTTTCTGATCTTCCCGGACACCACGCATCCAGTCACGGATGGTAAAAGGCTCACCGTTATGCTCAATCCCCTGCAGGTAACGAATGGCTTTCACGTAGTTGGTCAGCACAGCACGGATGGAAATCGCCGTTTTCTCAATTTTCTCTTCCACCAGGTTGGCCGCCGGTGAATTACGCAGGAAGGTACGCAGTTTTTCGATTTTGATGGAAAGCAGTGTGTCCACCAGTTTGCTGTAGCTACGGTTGGGGTCATTACGCATCAGGTACGCCGCTTCCGCAAAAATGGTACGTCCTGATCCCTGCCAGAACGGGTCCTCTTTTGTGCCCATCGGGATCAGGGTATTTGCGGTATTATCAAAATCCGGCTGTGTCAGACACTCCTTCCATAAATCCCAGGCGGCACAGCGTGCATCCAGCGGATTCAGGATTTTATCGATGGAGGGATCATAGTAACTTTTAACAAATTCCCCTGAACGGTCATAAATCACCACCATATCACCACGCTGACGAGCGTAGTTGGCCAGACGACGGATAACTTCCGACTTACCGGCCCCGACAGTGCCGTGCAGACAGAAGTTCTGGATTTCAGAATCCCGGATAATCGGCAGGTCGCCAATCCGGATATCGGAGTCCTTGCCGTCTTTTTTCAGCATCCGGGCAACATCTTTCGGACTGTCTGTCAGCTGACGACCACCTGTGACTTCATTTTCGCTCTGTTGTTTACCCTGACGCCCCAGAATCCAGGAGACAACAAAGAAGGTAATCAGGCAAATAACCAGTGCCACAACAGTGGCCAGAACGAATGCGGACCATAACTGCTCTCCGCACCAGATCATATATTTATCATGCAGTACCTGAGCAGCGTTCATCCGGAAGGTTTTGCCGTAATACTGGATCTCATAGACCGGCTGGGACTTGATTAAATCCCGCATGCCTTCCAGTGTTGTGCACCACCAGTAAATACAGCCATTCACAAACGTCTGCCAGCTTATTTTTACCCATAAAACCAGACCAACGAGTATCCAGAAAAAAATAAACAGGCAGTAAAGCATGATATTGGCGATCTGGCTGAACATGCGGATACGCATGGACGCAATCTGACCGCCCTGGGTCATATCCTTTGCGTTAAAACTCATGATGATATTCCGAAGAAAGAAAGTCAGTCGGACTGATTATTAATTATGAAAAGATTAATAACCGTTAAATTCCGGCTTCGCCGGCAACACTTCACGGTCGCACAAAAAATTTGCACAACCGCTCAGTGTTTTCATATTTATTTCGAAAACGCCGGGGAGAAATAAAATTTATTTTATTTCTTTCCGGGGTTGGACAACGAGCAAAGCGAGGCGTCAGTCAGGAGGCCGGTCAGACCAGCCTCCGGAAGATAATCAGAGAATATTTGCGATTGATTTGGCCAGCTGGTCTTCGAGAACAGGCTTCGCCTCTTCAAATTTCAGGTTAACCTTGTTCGCATTGGAGACCACACGGGTCTGATATTTATGCTGGTTACCTGTTTCAGTACTGGTCTGAATTTTCGCACCTGATGTGCCCTGACGAAGAGCGGCAACATTATCCGTTGTCACCGTTGCCTTAGTACGCTCTGCAATCTGCACATCCGTGATCATGGTATAGTTCACATCTTCCACCATCGCATCTGCAGCCATACCCACCAGACCAGCAGCAAGCCCCACACCGAGTGTGGCACCGGCAGAATTGGAGTTATATCCGGTAATACCGGCACCTAACGCTGCACCAACAGCTGCGCCTTCATAACCACGGTTCAGCCATCCCTGAGACTCCCGCAGATCCATCTTATCGGCCTTCAGCACATTCGCCTGAATCCAGTAGTAGGCTTTATCCGGAGAAGTCACCACCTGATACCCTTTTGCTTTCACAGCATCAGCAATTTTGCCCTGTAGTCCACTCATGTCTTTATCAGACGTGTTTTTGATTTGCAGAAATACCGTGCGTTCGCTGGCGGGTTCAAGCCAGATGGTCTCACTCATCTGAGTCTTCACCTCAAGGTTACGCTTCTTGATTGCTGTGCTCATCGCACCACACCCTGAAAGGGCCAGAGTGGAACTGACCAGTGCAACCATCATCAATTTTTTTATTTTCATCCAAAATATCCTTTTAACTAACAGATTCTTTTTTGAATAGACCTATTACTGAGACTATTGCAGAGAGATTATAACGATTTATATCTATAGTATAAATAAAGAAAAAAATTATAAACAGAGTTATCGATAAAAAACCAAACAAGAACGTATGGGCGAAGGAAACTATTGAAAAAACAATCACAAACGACAAGATATAAGTTTTGTTCTTATCATACATAAAAGATATAACTTTCGACTCATCTCTGAATTTTTTAGGGATAGCAAGATACAACATCATTCCATTAGTAATGGCAACAAAAAGGATAAACCCCATTACGCCACTAAAACATATATCAAACCCGGCATCTCGGATATCAACTTTATCTGCCAGCAAACGGAGAAATGTCGGCCATAATAAAACCCATAAAAATACATACCCCCCTGGCTTTATGACTTGTAATAATGGCGGAATATTAACACCTTCTACAGAGAGTACATCCTTTAGTTTCTGTGTCTCCGTTTTTATATCATAGTGAGTAATCATAATGGCCCCTTCAGTCGATTCTTTTTATCATCAATCATTTTTTTCACAGCCTCTTCTGATGGCTCAGGTATTATCTTTTGACTTTCTCGCTCTTCATTATATTTATTATTCTGAGATAATGCTTCTGTTTTATGGTGATTTTGCAGTTCAGAATACTGCCCTCTTATAATATTTTCCTCGCCACGGATGTTGTTCTGAGTATCTCCGATATTGCCTCGGTATTCTGTGACCATATTATCAACCTGATGTTTTACATCATTACGGATATTACTGTCCTGCGTTCTTTGATCAATAATGGCCTGATGCCCCTGATGGTCAGCAATAATATCCTGGCTGCCACCACCCGAAGGTACGCTTTCCATTCCTTTACCAATATCGCCACGGGATTCACGCCAGGCATTATCAACACCAGGCTGTACCTGTTCCTGAACAAAAGACCACGCCATCGCCCGACGGCGTTCTGCAATCTCTGGTGAACTGGTATTTGTCAGAATAGCTTCTGCATCCTGCGGCGCGTGTTTCATCACATACTGTGCAAACTGTTGCGACAAGTCTTCACTCATCTGCCCACTCATGCTTTCAGTACGGGATGCCATTTCAGCATATTCATGGCTGCGGGTCATATTCGTCGTGTACTGGTCGTAACTCTGTTTCGCTGAGTTCAGGGCTGCAGACAGCTGATCCACACGGGAATCGGCATTATTGTCAGTATGGCTGCCGGATTCACTGACCTTGCGACTGGTAAAGTAATCGCTGGCCTCTTTAAAGTCCTTGCTGGCTTTAGCGTCAATATCATGACGAGCATCATGGCTGGCTCGTGAACCACTACTGGCTTCATGTGAGTCAAGATCACTGCCATCAATGCTTGCTTTAACTCCAGCCTGGAAACCAACCCCTCCACCGTTACCCATTACACTTATGCCTAAATGCCCTTTAGCATAAGCATCACCGTAAAGCCCAAGCGACGCATTTGTACTTCTCGAGGCCAGTTCTCTGGTCGCCTGCTCATTACTGATATTATGCGCCTTCGCATAGCTTTCCACTGCACTGCGCATACGGCTGGCCATCATGGAGTCCTGAGCACTCATCGTGCTGTCAGCACCACCGGTGACAGAATCACTGCTCCCCCGGTTAGAACCAAACTGACTGAGCGTGTTCCAGGCACTGGCAATACTGCTGCTGAAACCATGCAGGGCGCTTTCGGCTCTGTTCGACGCCTCCCGGGCCATTTCCTGTTGCGCCGCCGCAATCTGACGCGTTGCATTGATACCAACCGGTAACCGGGACATCGCTCCGCTTGCATCCATCACCATATTACCGTCACGGGTCTGTGTGGCAGTTGCGCCACTACCGGTCTGGTACATCATCTGACCAAACGACGTGGTGCTGTTGGTGCTCCAGCTGAAGCCGTTCACGTTCTCCGTCTGCATGTTGCCGTAGGAGTAGTTACCGTCAACCACACTGCCTGCTGCACTGGCGGTCGGGCTGATAGCAGAGGAAGCGAAATGGCTGTACACACTGGAAAATCCTGCCCCGAGCCCCCTGACCATCATCCAGGATAATGGCGGGATCATCATGGAAAGATACCCGGCAGTGGAAGCCAGATCGGAGTATTTCAGTTGTATCTGTGAAATTTCAGAGAGCACCACCGGCGCACCATTCTGTTTCGCATAAAATGTCATGGCACTGTTCAGAATGGCGTACAGGAGTGGCCATGACTGCAGCCACATCAGGGCAAACACATAACCTTTCAGGACAGACAGCGTCAGTTTGTTGAAGACAGCCGCCAGTACCAGGAGCGGGAAAATACCAATGGCGATCCCCGTCAGGATGGTCTGCGTCATGGGCAGTGTCCGCATCGCCACATGACCGATAGATACATGTGCCAGACGTTGTTTCTCCATCGATGACGTGGTAGCCAGATTCACCAGACTGGCCGAATCACCATTACGTGCGGCATAACTGGTGATCCCCTCCTTCAGCGCATTGATGGTGACATTCTGGCGAATGATCTGGCTGGCTGATTTACTTGAGCCATAGAAGTAACTGTAACTGTCACCAATCAGCGTACTGAACAGCAAATTCGGATCAGGACGCCCACCAAATAACTGCTGGGCATAATAATGCCAGGTTTTTCCGCCACTCTGTGTGTCCAGATTCAGCTTGTCTTTCAGCGAAACCGACGCGTCCTTACAGGTCACGAAATTATTATTGCTGTCATAAACGCCCCGCAGCGGACTGGGACGGGAAAAAATCAGCGTGTAGGGATCAGAGGAGGCCATCAGCTCCTCCAGCGTGTATTTGTGGTTCAGGTAAATATCCCCCATCACGCAGTTCTGCACATAATCCTGGAAAAGATTGGCGATTTCCGGATTACGGGACAAAAAGTCAGTGCTTTTTGATACCAGTTCTGCGCCAAACAGCATCCCCGTTTTGCTGTAGGTGACACTGTCTGGTTGCGTGAAGATCATCTCGTAACTGGCCACCATTGCATGCCCGATTCTGGTCGTCAGTGAAAGTGGCATCGCCAGTCCGACCGGCACATTATCCACCCGGTGAACTTTTACCAGGTCGCTGTTATCAATAATCTGTACCGACGTGCGGATATTAACCAGCAGGCTGATAAGCACAAACACGGCCACCCAGCCCAGCAAATCCATCACGTTGTGTCGCTGTACCCACATCACGGCCACCGCGAGAACAGACAATGTGAGCGCAATTTTTTCAATGGAATCCCACGTCCGGGTCCCCATAAAGGCGGCAATGGCGTTCAGGTTATTCCGCAGCCACTCACCACCGGCAATCACATAAACTTCATTCACAACGTGCTCCCTCCGAAGTGATAGTTGTTCTGATAACGACTGAGCATGCGGGCGGAAAGCTGCTGACGCATGTAGCTCATCTGACGATCGACAACCAGCAGCGCATCCTGCTGTACCTGCACCTGTGACTGAAACGCAGCAATCTGCCGGGTGGCATCATTCATGTTGTCGTTAATATGCTCGATAACCGCTTCGTCATAATTTCCCGTAGCCACCATCGCCCGGGCCTGCTGTATCAGCTCCTGAACGTACTGCAACAGGATGTCGTAACCGATATAGTCCGTCAGCTGGTAAATCATGCTGTTGGAAACACCGAGCATCTGCGGGTCAACCAGGTATTTGAAGACGGGGATGGTGGTGCTGGAAATAAAGCCTTTTTCTTTGTCATCCAGAGGCGTGTCACTGACCGCCTTGTTCTGAATGCTGGCCAGAAGTTTAGTAATCTGAGACTTCAGTGCATTATCCCGGCTGATGGTCACCGGTGTGTCTGCCACCACTTTCAGGCATTTATCAGAATCGTTGCAGTGATAAATTTTTGCTGTGCCGCCTTCCATCATGGCCCGGATAATTGAGCGGTCAGTGGTTCTGGCTGACAGCGGTGTGATTTCGCCGTTGGGACCAAACACCAGTGAGCCGGTCAGCGTCATCACAAACTCTTTCAGCTCTTTGTTGCCGTCAAACATTCTGTTTTTGGAAAGCGCATTCCACATGATGTTGATGTTTTTGGTCACCCGCTCCTTATCCTTGTCGCTGGCTTTATCCCTGACGCTGTCAGATTTCCCGCCGACGGTACATCCCTGCCGGGAAGCCGCCCAGTCAGCAAAAATATTGCTCTCACCGGCAATGTCCTGACAGACTTTCTGCTGGGACACCTGCGTCCGGGGGAAAAGCCCGCCGATAATCCCCTGTGCAGCCTGGCAGGAACTGAGGTTCATACTGTTAATGTCGCTTGCCATTTTCTGCAGGAAGTCTTTTGCGGTTTTGATTTCCGGCACCGTTGTCTGCAGGGCAAGGTCAAAAAAGTAACCGGCAGCATTACTCATAATCTGCTTAACAAAACGCTGCAACTGCTCGCCATTAATAAAACTGAACGAGCCGAGATAGGCGTCGATGCCGCCACATCCGGCATTGATATCCGGCAGCGTCATGGAAATCAGCTGAACATTTTTGACCTGAGTACGGGCATACAGGGAGCCACCGTAAGCATAGCCGGCGGCCTGCCCCTGCCAGACGCCCGGCTGGGTGGTATTGGAAGCGAAGCCCAGCTTGTTAAAGAACTGATTCATGTCGCTGTTCACATCCGCTGACGCTGCGGGTGTGACCGTCAGTAAAGCGGCACAAAGAACCAGAAGAGGTTTAATGCGTGGCATCGTTATTACCCTCCCTGAAACTGTTCTCCCGGCGCATACAGCGTTTCAGCAGGAATATCCGGACACCCCCGAATATTATTTCGCACAACGGCGACAGAGAAGCCGCAGCAAGAAAACCAGCTGCAAGCGCATATAACATAATCGGAATGACATACATCAGGATGTTCCACATATAACGAAAATTATTTAATTCCGGGTCAGCTTTCCACGAATCAATACCGGCACTGAAAAAATCATGCATAACGTTCCTTACAATCAATCCGGCAACAAAGAAAACCACAAAAAGCCAGAAATATTTTTTGGCATTATCACAGCTGCGCTCAATACCCCACTTAATTTTTCTGATTTTGAATTCCTGATTCTTTTTATTTTCTGTCATCATAAGTTCCCTCTGATGTTTCTGATGATTCATTCAGACCAGTCCTGCGGCTGTAATATATTTCAGACACCGAAATCCATCCCACAATTGCCCCCACCAAAAACACAACAGAAACAGAAAAGGTAAGACACAGCGAAACGACAATTTCTACAGGGCTGGCGGGATAAAAAAGCCCCTGACGGATAAAGGGGATATTCAGGCTGACGATTATTCCCGTCGCGATGCCAGATATTCCGACAATGAGTAACACCACCTGCTTATTTCGCACCTTTTTTCCCTCCGTACATCTGCAGAACGGTATCCATCCGCGCCATAAAACCAGCGGCATCCGTTGCCCCCTGTAAAAGCGGTAATGCATCAAGCGTGTTGACGTTGACCAGGAAGGTGGTCGGTGTTGCCACCGGGATATTCGGGAAGAAGGTCTGCATCACGTCCGGTGGCACCGGTAATGCCTCCGGAAAGGCGGTATCCCCCTGACCATCCAGGGTGTAGGGAAAAACGGAAAAGCCGTGCTGCTGCGCCAGTTGTTTCAGTACCGGGTCAAACTGGTGACAGTAAGGGCAATGCCCCTGCATAAACAGCACCACCTTCCAGTCGGCCAGGTTAACCTGCCTGCCGTTGCTGAGGCGGAACCAGCGGGGGGCCGGCTTTTCTGTCCTGGCTGACGTGCCTGCTGCCGGTTGTTCTGGCTGCGCGGCCATACCCTGCGGATTCCAGAGTCGTTCAATTTCATCCCGGGTGGAGGCCTGCACACCTGTGGTCATCATCAACAGAATGACCGGCAGTAATTTAGTGAGAGACATGTCCGTCCTCCTGCTGCCCTTCCATCATGGCCTGTTGCCTGGCTTCCAGTGCCTCACGCTCTTCCCGGCTGACACGGGCAATCCATGCATCCAGCACCTGGTATGCGCCGAACAGCACGAGAATGGCCGCAATAAGCTCCGCCAGAAAAAAAGCCATCCCGGGTTTGCTGTGAACAAGACGGGCGACAATATGAAACCAGACACCCAGGGAAAATACCCACATTCCCGTAATATCAAGCCAGGGTAAAGAGAATCTGTGTTTACTTATCATGTTAAACTCCGGTTATTATTTACATGAGAGCACTCATGTCTGTAATATTTGTGTTTGTGTGACATTAATCAGAGGTGCAAATGAGAAAGCTATCTTTTAAAGAAAAACTGGAAATAATCAGAAATATAATAAGAGAGTCGTTACTGGGAAATGCGGCAATTATTGCGCTGATATATGCAGCATCACATTCATTACCGGTCAATGCCTTCCCTGACTATCTTGTAATAAGTTTATTAAGTATCGCAGCTGGCATCGTTGTATTATGGTTATTTTCAATTATCTATATTTATTTTTGTGAGCTATTCAGAAGTCACTGGATTGCGGTATGGTTTATCATATGGTCTTCAGTAATCAACCTCATTATTTTGCATGGTTTTTATGACCGTTTTATATGACTTAGCCTGTCATAAGCACCCTTATAAAAAACCACATCACTCCGGACCATACTGATGACAACATAATACAGATAAATATTCTTCTGAACCTGTCGAAGCTCGTAACGTCCGGTAATGCGGCCGCAACTATTGAAACAACCAGTGCTGCCCCCTGACTCATAATTGCACCACACAGAAACCAGAGGCTGGCGGCAAGCACATATAAACACGCGATATTAATAACAAGGAAAACCAGTGAACTCAGGAGAAACATTTTCCTGTCATTACGCTCAGAAAAGAAATAACCGGCAATAATGACAAATATTAACAGAACAACACCTGTAAACATTTTCAAATAATCTTCACTCATAAATTAAATCCGCGATTAAAAATTTGGTTTAAAATCTTCAGAAACGTTCAGGAACTGTTTTGCCAGGTCGTCCTGTGAAATAAAGCCGTATGATAACGGGCGAACCCTGCCCTGTTTCGGGTCAACCAGCATCATGGCCGGGAAATATTTCACGCCGAGGCGCTGCGCCTGCCCCTGGTCAGTCCGGGAATCCGGCAACAGCGGATTAATCACGCCATCCACGGAAACGGGAATAACACTCAGACCATACGTATCCCGGAAGCCATTAATGACCTGCGCCAGTTGCCCGTCGATGGGGTCCTGCCCCCGGTAAAAAAACATGATGCCGTAGTGTTCAGCCAGTTTCGCAATGGCCTGTCGCTGCTGCGCCTGGTCTGCTGCCAGCTGGTTCCGTACCGTGCCGTTGTAATGGCTGTACTGCAGGTTATAGTCCAGTTCAGGATGTGCCAGCATGGCCTTTTTGGCACTCATGGTGAAAAGCCCGGCCTGCTGAGTCCAGTAATTCTGCAGCCGGAAATATTTCACAAAATTATCCACGCCGGGATACAGAATGGCTTCGTACAGCGCCCGCTTTGTTGCCGTCTGCAGCGCGGCCAGTTTCTGCATAATATCCGGTTCCTGACGGGGGGCTGCAGGTACAGGTTTATTTTCTTTTTCCTTCGGATTTATTTTCTCGTTATACCACTGCCAGCCTGCATCTTTCCCTGATGCCGGAAAAATAAAGCAGCAGAGTAACAGTGGCAGTAATGCTTTATTCATCTTCATTCCTTTCATCACTTTTTCTTTCATCGGTTTTCTGCAGGTCAGTCAGGGCAGAAAAACAAAAATACAGAATAAACAGGAGCACACCGGAGTAAAGGATAACGAAAGCAGCAGCAAGCATCCCGCCCGCCGTGGTTTCTTTTACCGTATCCCACGACCAGATAATTACCGGGGAAATGACAATCGCTGTAATCGAAAGCCGGATAATAAAATCAACAAGACGATTAGAAGTGAATATGACTTTCATCATTTCCCCCGGTTATTTTCCCTACCTTACTGTCCAGCCTGCTTCAGCTGGTCAGCAATCTGTTCTTTCACTTTCTGCGTCAGAACGCCACTGTCCGGGATTTTCTGGTTATTCATCAGGTCTTCGTAAAAGTTAGTGAAATCCAGTCTGTCGAACTGAATTTTCTGCAGCTCATCAACCGTAATTCCCCGGCAGTCAGGATGCTTCGCACTGCCAAAACTGATACGCAGCTGACCATTGCGCCCCTGCTGCTGGACTATCTGCGCCAGTTTCGAATCAAACTGACAGTAGCTGCGTTTTTTCTCCAGACAGACACCCAGCACTTTCTTCGAACAGAACTCCCCAACGCTGACGGTCAGTTTGTTTGATTTTGCTTTAGCCAGGGCTTTTTCGTCACTGCTGCATTTGGCCAGCCCGATATCCTGCCCCCAGCCGCTGTCCTTACAGCAGTTGCTGTATCCGGCTGCAGCCTTCTTACAAAATTTCGCCTGACCGGTGAAAGCACGGACATCCACCCCGTTCAGCGCCGCAACATCCTTACCTGCAGCGGCCAGTGCTGCCAGCTGAGAAACGGCTTCGGCAAAATCATTACTCTGCCCGCTCTGAGCCTTATCGCATTCGCCATCGAGACAGAATACGTCACCACCACAAATCATGACCTTTCCGGATGTTTTTGACTCGCAGGAGTACGTGGCATATTCATGCAGACAGGCACCTTCTTCGGAGTAAAAGGCACACTGGTGTGACACCAGGGTACAGGCTGGATTGTCGGTGTACGTCTGACAGGTTCCCTTGTCTGCTGACTGTGTGACATACGTGTCCCGGTATGCCCAGCAGCTCTGATACATGCTGTATGACTGACCGTCTTTCACTATCGTCCTGTTCCCGCCAGCCTCCGTACATTCTGTTTTTGTCAGTTTCCCCATCTCCTTGCTGAACGGGCAGCTTTCAGACCAGACAACATACGGGGTGTACGAGGCTTTTTTTACCCTAACAACCAGGCGCAGCTTCATTGCCGTATGACGCTTAAATCTTATACTTTCTGCCCGGGTGGGATGAGATGAGGTAAAGGCCACACCGGCAGTCAGCGTTTTCTGCACTGGCGTAAATGAGGCATCCACGGATGTTTTCGAGTTCCAGTTCAGACGGCTGCCCAGCACGGTAATCACCATATTGTCACTTTTTTGTATATATATTCGTTTCCAGCTGTAATGAGCACTGACAATTTCGCCGGTAACGGGAGAGGTAATGGAGACGACATACTGACCATTCACTTCCCTGGAAGGTAACTGCCCCATATCATATTCCAGTGTCCGGGTTTCCCATGTGGTACTCCCTTGCAGCTCCATACTGGCAGTTCGTGTGCAGTACTGCTCCACCTGTAAATCCCGCTCACAGGTGTAATTCGTGTATTCACTCCGGCTAATCTCCTGCGCACTGCACTGCTGCCCGGTGTTTCCCACAATGCTGTCAGCCCGGTTCACCACATCCCTGCCGGTCTGGATAAACGGTGCATCCGGTGAAAGAATGTCTTTCGGCTTGTTCATGAAGGACTCTGTGATGGTTTTTCCGGTTTCACCGGTCGCCCATTCCGTGGTGCCATCATTTTTCAGGCCACCATCCCCGCCGGCAGTCACGCCACCGTAATATTTTGTTTCGTCCGGATTCGCGTTATAGCCGGGGATACTCTCCTGTGGATTAAAGCCCTGAATACTGCTGCTTCCCTGTCCTTTGATCTGGTGAGCAAAATCAGAACCGGCCCGGTAATCACTGTTGCTGTCAGCCTGTGCTATGCCGGCAACCAGAGCCAGTATCAGAGGTAAAATACGTTTCATTTCCCGGAATCTCCTTTCCCTGCCAGTAAATCATGAGCCACCTGCCGGCAGTCCCCCGTGGCGGCCACTTTCTCCAGCGCCTGGCCGATCCGCAGGTTTCCCCGGATGATGTCGTATCCCTGACGACAGAACACCACCAGTGCCGGTACACTGCGAATGCCGTACTGTGAAAACAGCGTCGGGTCGATCTGAACACCATCAGTTGCGCCGTCTTTCACCAGAGACAACACGGCTTCAGCGGTGGTCTTCAGGTCATTATTCACCATGCCCCGCAGTGTGGCCGGAATACCGTAGTGCCGGGTTTCGCCCAGCATCCGTTTCAGCCCCTCTTCGGGAATGGAAAACGACACAAAATACAGGGCACCCTGCCGGGGTTTCCCGTCCTGTGAAGCCTGCTGTTTACGAACCAGCTCATCCAGAAAATGGTTATCTGAACGCTGAAGGGGGTTTTCCAGCACCTGTTTCTCCGCCCAGGCCTTCAGCTGATGGTCAGGTTTTTCACGCAGTTGTCTGCTTAAATTTTCCTGCTGCTTCAGGAACTGGCGGTTTTCAGGAGTGTTCACATTTTCTGAGGCATGAACAGTGATATGCATCCCTGCAGTCAGGGCAAAAAACGCAAATATTTTCCAGTTCATGATATATCCTGATGGCATTATTACAATTTAATTACCCGTAGGGTTTTCTCTCAGTTTTTCTGCCAGTTTTAAAAAAGCATCAAATTCTTTCTGACCTGCACATATTTTACTGACTGTAACCGATACGGTTATTCCTGATATGTTATTGGCAGAGTCTTTAATATCATTATTATGGACGGAGACATTATCGGGACTGAAAATATAAACCTTTTCTCTGGGATAATCCCTGTCCACATCCTCCCGCCACTGAATCTGTTCTTTATCAAAACGGTGATACATTATTGAGGAAAACCGGCACAGCCAGTCGTCAATACATGACAGCTTATCCAGTAATTGTTGCGAATGACGGACCTCACAGGCAAGCTGCCGGCACTCCATAATGCACCGTGACACACCACCATTTGCATTCACAAGCGCTTTCATCTCCAGCAGAACACCCATATCAAGTATTCTGGAGCCATATTTTATATTATTACTCATTACATCCTCCTCTGTTTTTGCTTACACATTTATCCTGAATGAATACGTTAAAATACAAATATTTTAAAAACACAGCAGCAAAAACACATACAAAAGTAACCTCCAGATATAATCGAATGAGAAATATTTTCCCTGATATATCTGTTTTTTGCCATTCATGAATATTTTCACCGAGAATGCCATCAGGAGCAAAATAAAATAATATCACAGACACTATTACCAGATTAAAAGGAAACCATTTTAACGTTTCATTTATCAGATGGATAAGGACATAATATACATTTATAAAATTATGTATGTATTTATTTTTCATCATCTCAATTTTCATAGATATTCCTCTCATTGATTAACTTGATTTACAGGCAGTTTCTGATAAGTATGTTTTTCAGAATAATAGCTGCTCACATGTTTCCACCACTGCCCCAAACTTTTTCACAGCAATGCATTATTAAGAATAACTGACACCCCCGGTCGTCAATACATGACAGTTTATTCAGACATTTTCAGAGTCGTGTAAAACAAGAAGGACATCAAAAGAATAGCCAGAACAGACAATATAATCTGTGGGAGAATACAATTCATATACTGAACCGGTGTCATTTCATAAGTTCCACCATAAATACTTATATATATCTTTATCACAATTCCAGATAACACATACCCTATCCCCACAAAGATAACAGAACCCCCGAATCCTATAGCAGGCGTTTCGTCTCTAAACTTAAAAAACAAGTAGTAAAAAGCATCTAATATTACAGAGAGAAAAGCCAGCCAATATACCAGAATGCTACCATTGGTGGTCTCACCATATTGTTTTTCCATCATCCACATTGCAATATTTTGCATTAATTCCTGCATTATTTTCACCTTCTTGGCATTGATATATTAACGATTGATTTCATGTTGCTTACATATAAGCACTCAAATGACACTGACATCGTTCCTTAATTTAATTACTTCACTTAATATTTTTATTTGCTTCTAAGTTCTCCTTCAGCATCCTTTTTACATTCACAGAAATACACAGTTGCGTTTACGCCACATCAGGTAGCCAAAGTTTTTCTTTGTGTTGGGTGGATTTTTCCCGGTTTCCCAGCGGGTCACGCTGCGCCCGAACGGGTGGCACTGTCCGCTGTCCGGATACATATTCACCATCTGATAACGCCAGCGTTCTTTGGGCAGGATTGGGGACGGATATTCATTACAGACGGCGTTATTTTTCCCGATGGTTTCCATAATCATGCCCTGACGGTGCAGCTTGAACGCCATGCGTTCACTGACCAGCAGGGAGGACTGCAACGGACTGGACTCATTACTCACCCAGCCATTAAACGGGTACATACTTCCCTGCGAACCGGCACACCAGAACAGGGCATCAATGGGCATGTTAAAGGCACTGGCAATGGCATCTGCTGCACAGGCCCCCTGTGCTATCGGATTGGCAAAGATGACAGCTTCCGGATTGAGAATGGTGGTCAGGCTGCTGTCCGTCCAGGTGGGGTCGATTTCAGAAAGATAAGCGATATCCAGGTCACCACCTTCCAGACAGCCCAGCGATGTGATGATGTTAAGCCAGTACGTCAGCGGGTATTTGTACCAGTGAACGTGATAGAACGCCCCGTTCACCTGCTTCTCATCCTTTTTCGCCGTTCCCTGTGCCGTTTTACCAAAAGCCGGCAAACTGAAGCCCAGGTTCACCATACATCCCGGTGACCGGGTGACGTCCGTCAGCGCCATCGGCTCCCAGTAACCAATGGCCAGCCCGATACGCCTGAACAGCGGCGGCGGTGCCGGACAAATCTGAATGGGCATCGACGGGTTCGCCGTGTCGGGGACCTTACCCTGACTGACTTTGATACTGCCCAGCGAGAGCGGGAAAATACAGCTCCAGCAGATATCCGTGATCGGGTTTACAAAACGCCCCTCACAGGCAGACTCCGCTGACGCCGCAGGGACATGACCGGCGAGAAGGAATAACATCAGCAGCCACAGGCTTCGCTTCATTTTCTGCCCTCCTCTGCCGGAATAAATTCCACCTTCAGGAAGCGATCGCCGGGAACGGCGCTCACCCGTGCCGGTACCTGATCGATGCCGAGGCGCTGGCAGAGCACACCGTTCTGGTCAAAGAAAATACGGCTGTCCAGCGCTTTCTGCATCTCCGGGATACTGCCCTGCACGAGGATAATTTTGCTCTCCAGTGTGGGCGGCGTCTGGCGTTTCATCCAGGCCACCTGCGCCGGATCATCGCCATTGATGAAATACAGCGTCTGGTTAAAAGGAACATACTGCAGCGGATTCATCACTTCACCCTGACGGGCAAACACCCGCCCTTCGTTATCCCGGATATCCGCAGCCAGTCTGACGGACGGGTCAAACAACCGGCTGCCGTATTTCTCCGTGCGTCCGATACCGGGCACGGCAGGGGGCCGCAGGCTGTTACGGATCACCCGCTCCTTAAAGGCATCCATTTTCCGGCCCATCTCACCGGACTGCTCCAGTGCCGTCAGGCGCTGCATGATCACCGTCAGCATGTCCGGCTCCTTTACCGGCCACAGATCGCCCCAGGTGCCAAGATCGGCGGCGGCCACACTCTGCCCCCATATCAGCAGGGCAATCAGCCCCCGGCATCTCATGGCTCCGCCCTCATCCGCCGGGCAATATCCTGCTGGATTTCCCGGGTGATATCCGGTGCCCCCTGTACCACGGCAGGCGACACCAGAATGACCGCGTGGTGTTTCTGCTGCCACGTCTGCAGGCTGGCTTCCAGTGCCGTATTAAAACGCGCTGAAAGGGCTTTTGACTGTGCTTCTGACAGTTGTTTCTGACTGGCGCTGTCAAAAAACGCATCCACGGTCTGTTTCATGTTGAAGGCGACAGTCACCGGTGCGTTCAGTCTGACAATGCCGTAACTGACGACCGCGTTCAGTAACACCATTGCCAGGCATCCCGGCACCGTCCACCACCAGTGGCTGCGTCGACGGGCTGTAACGTCAGTCGTTTTTTGCGTTGTGGTCATGCAACACTCCTGTATTTCTCATGTTCTTCCAGCCAGGCCTCCAGCGAAGCCATCTCCGGCCCCGATTTCTTCCACGCCAGCTGCCACACCGCCTCATGAATACTCAGACCCTCTCTGCGTTTCTGCTGCACAAACTCAAAATCCGGGCCGTCAGAGCTGTACATGGCACGGCTTAACGGGTCCACAAACAGACGGTGCCAGGAGGAATGGTTTTCCACCTGCAGCAGGAAGGAACTGAACCACTGGTCTTTGGCCGCACCAAACTTACCAATCATGTCGCGCTGCAGTGGCTGGAACTGATCCGGGAATAACTGGTTATATTTCGCGAACTCCTTCGCACTCTGTTTGAGGATAATTTTGTAGGAGGAGTTACCCCATGCCGCGCGGGCAGCGCTGGATGCCTTGTCAGAGTCAAAGTCGACGATGTTCTGTGTGATGGTGATATAGGCACCGGTATGACGGCGACAGGTGCGGTAACCTTTTTGAATAAACTCACCAACTTTACGATTTTTGAAGTCCAGCAGACGCCAGCCTTCATCAATGACGTTCAGTTTCTTGAGGTTACGCGGCGTGCGGTACATCCGGTTCTCGATGTAAATGATAAGGCTGAACATCACCGCAACCAGCAGTGACGGACGGTCTTCCAGCCCACCCAGCTCCAGCACAACCATTCTGGCATCATCCCGCAGGGACGGTTCATCAGAGTTAAAATACCGGCCGTAAGTGCCGTTGGCAGTGTACTGGTCAAGCAGCACAATCATTTCGTCCAGACGGCTGCGGATGGTCGGTGACTCGACATACTGGTCGTTATCACGGGCGTTTTTCAGGAAATCCACCACATCATCAATGCGCGCCTGCTTCTTTTTAGCCAGCCAGGAGGCTTTGACCGCCTGCAGCAACAGACCTTCATGCACTTCATCCAGGTTACCGTTGGGGCTGGCCATCACCGACAACTGGTCACGGACACGCTCCGCTGACTGGTCAATATCAGTGATGTTCGCAAACGGGTTAAAGCGCAGGGTTTCACCGTCCAGATATACGCCCCCCATGTTCTCACACAGAGACTTGTAGCCATCCCCCATGTCGAACACCACGGCAAAGCCCCCGGAGTCCAGCACGCTGCGGATAAGTGGCTGTATCAACCCGGTTTTACCGGCCCCGGATGTTCCACAGACCGCCATGTTGTAGTTGGTGTTATTCATCCCCTTAAAGAAGATATCGATAAACGCCAGCTGGTTACGGTAGGTGGGTGCCAGCAGACCTGCCGGTGTCAGGGGGTTATCCGCCACTAACGGCATCAGGTTGGCCACATTAAAGCTCTCTGCGCGCTGAACCACACCGGCCTCTTTCAGCTGTTTAAACAGCCCTTTCCCGGCCATAAAGGGCAGGCAGGTCAGGAAGTTACGCATGTGGTTAAAGCGCGGTGAAATCAGCTCAAAACCGTTTTTACGAAAGCTGTTCAGAATGTCCTGCTCCACTTCCAGAGCCGTTTCATTGTTATCCTTGCAGAATGCTGTGATGTTGAGGAAGTAGGACACGACAGAAGACTGACCGGAGCCCAGCCGCTGGCGCAGTTCCCCCCACTCCTTAGCTTCTTTCTCCACGGACGGAAACCATTTGGCATAGGAGGTCTTCGACTTTTTCTCCAGGTCCATGTACTTCAGGTTGGCTTCGCTGTGGGTTTTCACCTGATCTTCCACCACCAGTGTCAGCGTCAGGATGAACGGGCAGGAAATGGACATTTCCGGGTTCAGCAGATTGCTGTAGTTGTCGGCCATGTTCCACAGGAAGGCGATTTCCGGGTTACGGGCCAGATGGAAATTCAGGATACGGGCTGTGCTGTTCCTGCCGTTCTCACGCAGCCCCAGCGTCAGGTAATCCGCCCGGACCTTCAGATCAAAACTGTCCTCCACACACTGATAATTCAGATCAGAATACGGGTCCAGCTGACGTCTTTTCGGGTACAGAGAGTCCGGATTATGGTTAATCATCTCCCCGACAATCTCGATGAAAGCCTGTGCATCCACTGTCTGTGTGGTGATTTTTGCGCCGTGAAAAGAGGCACGGATGATTTTCACCAGATTTTCCATTTCCAGAATGTCAGCCCGGCTTTTTTTCTTCGAGGGAGAACAGTACGAGATAAACACCCGGTAATGGCGCAGGGTCAGGGGCAGATTCATCCCCTCCGGCAGCGGAAACTGTGTCGCTGCCGCTTTCATATAATAGGCACGGGTAATGGCGTTAAACCGTTCAGCCTGTTCACCTGACCAGGAGAACTCACGCAGCCCGTATTCAATCCTGTCACCAACCAGCTGACTGGACATCAGATGGATACACAACGGAATACCGCGCGGCAGTTTGGTGCGCAGCATATGATCGAGAGCCTCCACAATGGACTCATTCGCACCATTGATGGGAATGGCTTCCAGCATAAAGCCCATCGTGGTGTCATTCATGAACAGGCCGGACTCCTGATTGTAATCACGGTACGGCAGCAGACGGCTGAACTGCGGGAAGCTCATCTCACCGAGGATCTGATTAGCCTGAGAGGATTCATCCGGTAATTTAAGCGCAGTCAGCAGTGAATTAACCGCCTGAGTGACGGCCTCAAGTGGGTTATTACTCATATGAGTATTCCTTAGTGCGTTTAAAAAAGGAAAATATCAGTCTGTGGGCCGTGGATATATCACGTAGTGCCATTCTTAAAACCACAGCACAAATAAGAGATGGAGGCTTTTAACAGGAAACCAGGATTAACGTTCCTTTGCTGAATGAGCATCATTTAATGCCTGAAGTTGTTTTTCACGTATCTTATTTCGCTCATTTTCTCTTACCCGTTTCACCTCTGCCATTTCGTTTTCCTTTCTACATTTTGATGCAAGCTCTTTTGCCTTACCAAGACTTAAAGGTTCAGGCTGATAATCAGAGGAGTCAGACTTAATGGCTTCCTTAAATGCATCTGCTGCACAGGGAGTATCCTGTGTAATCTCTGTCAGTTGTTCTGGTGTTGCAGGTTGTTGCTCAAGGTAATCATTGTAAAAAAGACCACATATCAACATAGCCATAACGCCAACAAATATAAAAGCCAGAACAGACTTTAAATATATCGACTTCATTTCATTTTAGCCTTATATAATTCCCACTATCGGATATACCCCTCATACTGAGCTACTGGCACATTAACGATGACTCCGGCACAGTCCAGTTTATTAACCGGTTCATCTATCGAGAATAACAGGCTTCTGAAAACAACATGCGTAATAAAAGCAACAAACACGGTAAATACACTAACAATCAATGTGCTGCCTCTGTTGACCCGCAGACTGAACTTTTCAGGGATAGCACGCTTCGACCTTTTATCCCCTGTGCTGCTTATTTGAAATTCATGTAAGTTTTGTTAATGCAGGTCATCGGCCTTTCTGTTCATCCTTCCCCCATCCGACAAAAGGAATAACTCAAGAAATAAAACATATAAAAGATAACTGTGGCCGCAAAAGAACCATCTATTACTGATAGCGTCAAATCAGGAGAACCGCCCCACATATTGTCATCATTAAACGACATGAAAGAAAATAAAAAACTGAGACCTGCAAGGCCAAGTAACATTAAAATATAGGCAAGCATATCTTTTATAAAAACACAAATAATTACATAGCCGTAACCACAGACAATGATTGCCATTGCAAAAAACAGCCGCAGATTACCCTCAAGACTTAACTGGTACTCAGTCATTTACCTACCCTCAATCAATGTTCTCTTCAGTAAACTTCCGGATGGTATCCTGTTCACACTGACGAGTGGCAGACTCCTGCATTGCATCCACTTTCTCCTGCCAGAGACGCCGGATATCCTTTTCATCCCGACCAGTCAGTTTTTTACCGGACAGCAGACGATTAAGCAGTTCCTGTCTCGCATCCGGTACGTCTTCAGTCAGACGCATAAGCTGAAGCAGGCTCTGACGGCTGAGGACCATGAGTGATTCCGGCAGGAGGGTGAAGAAGAAAATAAAAAAGCATACCGCACCACAGCAGGCAAGGACCGCAAACAGGATTTTCAGATATATACCATCAACGCCGAACGCAGCAATAATACAGGGAATCCATGCAATACACGCAAAAAACGCCAGGATGTTATCTATTCGGTTATGTCTGCGATATATCTGTTGATGTTCATCCAGAATAGAATCTATTTTTTCAGCTTCTGATTTATGCATAGTGTTTCCTCTGCCTTTCCTGATACTCCTGACATTCAACGCACAACGTCACACCGGGAAATATTCTTCGCCGGGCTTCCGGAATAGGATTTCCGCATGCTTCACAGAGATAAACAGGAATACCATGAGCATTTATTTTCTGGCGTATCCGGTTTATTCCTGTCATGGTCAGTTGTTCTGTCACTGAATATGCTTCATCGGCTTCATCACTCACGGAATATTCCTCCCGACATGTTCTGACACGCTACCGCCCATCCCTTTTCACGCACAGGGCACTCGTTTTACTGGCAGATTTTGAATACAGAAAGCCCGCCGGCATTGCCGGCTGATATACAACTTCAGGGCCAGTTAATTAATACGTGGTTTTCCCCACGCAGACGGTTTAATAACAAAAAACACGCTGGATGGCTGATGATAAACATCCTGATTATCAATATATGGCGCTATCCATAATGCTGCCGTCTGCTCACCCGTTCTTAGCGGACGAGGAGGTGTTACCGGCGCAACTGAACTGACCGGAACGACCGTTTTCACTTCCCGGGCAGCGGTAAACAGCGGGCGTGGTGCCAGCAGTTTCTGCTCCGGATGTGCAGTCCTCGCAGGTCTGCTGCCGGATGGAGTTGTCGCAGTAACGGTTCGCACAGGTGTTGTCCGGAAGTTCCCTTCAGCCAGGCGCGGCAGTGATGCCGCAACCGGCTTTGCTTCTGAGGACTGCTCCAGTTTTTTGGCTTTCTCATTAGCCTGCTCCATCGTCATACAGGTATCTGATGTGGTGGCATTACACTCAAATTCCGTATTAGTTCCGGCACAGCCGGAAAGTAATAACGTCCCCAGCAGAGGAATAAATAAAGAAATCTGTTTCATTGCCCTTCTCCTTTTTTATTATTCCCCACAACAGCAGAAATTAACTCTGCTGTCAGATTTGTTTTCCCTGCACAGGGTTGTCCGAAGACCACTGTATTTCCCGGAGAAGAAAATAAGTTCATCGACATACCCTTCTTCATCACACCGACAGCAGCCATATTAAAATTGTGCGACAATGATTCAGAACCGAATTTCTTCGGTGCAGGAAGTACGATTCTTGTGGTGCAGTTACTGAGAACAGCATGCATAAAATCATCTGATACGCTTTTATCCGGTACAGAGCGGTCAGTAATAACATTAATATTACGCATGTTCATTTTTATCTCCGTTGTTTCTGTTTGTCCTGTCATCAGGGAAATAAACATGGCATTTCCTGATTTTTTCCGGCAGGGAAGCATCTTCCGTAAGAACCTCCTTCAGATGTTCATCTGCAGTTGCCACCCGGACACATTTCATTTTTCCGGGTCGCATCGGATATTTTCCGGAGATCACCGCCAGCGAGACATACATCAGTGCCAGTGTTGCCCATAATGCGGTGAACAGTTGCATCAGAGACTGATCAGTCTCCCTGGCATATTCTGCAGCATCCCCCCGGCGAAAACCGCACGTTACAGACGGAGGCATCGCTAAATCGGAACCAAAACTGTTCGAGCAGTATCGGACCGGATACAGCCCGGCTGGCGTTCTGCCCCTTACAAACTCGATCTCCTGAACCAGCAATTTCCCCGGTGTGGTGTTGTCCTTCCATAAAACCAGTAACGCCAGCAGAGCCATTGTGGCCAGCGGCAGAATGACGGCGTATTTCAGACACCAGAACAACCAACACAGGCCCCGGGCAACAACATACCGGGTGGCATGGCATATCTGACGGAGTGACATATTATTTGCCATCGTTACCCCCTCCCAGGCTGCCGGACATAAACTGCTGCGGATTCAGGTTGCCCAGTTGCTTCAGCATCTGGTCAGTATTAAAGCCGTTAAGATGATTTGTCATTGTGGAAGTAACAGATGCATTATTGCCATCAACAAAATTCTGAGCATGCTCTGCTGCAGCCTCTTCGACTGTTTTCGTTTGCTCCAGCGCCATCTCTTCCACGGTTTTCAGCTGGAAGCCGTCCTGGAACACCACGGTCACTTCGTTGCCCGCACCAATCGGTATCACCGGGTGATACTGCTCGGCACGTTTGATGTAATAGTCACTGAGCGTCTGTGCGGCTTTCGATGCGCCGCCACCGATACCCATTTTCAGGACATCACCGGCCCCGTAAGCGGCAGTGGCACCCAGCCCGACAGCCGGCTGGGAGGCGCGCTCCATTCCCTGACCGATACCGTCAACAAATCCCGCGCCCCATGCCCAGCCGAGGATTTTGCCGTTACGCATCACCACTTCGCCCTTGATACCGTTTTTGCCCCGGAAGCTGACATGCCCCTTAATCGGCATATCAATGGTTTTGCCGTCCTTCAGGCAGCTGATATTGCGGGTGCGTACAATGGCACGCTCACTGGAGACATCCCCCCAGGCTTCCAGCCCCACAAAACATCCCGTTGCGTCATACGTTTTGCTGTTCGGCATTTCCACCAGGCCGGTGATACGCAACTGCATCGGCACCGTGGATTCATTACCGGTGACAGACGCATTGGCATCCGCCCCTTCAATCAGCATGGCTTTCGCAAAACTTCCTGACGGAATGTACGGCAGTGATGGTCCCTGTTTTCCCTCATTACGGGCAAACACCTTACGCTGTATCCGGTTAGGCACCGGCACAGACTGGTACGTCACCTGTGGTGGTGGCGTGACACCATTCCCGGGATAAAACGCCGTCGGCGGTGGAACAGCAACGCTGCCCTGCGGCGGGAAGGATACGGGTGTGTTTCCTGGCTGTGGTTCGCCTTCCGGGCCGGGCGGTGAGGCTGGCATCTGCGGTACTGGTTCTCCGGTCGCGGTAACAGGATTTGCACCCAGGGCTTTTACCTGCTCTGCCAGGGCGGCATTGTCCTGTCCCAGCTTTTCAATACGACGCTGGTCATCACCGCGCTGTTTGTTCAGAACATCCAGCTCACGACGGATTTCCTCATACTGCTTCTGCATCTGCGCTGCCGTCACCTGCATCTCTGTGGTGGCATGCTGACGCACCTTGTCATCAAAAGTCGTATCCACCACACCGGTCATATCCGGCACAGGCTCCTGTTCTGCCACCGCCTCACCGTTACCGGACATGTCCACATCAGACAGATACAGTGCCCCACCAATCGCGGAGGCTGCACCGACAACCACAATCCCCAGCCACAGGTACTGTTTGCGTTTCACAATAGTGTTGATACTGGCCATCAGTTGCCCTCCCCGTCACGGATGACATACACATCCATGCGCGCACCTGCCAGTAACTGGCTGGCAGGCTGGCTGAACATCACGGCACGGGTTCCCGGCTGCCAGAAGTCACTTTCCCGGATATTCAGGGCAGACAGCGTTTTATTTTCCACGGAAAAGCGGACCATCTTCAGGTGATTCCCCGTCCATACGGCATCTGCCACTGAAGACAGCCCCGCCGGGGCCTGCAGGGTTTCTTTTGTCACAGGCACCTGATACCAGCCTGCAGGTAATTTTCCGCCACGAACGGCCTGGCTGATGGTCACAAGCAGGGATTCGTAAGGCGTGGACGTTTCCCACGCACCGGCTTCTTCTCCGGTTCCGCGCAGGTCACTGACCAGCTGAATGGTACGCCCCGCGCCTTCACGGGGAACGGCCTGAATGGAAAGATTCAGACCACGTTCTGTTTCCAGAATGAACGTAAAAGGCTTTTTGTTGACGGTGGCCACCACCACACCGCCGGAGGCGGTCTGCTCATTATTGGTCAGGGCACCATCCAGACTGTTCACGGCGATAATCCGGTCACCAGGAACGGTAAACAGATTCGGACTGGTATTGCTGATGGCAATACTGGCCTGACCACCGTTCACCATTGGCACCACGGTGGGTGCCAGCGTGCCGTTTGCGGCCATCACGCTACAGGAAAAAAACAGGCCGCCGAATATTATTGCTGTATTATTTTTTCTCATCGTCTGTTTCCCCGAAATTATCCAGCCAGGTCACCCCGTTTTCCCGCTTCAGAATAAGGATGTAATGTTTGATATCAGTGAAAGGTTTTGAATCACCAATCCAGGTTTTAAGCACACCACGAATTTCCACACGGCCATACTGAGGCCAGACACGAACACTGGTCTGGAAAAAGGCGGAGTTCACGTTATCGTTTTTAATACGCTTCGCTTCTTCAGCCAGAATAACTTTCATCTGGTTCTGTGCGCCCGGACGGATATATTGCAGAAGCGCCTGATGTGAGGCATCGACGGTTTCTGATGAAACATTCAGACGGAGGGCAATAAATGACAGTGCCATCTGCTGTAAATAAGAGGCGTCGGCACTGTTCTGCGACACGGCAAAGGGGGCATTAAATGCCATTGGCGTCACGGCAGTGCGTTGCTCATTCTGAAGACGGTAGTTATTTACCCCCTGAATGACGTTAACAGAGAGGCTGAGAACAATAAGCACTGACATAAATATAAAGGCGATGGCCATTACACGACTGGTACTTAAACGGGCACCGTGTTCCATATAACAATCCTGGTATCAGTTCTATTTAATCCACTGCCGGAAACACGAATCGGGAACATTATGAAAAATACCGCGCAGCAGGGCTGTTGGCATATACCAGTAAATCAGGTCACGTAACCAGGAACTGCCCCGCCCTTTTTTCAGTTTTTTAATCCCGAAATAAACCAGAACCGCTGCACCAATACCGAACAGATATTTTGATGTCATCATTCCCCACCCAATACAAATTACTGCGGGGATGAGTTCATCCAGCGGCAGGCCAAACCAGCGGCTCTGGTTGGTCAGTGTTTCCGGGAAACGATACTTTTTAAGTTTATTCTCGTCTCCCGACATCGTTTTATTTCCTGTCAGAGGCCAACGACGGTCATACCCACAGCAATAAATACAGAGATGATGGCAAAACCGGCCAGGAACTTGACGTTTTTGGTCATCATGTACATGACCGCACCGACCAGAACTTCAGCCAGAACAACCCATTTAACAACACTGGAGTCCTTACCGAAGGTCGCCTTAACCGTGGAGTTACCACTCTGCATCAGGTCCTGACCACCGGAAGCCATCGCCAGCTGCGGGAAGAACATCATCAGAACAGCAGCCGGGAGCACAGCGCGTGCCAGGCGAAGCATATTCAGACGAGTGAATTTAGAAAAAAACGACTTCTTTTTGACGGGCGCAGAAGCACCCTGAACACTTAAAACGGCGTCCATATGATTCCTCTGTTTAATATTGATAGATAAAAACTAAAGCTCTTTAAATGTTGACTCGCTCTCTTCAGTCACCTCCCTGAATATTTCTTCGTTATAGAAATCAGGAAACCGTTTCAGATGATCTCTGAGACGGATCTGAACTTCTATAGTTTTACTTCTGCCACTACGATCTTTGGCCTTAATAAGTCGGTTATTTGTATCTTCGTCGAGATACACCGAGACCGTTCTGCTTATACCGCCTCTCGCGTTACGCCTCCTCACTCAATTCACCTCTGTTTCCCGGCTAATAAAATTATGATTACACAGAAACCGACGAAAAAAAACACGCCAAAATTGGCGTGCCTTATTTTACATTTATTTAACGCTATAAAATTCACGAATTATACTTAATAGTAAATCTATCTCTCCTTTATATATACATTGCACTCTGAATAAATCAAAATGCTCAAAAATTTCTTTTATTTTACGTTTGACTGGTTTGATTCGGTCCTCAGATGCTCTGTCTGTAATACCCAATTCTCTGGCTATTGTTGCATGACCAACCCCCAGCATATAAAAAGAGAAAACAAGCAGTGTCCCAGGAGAAAGATCATTCCATATCGTTAATTTATCAGAAACATTTATATTATTCCCACTCTGATTTAACGCAAAAAACGGATAATCCGGAAACGGATTAATTTGCCATAAAACAACAGATTCATCATTATAAAAAGAAACATTTTCCATTCTTACTTGATAGATTTCGCCATGAAAATTAAAACGACGACAAAATGCAGAGCCATGCCCAAGAGCCTGACATTCCAGTTCAAGTGATGAAAGAAAAATTTCAACCTGCAGACGTATATAACTCTCTCCGGATAAAGGTTTATCTTCTCTGGAAAAGAGTTCAATAAAAGCCCCATTGGCATAAAGGATTTTCCGGTTTTTGTTGCGGACACAAACCGGAACGGGAGAATTTCTGTAGATATCCTGAATATTAAGGATGTAATTATTTACAGATTGACTGTGAAGTGGGCTTTCTCTACGATCCAGCGCACACATAGGAACCTCCGTTAAGGATTCTATGGACAGTCGATACAGGGAGGTCAGATCTCCCTGTATCGGCGATTTTCAGTTTTAAATTTTAACGTGGCATTAACCACGTAATTAATATACTAATTATCCTGACTATTGTCATCAGTTTGAATCAAAAAAAAAACTCTGATATTTGAACAAAGTCAAAATTATTTCCCTTTATTCATCATCATTTTTTGGGAAAAATCGTTCCATCTCAACAGACACTTTCTCTCTGATATCATCAACCATATTAGTATATTCAAACTTCGGGTTTCCGGAAACATGAGGACTAAGAGACTCAATACCTAAAATCTTTGCCACCGTTGACTGTGTTTTTACAACACATTCAAGAAGTAGTTTATTAAACTCTGTCTGATTAAACGCAGACTCTTTACGCTCCACCTGAGCATCATATACACGAAGCCCCAATTCAAGAAGCATTGAAGCAGTTCCTGAAAGGCTTATATCTTTATCTCTTGCACCCTCCTGACGACGTTTTTCAACAATCATGTTAATTTTTTCATGAACCTCATTACTGATATACAAATTTACTCTGGCCATAAGACAGTACCTTTTAGATTCTGAAACAAGTGTTTTATTTCATCCACTCATAGTATGGTCTTAAAAAAGAAGAGCACCCCTAGCAGCGCCCCTAGGGTTATACTATAAAAAAACGCACGGCGCTGCTAGGGGCGGCCCTAATATATGCCAATGTTTTTTATAAAAATTGTCAGTACTGACCCTAACAAGGGTCGCCATAGGGTCGCCATAGGGTCGTCAACGCCCCTATTTAATAATGTAAAATAAATTAAAATACATTATTTATAATATAAGCCAATGATTCAAAAAGTAAATCAGCAAAAACTTGTTTTTGCGTGGGGTGTGGTGCTTTTGGTGGTGAGAACCACCAACTAGTTGAGCCTTATTGTGGAGTAGGTTAAATTATTTCCGGATAATGTCACCAGAGGTGAAAAAAATGAAAAAATGGATGTTAGCAATCTGCCTGATGTTTATAAATGGGATCTGCGAAGCCGCCGATTGCTTTGATCTTGCAGGTCGGGATTACAAAATAGACCCAGATTTACTGAGAGCGATATCATGGAAAGAATCCCGTTACCGGGTTAATGCCATTGGTATTAATCCGGTAACGGGATATGGCAGCGGACTGATGCAAGTAGACTCCCAGCATTTTAACGAACTGGCCCGCTACGGAATTAAGCCAGAACATCTGACAACAGATCCCTGCATGAACATTTATACCGGTGCCTATTATCTGGCAATAGCATTTAAAAAATGGGGCGTATCCTGGGAAGCCGTTGGTGCATACAATGCCGGATTCAAAAAGAGTGAACGCCAGAACCGGAGGCGTCTTGCCTATGCATCAGACGTTTACCGGATTTATACCGGGATAAAGAGCAGTAAAGGCATCCGGGTTCCGACCACGAAGAAATCACTTCCCCAAATTAACAGTGTGCAGAACAATTAATATTGTATACATTATCAAATACCGGTTATGCCGCGACAGCGGCATGGAAGGCCACACACAAAAATATCATATGAGTGATAATGCTGACTGGCCGAAGCCCCGCAAAGCGGGAACCCATCTTATATATATCCGGTAACTGCGCAGCCTCCTGCCAGACCATTTTTCGCGGGCACAATATTTACAGACTACCGAAAAGCCAGTTGATGAAATTGAGGCATATCAGACGACATAGCAATGCCTCAGGATGATAATATAAGTAAAGCCCCGAAAAATTTTTCGGGGCTTTACTTATATTATCATGACTTCCACTCCCTGAACTGTTCGGCAATCATCCATAATGCTTTGTTGATTCGGATATCACCATCAATGCCTGTAATGGCTCTTGTCCTGGTATTTTTACCGGAGGTACTTTGCCCCGATAATCCACCTTTTATCATATTCTCCTGAACCCGCTGCCAGGTTGTCCAGAGATCGTTCTGCTTATCCTCCCAACGGTGGGGAGTAATTATTTGTTCAGGCGTCACTGGCGTTTTATTTTCATCTTCATACCTGACCATCAGTGCAGCTCTGCCAAATAAATGTTGCTCGTCACTGTTAAGATGTATCTCTTTCATTGTCTCCATATTTTCAGTGACTTTTTCAAAGACACCGGGCACTTCATACGATCCCTCAATAACCTGCCCGACAATATCACCTTTATGTGGAACACGGATTTTGCCCAAATTATTTCCGCACACCAGGCCATTTGTGCAGACAAAATGAAAAACTCCGGGGATCATCTGATAACGGGATGAACCATCATGTGAATAAAGCAGGATAACTTCAGGAACTTCTATCCCGTTAATATGTCCTTCCCTGTGAAGACGTAACATATGTTTACTGTATTCACGCCGCCTTAAATCACGAACCCGGCTGTGACAGGCAATAGAAACGGCTGGCCCCCTTCATCACGTAACTTATTGATGATATTGATGGTTGGGATATATGTATAACACTCACTCCGGGATTCATATTTATCACCAGAAAAAACAGACGAAACAAACTGCATTAATTCGTCATCCGTTTAAAGGAGGCTCACAGCAGATGGAATTATACTGCCCAAAACGGGAAGCTAATCGCATAACCGCCACTCCTCATAAATTTAATAAAAAATTTTTCCGCTTAATATAATCCCCTTCTCATAACCCAACAGTTTGTTAACAATAAGGAGGGAGAGCGCGTGTGCGAAACGGCGTTGCCCCTTGTATCTTGGTTCTTCGTTATCATGAGCAGCGAATAGATTTGGCAAAGCGTATGCAGCCTGGTGCCCCTTAGGGTTTAAGCCCGTATGTAAGCAAATGGCGCATACGCTGAGCCACTCATCTGAAACCCGAACAGTTGTCCGTAATTCATAACGCATTTGCAAGGATGGGTAATAATGAGTCAGCCAAATCCGCTTTGTGTGGGTATTGATGTTTCTAAAACAACTCTGGACATTGCTACTGCTAACAACGAGTTTGCTCAGTTTACTGCTGGTAACGACACCGATGGTTTTGAGCTCATCATTGCTGAATTGAGAAAGCATTCGGTGGCGCTGGTTTTGATGGAGGCTACAGGTGGGCTTGAAGCTGCTGTAGCCTGTTCACTTCAGGCTGAAGGTTTTGATATCGCGGTCATCAATCCCAGACAGGCCAGGAATTTCTCTCGTGCTATGGGATATCTGGCAAAGACCGACAGGATTGATGCAAAAGTGCTGTCTCAAATGGCCGAGGTAATAAACCGTCATCCAGAACGGGAGCGCTTTATCAAAGCTATACCCGACGCCGAACGGCAAATTCTTGCCGCTATGGTGGTACGTAGACGCCAGTTGATAACAATGTTGGTTGCGGAACGGAACAGACTTCACCCTGCACATCCTCAGAACAGAAAGAGTATCAATACCATCATAAAAGCCCTGGAGGATGAACTTTCCCGAATTGACGAGGCGATGAATAATCACATTAAAACTCATTTCAAAGAGCTTGCAGCTCGTTTGAGCAGCATTAAGGGGGTTGGTGCAATGACAGTTGCCACATTGCTCTCTGAAGTACCTGAACTGGGAAGTCTTTCACGTCGAGAGATTAGTGCACTTATAGGTGTGGCTCCTGTAAACAGAGACTCCGGAACAATGCGTGGTAGACGAACTATTTTTGGCGGGAGAGCTGGCGTAAGAACTGCGCTTTATATGGCTGCGCTTGTCGCGACCAGATTTAATCCCGTAATAAAAGCTTTTTATACGCGACTCATTACAGCTGGAAAAGTGAGGAAAGTTGCTCTTGTTGCCTGCATGCGCAAGCTGTTAACCATTCTGAATGCAATGATCCGAAAGAATGAAGAATGGAGTGATTCATACCACAAGTTTTCATTATAAATATCATGCTCAAGACAGTTGCTTACATCCCGGCGGCCTTTTGCCGGGATGCCGGGAGCGCAGGCCACGGCGCGACAAGGGTGGCGCGACCGTTCCGGTCGCTGCAAACCCGGGGGTTTCGCGTCAGGGATGGAAGCCCGCCAGGGCGGAGACAGCTCCGCTGGCTCCGTTCACGACAGCCCGCCCCGCCAGGGGGACGCCCGGAAAAGGCACAGTCGGGAGAACAACAGAACTGACAGGAATGAGAGCAGCAGGAAAAAGAAGAACAGTAGCAGTAGCAGCAGCAGGAACAACAACACCATCAGTAACAGACAAATGACAGGTCTGAAAAAACAGAAGCCCACAGCAGAACGTCCGCGTAATGAAAGGGGCGGCGCGTGAGCGCGGCCCCTTTCAGCGCCACCGGCGCGCGGTCTTTTCCCGGCGCGGGCAGACAGGCATTTATCCTCCCGCCTGCCCGTCGTCTTCAGGCCCGCAGACGAATAATCATCGTCGGAACACGGGTATAAGCAAACATGCCGCGCGGCAGCTCCCTGGGAATGCAGAAGACGCCAGCAACGTCTTCTGCTGGCGTGATTTGTTCAGACCTCTGTCGAGCCGATCCATATACCATTCAGATAAGCATCAAATGCATCGTTCCCCTCCTGCACTTCCTGCGGCTGAACAAGGTTCAGGCTTTCGTGTGTCCAGCCGGCTTCAGGTGCAGACACTTTCAGCAGAAGATGCCCATCAGAATCACGAATCTCCAGATCAGCAAACGTGTTCCCGGTCAGGATATCTGGTTCACCGGGTCGTTGATCTGTAACATATGTGATATATCCCATCCTTTCTCTCCACATTAAATATTTCAGCACTATCCGGGACGACGGTGCGGCCCGATTTTCGGTACTCCAGAGCCAGTTCAGCCATCAGAGCATCTTTCGCTTAATTTCCTGCCCCCTGATTGCCATTAACAAATCACCAACAATCAGAGGGATAATCATCACACAGGACTGCTCATGGGCTGACCGGCCTGTTGGCTGAAAAGCATCACCAGTGCACTCAAATCACTGGCTTTTTGTCTGATAACTGGCGTGTGATTTTCCAGGCTATCCAACAGCGCCCCCAGTTCATCATTGATTTGCCCTAACTGTTTCATCAGCGTTTCCGCATCCTGGCTGCTCTGATATGCAAGATTTGCCTGAACAGCACGACTCTGCATGATGTCGATTTGTGCGATTGCGTCTTTCTGCTGATCACCGGTTGGCTGATAAGTGGTGTTAAAAGAAAATGCGCTCATGTTTCCTCCTGTGTTTAATGTTTTCAGCCCCCATCATCTGTTGAGTTTCGGGAGCCGCGGTTTTGACGTTTTGCGGGGACCTGCTCTTTGTTCCCTCCGGTATTAACCATCACCTGTTTGAGAACCTTCGCCGCATGGGGCATCACTGCCACGGCCGGAAACGACTGTCCGGGGGCAGACCGCAAAAGTTTTTGCCTGCTTTTGGGCAAAAAGTTTTGCGGGATGTACATTTCACCCCTGGACTGGCGGAGACGGTTGTGGCTGTCTTTGCCCCCGGCGACAGGGGCTTAAACAGGTGTATGGCACCGGACACAACAACGGGCAGGGACCCGCCGCAACGACGGAGAGCGCGTGCGCGAAACGGCGTTGCCCCTCACATCCCGGCGGCCTTTTGCCGGGATGCCAGGAGCGCAGGCCACGGCGCGACAGAGGCGGCGCGACCGGAACGGTCGCTGCAAGCCCGGGGTTTTCACGCATCGGACCGTAGCGACAGCCCGAAACCGCGCCAGCGGGTTCGGCGGAGACTGGCAGGTGCGCCAGCAGCTGCCTGTCGGAGTCGGGCCTGACGACCGGATGCCGCCAGGCAGCCGGGAGCCGAAGGTGCGCCCGGCAGACAGGACAACACTGCAGTAGTCAGAATCAGAGCAGGAAGAAAAAGAGAATAATCACGGGAAAAGTAATGTCATTTCTGACAACTGGCCATAAACAGAGAAGGCGGAGGAGAAGAACGGGCGCCGCAGGCGCGCGTTCATCCCCGTTCCCGAAGGGAAACGGCCTTCCTGGCAGTCTGGTTGTTCATGCCCGCACAATGCCAGTAAGGAAAAAGGGACTGCCGTAGAATGGACAAACCGGCAGTCCCTTCATAAAGGCGCTTCAGTGCAGTCAGTGCCAGCATCAGCCCTGAAAAGGCGGGCATGCGCCCGCCTCCAGGTTGCTACTTACCGGATTCGTAAGCCATGAAAGCCGCCACCTCCCTGTCCCCGTCTCTGTAACGAATTTCGCACAGCGATTTTCGTGTCAGATAAGTGAACATCAACAGTGTGAGACACACGATCAACACACACCAGACAAGGGAGCTTCGTGGTAGTTTCATGGCCTTCTTCTCCTTGCGCAAAGCGCGGTAAGAGGCTATCCTGATGTTGTCAGACATATGGGATGCCTCGTGGGTTAATGAAAAATTAACTACGGGGCTATCTTCTTTCTGCCACACAACACGGTAACAAACCACCTTCACGTCATGAGGCAGAAAGCCTCAAGCGCCGGGCACATCATAGCCCATATGTCTGCACCCTGTCAGCATCTGCACCGTTCTCCGTTACGCCCCGGATTTCCAGCCGACGCAGAGCACTGAACAGATAATCGCATTCAGCCTGTTTGTTTGCCCTGAACGGTTTTGCAACCGTAACCACCCACTGATGATTTCCGGGCCAGCCATGTATCTTTCTGACCCGCCCGTTAATCACATACAACAGTCCCCAGCCCGCCGGTAAATCGTCCACGGTAATCACGCCCGGCTCACAAAGATAAAAACGCCAGTCTCCCATGCCCTTTTCCGGCTCTGCCCTGAACACCTTTTTCCGGTCAGCCAGGAAATCAGACCGTGAGCATTTCACCTCAATGAGACATGACGCTCCGTTACGGAAGCCCAGAGCATCAGGATGTTCACCGCAGGGCGTCCATGCGTGAAAACGGTCACCGAACACCACCTTAAAGCCGTTGTTGCGGAGAAAACGGCAGGCCAGTTCACACAGTTCCCTGTGTGTTTTCGGATGTCTGGCGTTCTGCATCACGCCACCTCCCGGAGTTTGTTCGGCACCATCCACCGCTCCATCTCACGGACAACATGACCGACCTCCCTTGCCGCCATACTGGCTTCCGCGATGACCTGCCAGAACGGCATATCCTGCCACTGCCAGCGTTCCATCCCGGCCAGTGACGGAAAACGCTCACCCCACTGCCAGAACAGGGTTTCCAGGTCATGCTCTGCCACCCGGTCACTCCAGCGGGCATGCCAGCTTCCGACTGTTTCCGGTGAATGGAATGCCAGTTCGATTTCAGCCTGAGCAACCAGCGCCTGGTACGCACGGGCTTTCTGCTCTGCCTCCCGTGCCTGCTGACGGCTGTACTTCTGCATGACCAGCGCGGATTTATGGCGACTGCGTTCCCTGACACGGAACCGCACCGACGGGAACAACCGCTCTGCCGCATCACCGGGAAGGGGAAGGAGGCAGACCTCGCCCTGTGTTTCAATCAGCACATCGACGGCATACAGCCACTGAAGACGGTTACCGCGCAGTTCTTCTGCAGTCAGAGATGGCATGAAAAATCGCAGGTCAGACAGCGAAATCCTGCGGCTTCCGTTCAGACAGCGGAAAAACGCCCCCGCATACGGATATTCCGCCAGCGTGTTTCCCTGATGGCGGCGTTTTTCCGTCTCCGCCACCGCCCGCCATGCGGCCTGTTGCTCTGTGCTGAGGGGAACCAGTGCCTGTGAACATGCGCTCATGCCTGACCTCCTTCCGCCATCAGGATATGGATGATGTCACTGACGCTGTATCCCTGTTCATCCAGTGACGCCGCCAGTGCCAGTGAATGGCTGACGGCTTCCGGTACAAACCGCCGCTGCACCTGAACCACCGCAAACGGCTCACCACCGGCATTGACCAGAACCAGCACCCAGACCTGAGAGACGTCACCTGGTGAACATAACGCCAGGTGAAAACGTTCGTGGGCAGGCGTGAAACGAACCTGGACGGGGAAAAAGCCGCCAAACTCGCTGCCGTACTCGCCGTTCATCGTCCAGTTATCCGGCGCATCCAGCTCCCGCATCACGGCGTGAGTCAGCTCACGGCGTTCATCACTTCCGGCAGCCCGGATATCTTCATATTCCTGTGCGTTCATGGTCTGTAATACATTCAGGGTCAGTTCAGTTTTCATCACGGTATCTCCCTTGCTGCCGCCCCGTCTCCGGCGGGGCGGTGTGGTTGTTCATCAGGCGGCATCAGCCAGGTTATCGGTGCGTTCAGTGGTATCCGTCTGTGGACGTGGTGCACACATCCAGCCAGGCACCCAGCGGTTGTCTTTCATATGGTGCTCTGCATGTTCAGCCGCATCGCCTTTCTTCATTTTCTCCGCGTCCCGGGCGGCACCGGACAGTCCGGCATCATTCAGGGCTGCGATAATCTGCGGCTTTTTCAGGTGTCCGAAGAAGTTCGCTTTTGTCGGCTGCCACCAGTCGCGCATGTGGAATCCGATAGCCGTTTCCAGCGAATCCAGCGGACTGCGTGACGTGTGACCACAATTGCGGGTCTGGACACCGTAAAGGCTGCATGCGGTGCAGAAACTGAGCAGGGATAACAGCACCTCCTGGCTGAGTGACAGGAACGTCGTCATATCCCATGCCCATCCCTCCGGTAACAGGGCGGCAAGACGGGCTTTTTCTGCCATCATCGCCATGAATGCGGCCCCTTCCTTCCCTGACGGCGCATCGCTGGTCAGCGAATAATGTTTACATTCCAGACTGATTTGTGCTGGTTTACTGTACGCTCCGCTGCCAAACACATTCAGACAGAGCGTCCATGCCAGCAGTGCCAGAGATTTGTCCGGTTGCTGCATCAGTGCCGCCTGGACTGCCAGCGTGCGCTCTGAGGACATTTTCGTCAGCAACGGCAGGCTGACTTCCTCCACGGAGGCCTTTTCCTGCACCTGTTCCGTGCGGTCAGCGTCGTCAGCCACGTCATCTTCACTGCGCAACTGCACACCACGCTGGACACACACATTGCCGTAACGCCAGGACACCACCACACCGCTTCCGGCACGCATCTCCGGCGTCCACGCTCTGACCTTCGCCATGCAGCGCATCAGCTTCATTTCTGCTTCCAGCAGGTCGGATTCCTCACACTGATTTTCCAGCGCGTCGTAACGCGTCATCAGTTCGTTCAGGCGTTCTTCTTCCGCCTCCGTCAGCACCGCTTCCGGCTCCGGCAGACAGCGGTATGTTCCGGCATCCTCACGGCACTCACCGACAGGCTCCATGCGTCCGGCGCACCATTCCCAGCCTTCGGCTTCCCGAAGGTGTTCAGCGACAGCCTGGAGTTTTTCCAGCAGAGCGGCATCGAGCGCCACACGGTCCACATAGCCACCCTCGTCGTCGCTGAACAAATCGGTGCGCAGTTCATCTGGCGAGAAGGCATCAGCCCCCACAAAGCGGAATTTAGTGTTGTCCTTCACTGCCACTTCACTTTCCGTAATCAGGTTGCGGATAACCCGCACATCCGGTTTACCGCCCCATCCTGACTGGCAGGCGGCTTCAAACACCTGCACCTGACGCACGGTGTCGTTCTCCAGCGCCAGCGCCTGACAGTGTTCTGTGGTGATGCGGTCTTCTGCCAGCGCATCGAGGATGACAGGCGCAAGGTCTGCCAGTTTCAGCATTCGCTGAACGTGGCGGGGTGAATAGCCCAGCAAATCACCGATTTGTGCAGGTGTTTTGCCTTCCTGCGCCATTGCACGGAATCCGGCAATCTGTTCGGCAGGGTGCATATCCCGACGATGACCGTTTTCAGTCATTGATGCCGCCGTCGCCAGTTCCTGCGGAATAACCTTCACGCGTACAGGCCAGTCAGCCGTAAGGATGTTGCGCTCTGCCAGCATGTTGAGTGCTGCCAGTCGGCGACCACCTGCGGCGACACCGTAACGGTCACCTGGCAGGGCATGCACGACCAGATTCTGCAGCAGGCCGACGCCCTGAATGGACTCCGCCAGTTCGCTGACGGACTCCGCAGAATACGGCACCGTGCGTACATTCAGCGGTGACTTAATCAGTGAGGCCAGCGGCACGCTCACTTCCTCCGTCTGCGCCAGCAGGGCAGACAGGACGGTTTCCTGTGCTTTTGACAGTTTATGGCTGGATTTATACCCCTTTTTTGCCTTAGACTCTGTAACTGACATATATTTCTCCTTTAGCTGGGATGGTTGTATGTCTGCCGGACGTGTCCCCGTCCGGCACCTCTCTTACTTAAGAATGCCGAAATCCCGGATGACATGGTTCATCCAGTACCCGGCACCGTCCTCAAAATTCCAGGTGCGCCAGACCATTACACCGTTATTGCGGACAACCAGGCGAAAATGTTCCCCGTGGTCATCCTCGATAAAGACGTTCCGGTACTGTGCGGCAACGGCTTCAGCCTGTTCGCGGGTAAAGGAGCCGTCAGGCAGTCCCTGAAGTATTCTGAAATATTCGCTCATCCTCATCTCTCCGGTGATGCCCCGCACTGGACGGGGCGGTTGTCACTGTCAGTCGTTCAGAACGGAATGTCGTCATCGAAGTCATACGCGGGTTCAGACGGCGGCTGAGGCTCCGGCTGCGCGGCCTTACGTCCACGGCCTTTCGTTTTCGCGCCTCCTTTTTTCGTTTCCGGCTGTGGTTCCGGCTGAGGCTGACCGCTGAACTGTTGTGCCTCTTCCGGCTGAGTCTGTGCACCTGCGGCACGTCCCAACATCTGCATGGTGCCCGTGGTTTTAACAAGGATTTCAGTGATGTAACGGGTGACGCCGTTGTTGTCGTCCCAGCTACGGGTACGGAGTTGCCCCTCGATGTAGACCT
>NZ_PTSN01000025.1:0-56809 GCF_002965865.1 Escherichia sp. MOD1-EC6098
ATAACTTTGACCGCCAGATTATTATTCCGCCCATTATTTTTAACGGTATAGCGTATGACGATCCGGGGAGCGGAAATAACCCAGGAGGCACGCGATACACGGGTTATGGTTTTGAAGTTCGCAAAAATGGCGTATTAATCGCATCCAGAGAAACTAAAGGAGCCATTCCCGGTAGTTACAGTGCGGTTATTGATATGCCGAGTGGTGGTGGTAACGTCACTCTGGAGTTTAAGATTTTCCAGAAAGGCAATCAGGGCGCAGGTAACATCACAGACTGTACGGTGATTGTGACCAAAAAAGCTGCTTCCGGTATCAGTATCCGTTGAAATATTTATAACCCCAATACGGGCGCCAGAAATGGCGCCTTTTTTATTTGTGGAGTGAGTATGGCAGTACAGATTTCAGGTGTGCTGAAAGATGGTGCGGGAAAACCAATACAGAACTGCACTATTCAACTGAAGGCAAAGCGTAACAGCACCACGGTACTGGTGAACACGGTGGCCTCTGAAAATCCGGATGAAGCCGGGCGTTACAGCATGGATGTTGAGTATGGCCAGTACAGCGTTATCCTGCTTGTTGAAGGTTTTCCGCCTTCACATGCCGGAACCATTACCGTCTATGAAGGTTCCAGACCAGGTACGCTGAATGATTTTCTCGGTGCCATGACGGAAGATGATGTCATGCCGGAGGCATTGCGTCGTTTTGAGGAAATGGTGGAAGAAGCGGCACGCAACGCTGAAGCCGCCTCTCAGAGCGCAGCGGCGGCAAAGAAATCCGAAACTGCAGCGGCATCATCGAAGAACGCGGCGAAAACCTCAGAAACGAATGCAGCTAACAGCGCACAGGCGGCAGCGGCCTCGCAGACTGCATCGGCAAACTCCGCAACAGCAGCTAAAAAATCAGAAACCAACGCGAAAAATAGCGAGACAGCCGCAAAGACGAGCGAAACCAACGCAAAGTCCAGCCAGACGGCAGCGAAGACCAGCGAAACGAATGCTAAAGCCAGTGAAACTGCGGCAAAAAACAGCCAGGTTGCAGCAGCCCAAAGCGAGAGCGCGGCAGCCGGTTCTGCGACTTCAGCAGCTGGATCAGCAACTGCTACGGCTAACAGCCAGAAAGCTGCGAAGACGAGTGAAACTAACGCAAAGTCCAGCCAGACGGCAGCGAAGACCAGCGAAACGAATGCCAAAGCCAGTGAAACTGCGGCGAAAAGCAGTCAGGATGCAGCGGCTCAAAGCGAGAGTGCCGCAGCCAGTTCTGCAAGCGCGGCGGCTGCTTCTGCCACTGCATCAGCTAACAGTCAAAAAGCAGCAAAAACCAGTGAAACCAACGCAAAGGTGAGCGAAACAGCGGCTGCGAACTCAGCGAAAGCATCGGCAGCAAGCCAGACGGCAGCTAAAGCAAGCGAAGATGCAGCCAGAGAGTACGCAAGCCAGGCTGCGGAGCCGTATAAATATGTCTTACAGCCGCTGCCTGATGTGTGGATACCATTTAACGATTCGCTGGATATGATTACGGGCTTTTCGCCGTCATATAAAAAAATTGTTATTGGTGACGATGAAATAACGATGCCTGGCGACAAGATTGTTAAGTTTAAACGTGCATCGAAAGCAACCTATATTAACAAATCTGGTGTGCTGACAGAGGCTGCCATTGACGAGCCACGATTTGAACGTGATGGCCTGCTTATTGAGGGGCAAAGAACAAACTACATGCTCAATTCGGAAAGCCCTGCCAGTTGGGGGCGATCGTCAAATATGGATGTGCCCGAAACAGGGACGGATAATTTTGGTTTTACCTATGGAAAGTTTGTCTGCAACGATTCTCTGATTGGGCAAACCTCAGCCATTAATATGGCATCAATTGCTGCAACAAAGTCAGTTGATGTCTCAGGCGATAATAAACACGTGACAACCTCATGTCGTTTTAAAACAGAACTGCAGGTAAGGTTGCGTATCCGGTTTGATAAATATGACGGTAGCGCAACAACTTTTCTTGGTGATGCGTATATTGATACACAAACGCTTGAAATTAATATGACAGGCGGTGCTGCCTCAAGGATTACAGCGAGAGTCAGAAAGGACGAAGCTACCGGATGGATTTTTGCAGAGGCAACAATTCAGGCAATTGATGGGGAGTTAAAAATAGGCTCTCAGATACAGTATTCTCCTAAGCAGAGCGGGGCAACCGTATCTGGTGACTATATTTATCTGGCCACCCCACAAGTAGAAGATGGGCCTTGTGTATCATCTTTTATTATATCAGGAGCGACGGCGGCGACCCGCGCAAGCGATATAGTTACAGTTCCAATTAAGAATAATCTTTATAATCTTCCTTTTACGGTTCTTTGTGAGGTACATAAGAACTGGTATAAAACGCCAAATGCAGCGCCACGTGTTTTTGATACCGGCGGTCATCAAACCGGAGCGGCTATTATTCTTGGTTTCGGTCGTTCAACAGATTACGACGGATTTCCTTATTGCGATATTGGAGGAGCTAACAGACGGGTAAACGAAAACGCATCGCTTGAAAAAATGGTTATGGGGATGCGTGTAAAGTCAGAGCAGTCTACGTGCTCAGTAAGTAACGGGCATATATCCAGCGAAACAAAAACCACATGGTCCTGTATTCAGAACACCGCAATTATCCGTATTGGAGGCCAGACTACAGCCGGGTTACGTCATTTATTTGGTCATGTCAGGAATTTCAGAATATGGCACAAGGCATTGACTGATGCTCAGGTGGGGGAGTCAATCTAATGAAAGATTTAACACTCAAATTTGCCGACAGGGCCGACTTTTCGGCCTTTATGGATAGCACTGGCTATTATGATGACGAGTCGATGCAGGATGATATTCTTATTGACGTGATAGGTAACGTGTACAAAGAAACCGGAGAACTGACTGAAGATGGCGAACCGGTATGTGTTAAGGAAGACGGATATTTTGTAAACGTGCGCATCATTAATGATTCGCAAATATCGTCATTATTCGATGAATACGTGGTTGCTGTTGAGCATCAACTTCGTGGCTGGATGTGAGGAAGAAAAATGGCTACATCGACAGTAATTCCTGATGACATCAAAACGCTAAAATCCGACGTTAGCAAATTAAAAAACGATCAAGGAAGCTACGCAACAAAATTATATGTAGACAGCAAAGATGAAATCGTTGGTGACTGGTCTGCTTCATGGTATCAGCAGGTATTGCCAACTAGCGGAGCTATATTTGGGAGAAAACTCCGCTCAACTCACAGGACGGCAGGTGTTGAGGATGCGTATTGCGAACTATACCTCAAAAAATGGATAGACAGTCCAGGTAACGCAATGGCGCGCCTTAACCTGAACGATAACGGGACAAACATTTGCTGGGACTTTACCAACCTTTATGGCGGTACGATGATTTTTCCCGGTGACAGCGGATACCTCAAAATGGGTAACTGCCTTATGTCATACAGCAAGCGTGGAAGTAACGCGCTTATTAAATTTGATTACACCGACACATTACAGATCAAATATGCCAATCATGGGTCAACCATGACATTAAACACACAGGGAACCGCTTATGCTGGTGTTACTGCTCAATTGTGGGGCAACACCAGCCGTCCTGTTGTTTATGAAGTCGGTGTTGATGGTGGCGCTTATATGTTCTATGCGCAGAAAAATACCGATAACACCTATATGTTAAGCGTTAATGGTGCATGTCATGCCACCGCATTTAACCAGCATTCCGACCGGGATCTGAAAGACAACATTCAGGTGATCGATAATGCAACCGACCGCATCCGTAAAATGAACGGCTATACATACACGCTTAAAGAAAACGGTATGCCCTATGCTGGTGTCATTGCACAGGAAGCTCTGGAAGCAATCCCAGAAGTTGTAGGTTCCGCAATGAAATATCAGGACGGTGCAAGCGGATCGGAAGGTGAAGAAGGTGAACGTTATTACACAGTAGATTATTCTGGTGTTACTGGCTTGCTTGTTCAGGTAGCCAGAGAGTCAGACGACAGAATAACAGCACTGGAAGAAGAAAACGCAGAATTAAGACAAAGATTATCTGCAATTGAGGCGGCGCTTGCGTCTAAATAATATTAAGGGGCCGAGCGCCCCGTTTTATTGGGTAGGATGAAAATGGATATAACACCTTTCCTTCATGCGCTTTGTGCTGTGGCTGCGCAGCTACTGATTGGTCTTTTTACCGGGAACTGGGCTTACGGGGCGATAGCCGGTTGTACGTTCTTCATTGCGCGTGAACACACCCAGGCAGAATATCGCTGGATTGAAATGTTCGGGCATGGCAAGCGAATGAATATGCCGTGGTGGGGCGGTTTTGATCCGCGCGCGTGGGATGTGGCAAGCCTGATGGATTTTGCTGTGCCGGTGGTGGCGTGTCTGCTGGTCTGGCTGTTGGTTAATCGTGGGTGAAAAAAGGTGAGCTGTATATGCAACGGAGGAAGAAACCCCGTTGCTGGAAGCCAGGAAAAAGTATCGGGTGTTGCTGAACCGTGTTGATACATCAGTAGTACCGGATATTGAATGGCCAGCACTACCGTAGGGTAAGATATATAAATTCTATAATTAGAAGTATCTTTCCATTTAAGGCTAGGAAGGAGGGCTTGGAAAACGTAAGAAATCTCACACCGAGATTATTTTTATATATCAGGTGTCTGATTTTTTGCTTTAGCTCTTAAAATGGTTTGCCGCGAGGTTTTGAATTCTTGGGCAATGTCACTTATATTTATACCTGACTTAATTTGCTCTAGTACCCTCTGTATTTGTTCATCATTTAACACAGGTGGGCGACCAAATCGCTTTCCTGCGCCCCGTGCTCTTAATATCCCTGAATGAGTACGCTCAAGTAAAAGGTCTCGCTCAAATTCAGCGACTGCTGAAATTACTTGCATCATCATTTTTCCTGGTGGACTGGTCAGGTCAACGCCCCCCAATGCTAAGCAATGCACTTTGATACCTGCTTTGGTCAGTTGTTCCACCGTTTTACTGATATCCATTGGATTACAACCGAGGCGATCCAGTTTTGTGACAATCAATTCATCACCTCTTTTCAGTCGATCAAGCAACTGGTTAAAACCAGGACGCTCACTGGTTGCTGCTGAGCCGCTAATTTGTTCTTCAATTATTTGCTGAGATTTGATGTTAAAACCTGCACTTTCGATTTCCCGACGTTGATTTTTGGTTGTCTGTTCCAGAGTTGATACCCGACAGTAAGCATAAATTCGAGACATAGTGAGATCTTCTATACGAAATTGGTGTACATATCATAATGCATCTCATAAAATAATTTTGATTATTTTTGTGCATATTTGTATGTACACGTTCGAAAATAAACGAATGCGTATGCAACCCCGTAATTTTGGTGAGACCCAAAATCGATTTTGTGAAAAATGGCCTTAACTCGGTTTGTTTTTCGAGTTCCGGGCGGACTCAAGGAAGAAGAATAGTGTTGCGTGTTATTTTAACCAGATTTCAAGTTGTTTGGTCGTGGAAAAGTGGAGCAAAATGTTGTTAAAGTGGAAAAATGATAAAAAAGTAAGTTTATTATATTACATTTTACCATTTAAATTTTTGTTGTCTTTAAGAACTGATATCGCTGTTTGTAATAATTCTTTGTTATCCAGCCATGACTTTTTCTTTATGTTTCCTTCAATGTAATCAAGCAATGTTCTGGTATTGATAGGTCTTCCCTGTTTTGCTACTTCCACGACAGCATCCCCTAGGATAATTCTGACTTCAGGAAGCTGCGCAGGGAACCACTTTAGGGTGTCTTTTGATTTCATGAATATATTCCTTAAAATATTATTGATTTTCATTGCGATATTGTATGTCTGATTCAGGATATGTTGACTTATACATCGGTTTTGTCTGGGTTATTGGATATGCCAATCCCTAATTTTATTAGAGCATGACTAAAAATGCTGAATATGATAAGGAGCGAAGTGATTATCAGTATGCTGTTCATATAGCCTCGAATTAGTAATGTGTTATATATTATATAGTTGACAATTTTTATCCTGGGTGTTCTTAAAGTTCGTAGATAAACATTGTCGTTTCAGGTATACAGGAATGCTAACAGATGGCGGCAAAAATCAGGCGGTTTATGGCGCAAGCTGAAGTGGCAACTGCAAACTATCTTATGCAGAGACTCTACACGGATTGGGTTTAAAAGTATACATAGATAACAGTTTTTATCTGAAGAAGAAAAATATCAAGGTGATATAGCCTATATGCCTTTGATGCGGAGGAATGAATGTGATGGGAGTGATGTATCTGAATAGTTGAAAAACCGCAGACACGCCTTATGCAAGAACGTGCTGCGGTTGGCTGGTAAATTTTTCGATAGTGCGAGTATTGAATGATTTCCAGCCGTTATTGATTTTACGCGTAAATCCATGAAAAAACTACTTATCTGTTGGGGAGTTTTTTTGGGGCATATATGGGACAGAAATAGGCCCCAGATAGACACTGAGATCGAACTTAGGATGCTTTTTAAAAAATGCAACTATCTGAAAAAACCTAGAAAACGCCAAGGAAACCACAGGATGGGAAAAAACACCTGTGAATTATGGATTTTCAGTTGTACTCGCTCGGTGCAGCGTTAGTATTTCATGAAATATTTTTTCCGGAATCATCAGCCGCAATGGCGTTAATTCTGGCAATGGGAACCTACGGTGCTGGTTATGTAGCACGCATTGTTGGGGCATTTATTTTTGGCAAAATGGGCGACAGAATAGGGCGTAAAAAAGTTCTCTTTATTACCATCACTATGATGGGGATCTGTACTACCCTAATTGGTGTGTTGCCGACTTATGCACAGATTGGTGTTTTTGCGCCAATCTTGCTGGTGACTCTACGTATTATTCAGGGGTTGGGGGCTGGTGCTGAGATTTCCGGAGCTGGTACGATGCTGGCGGAATATGCGCCGAAAGGCAAACGCGGCATTATCTCCTCATTCGTCGCGATGGGAACGAACTGCGGTACTTTGAGTGCAACGGCAATCTGGGCCTTTATGTTCTTTATTCTCAGCAAAGAAGAGTTGCTGGCATGGGGATGGCGTATTCCGTTTCTCGCTAGTGTTGTGGTGATGGTCTTTGCTATCTGGTTGCGCATGAACCTGAAAGAAAGCCCGGTTTTTGAGAAAGTTAATGACAGTAAGCAGCCTGCGCCAAAAGCTGTTCCTTCTGGCAGTATGTTCCAGAGTAAGTCTTTTTGGCTGGCAACGGGTCTGCGTTTTGGACAGGCAGGAAACTCAGGTTTGATTCAAACCTTCCTTGCCGGATATTTAGTGCAGACTCTGCTGTTCAATAAAGCAATTCCAACAGATGCATTAATGATCAGTTCCATTATTGGTTTTATGACGATACCTTTCCTCGGTTGGTTATCCGATAAAATTGGCCGTCGTATTCCCTATATCATTATGAATACTTCAGCCATTGTACTGGCGTGGCCAATGCTTTCTATTATCGTAGATAAAAGCTATGCTCCAAGTACCATCATGGTTGCGTTGATTGTAATTCACAACTGTGCGGTGTTGGGATTATTTGCCCTGGAAAACATTACTATGGCAGAAATGTTCGGCTGTAAAAGTCGCTTTACCCGAATGGCAATATCCAAAGAAATAGGTGGTCTTGTTGCTTCAGGTTTTGGTCCTATTCTGGCAGGTATTTTCTGCACCATGACCGAATCTTGGTATCCGATTGCAATAATGATTATGGCTTATTCTGTTATCGGATTAATTTCCGCGCTGAAAATGCCAGAAGTTAAAGACCGCGATCTGAGTGCGTTGGAAGATGCCGCGGAAGATCAACCACGTATTGTAAGATCTGCGCAACCTTCAAGAAGTCTGTAAATCCTGAATCCCTTCTTTTACGGAGAAGGGATTTTTTATTCATATAACAAGCCATTCATCTCATCTTGCCAAATTTAAATTAAAGGAATTGTCATGGGAAATAATTTGTTATCAGCGAAGGCTACGCTTCCTGTCTATGAGCGTAATAATTTGATACCTCGAATTGTTCATTTAGGTTTTGGCGCATTTCATCGCGCGCATCAAGGCGTGTATGCCGATATTCTTGCCGCTGAACATTGCAGTGACTGGGGATATTATGAGGTCAACTTAATCGGCGGGGAACAGCAAATCGTCGATCTAAAACAGCAAGATAATCTCTATACCGTTGCGGAGATGTCCGCAGATGCCTGGACTGCTCGTGTCATTGGCGTAGTGAAAAAAGCGCTGCATGTGCAAATCGACGGTTTGGAAGCGGTACTGGCTGCCATGTGTGAACCGCAAATTGCTATTGTCTCCCTGACAATTACGGAGAAAGGTTATTTCCACTCACCGGCGAGCGGCCAGTTAATGTTGGATCACCCAATGATCGTCGCTGATCTGAACAATCCTCACCAGCCCAAAACGGCACCAGGGGTTATCGTCGAGGCGTTGGCACGACGTAAAGCGGCAGGGTTACAGGCATTTACGGTGATGTCATGCGATAACATGCCTGAGAATGGTCATGTTATGCGTGACGTTGTCACTTCTTATGCGCGTGCTGTCGACGAAAAACTGGCGCAATGGATTGTAGAAAACGTGACTTTCCCATCGACAATGGTGGATCGCATTGTACCCGCGGTCACGGCAGAAACACTGGATAAAATCGAACAACTCGCCGGTGTGCGTGATCCGGCAGGTGTTGCCTGTGAACCTTTCCGCCAGTGGGTGATTGAAGATAACTTTGTTGCCGGACGCCCGGAATGGGAAAAAGCGGGAGCCGAACTGGTTAGTGATGTACTGCCATATGAAGAGATGAAACTGCGCATGCTCAACGGCAGCCATTCCTTCCTGGCTTATCTGGGATATCTGGCGGGTTATCAGCATATTAATGATTGTATGGAAGATGATAATTATCGCCGTGCAGCGCTTACATTAATGTTGCAGGAACAGGCACCGACGCTGAAAGTGCAGGGGGTGGCTCTGCAAGATTATGCTAACCGATTGATTGAGCGCTACAGTAACCCTGCTTTACGCCATCGGACCTGGCAGATTGCGATGGATGGTAGTCAGAAACTGCCGCAACGTATGCTGGATTCTGTGCGCTGGCATTTGGCGCATGGCAGTTCATTTAATCTCCTGGCGCTTGGTGTCGCGGGTTGGATGCGTTATGTCGGCGGTGTAGATGAGCTGGGTAATCCAATTGAGATCAGCGACCCGTTATTGTCTGTGATCCAGCAGACCGTACAAAATAGTGAGGAAGGGAAAGAACGCGTGCGGGCATTGATAGCGATTGAGGCGATCTTTGGTAACGATTTGCCGAACAATGCTTTATTCACAGATAAAGTAACAGAGGCGTATTTGTCTTTATGACTGAAGGCGCGAAAGCAACCGTGGCAAAATATACCGTGGCGTAAAAACAGCAATGCCGCCATCGGCGGCATTCACACGCTTAGTTCATGCCGAGACGAATCAGGTCCAGAGGCGCGAGTTTTTCATCACAACCTTCAACAACCACGGTTTTTCCGCGGCGGATTTGCTCTGCGGTCAGACCTTCAGTATCAATCGACAGGATCTTGCCAGTGTGACCGGTGCCGCTAACCATAACACGGCTGCCAGTGGTGATTGCGTTACGGTTACGATCGTAGGTCGTCATAGGTGTTTTCTCCTTTCTGATTTACAGTCGAAGCCCACGTAACGGGCGCAATATAAATACTCCTGTCGAGTGAATATTTTTTTGTTTATGATCAAGTTCACATCTTTTTTGATGCTTGCATGAACCAGAAGAAGGGAATGGAGTCTCATCCCGGGTGGGATGAGAGGACATGAATTACTCTTCGCTAAACCAGTCGCTGTTTTCCTGGCGGATTTGCTGCACGGATTCACTTATTTCCTGCAAATGCAGTGTCATTGCTTTTTCTACCGCAGTGACATCATGCTTTTGTAGCGCAGTAAAAATATCCATGTGTTGGCGCAACAACATATCTGGTGGCGAGACGTGGTCAAAACTCATATAGCGTACCCGGTCAATGGTCGCTTTCAGGTTTTCAATGGTGTCCCACGCGAGCTGACAGTCGGCAATCTGCGTCAGGATTTGGTGGAAGTTATCATCAAGTTCAAAAAAATCATCCAGTTGTTTGCGTTCAATGGCTATACGTTGCTGGTGGAGATTTTGCTCAAGCAGGTAGCACTGGCTATCGGTAATCATGGTCGCCGCTCTGCGGACTACGGCGCACTCAATGGCCTGGCGGATAAAACTACCGTTGCGTACCTGAGTCATGGAGATTTTATTGACGTAGCTGCCACGTTGCGGGCGAATTTGAATCAGGCCATTTTCCGCCAGCTTAATGAAGGCTTCACGAACTGGCTGGCGCGACACATTGAAACGAACAGAAACTTCTTTTTCCGATAACGGCGTACCCGGTGCAATCAGACAATGCACAATGTCGCGACGGAGAATACGATAAATCTGTTGATTGACTGGTTGCGTGGGATTGAGTTGTGTTTCGACGGTCATTCGTTCTTGCTTTTGAGTGGGTTAACTGAGCAAGTCTACCACTTTTTTGTGACAAACAATAACCCGGCGGTTAGGCCGGGTATAAAAATTAATGGCGATGGATATTCAGTCCGGCATAGCTCTGGGTAACTGGCATCATTTCCAGAGTATTGATGTTAACGTGAGCCGGGAGAGTCGCCACCCACCAGACGGCTTCACAGACATCTTCTGGCGTCAGCGCAACGGTGTTTTGATAGGTTTTTTCCGCTTTACCGTCATCGCCTTTAAAGCGGACATTGGAAAATTCAGTACCGCCGACCAGACCTGGCTCGATGTCAGTGACACGAACCGCAGTGCCATGCAGGTCAGTACGCAGATTCAGGCTGAATTGACGAACGAATGCTTTTGTTGCGCCATAAACGTTGCCACCAGCATATGGCCAGCTACCTGCCGTTGAACCAATGTTAATAATATGACCACGATTACGCTCAACCATGCCAGGCAGCACGGCACGCGTCATATACACCAGGCCTTTATTGTTGGTATCAATCATTGTTTCCCAGTCTTCGACACTGGCTTTATGTGCAGGTTCCATACCCAGCGCCAGCCCGGCGTTATTCACCAGAATATCAATGTCACGCCAATCGGCAGGAAGCGATTCCATCATCTCTTCAATAGCGGCGCGATTACGAACATCGAGCTGGGCGATATAAAGGTTATCGCCCAGCTCGTCTTTTAACTCCTGCAACCGCTCCTGGCGTCGACCCGTAGCGATAACTTTATGGCCTTGTTGAATAAAACGACGAGTAATGCATTCACCAAAACCTGCCGTTGCTCCAGTTACTAAAACGATCATCTCACTGTTCCTCAACGCTTTTGTGTGTCCCTTAACATAGCACGTGATGCTTAAGAGCAGGTAATACTGGTTTGCACTCCGTTACCAGTCAGCCTACGCTATGGGACACCTCGCGTTCAGGAGAAGAAAATGACAACAATGAACCCTTTCCTTGTGCAAAGCACACTGCCGTATCTGGCTCCCCGTTTTGATCAAATTGCAGATCATCACTATCGTCCGGCTTTCGACGAGGGGATGCGGCAAAAGCGGGCTGAGATTACCGCTATCACGATCAACCCGCAGACACCTGATTTCACTAACACGATTTTGGCGCTGGAACAGAGCGGTGAATTGCTTACCCGCGTCACCAGCGTCTTTTTTGCCATGACAGCGGCGCATACCAACGATGAGTTACAGCGTCTTGATGAACAGTTTTCCGCCGAACTGGCGGAACTGGCTAATGATATCTATCTGAACGGCGAATTATTCGCGCGGGTGGATGCAGTCTGGCAGCGCCGCGGATCCCTGGGGCTTGATAGTGAATCCATTAGACTGGTTGACGTTATTCATCAGCGTTTTGTCCTTGCCGGAGCCCAACTTGAAGATGCGGATAAAGCAAAATTAAAAGTGCTGAACACCGAAGCCGCGACGCTGACCAGTCAGTTTAACCAGCGCTTATTAGCTGCGAACAAATCCGGTGGAGTGGTGGTTGACGATATTCAGCAACTGGCAGGCATGAGTGAGCAAGAGATTGCCCTGGCGGCCGGGGCGGCTCGCGAGAAAGGTCTGGATAACAAATGGCTTATCCCGCTGCTGAATACTACGCAACAACCGGCGCTTGCGGAACTCCGCGATCGTTCCACACGTGAAAAACTGTTCACTGCAGCCTGGACGCGTGCGGAAAAAAATGATGCCAACGATACCCGCGCTATCATTCAACGGCTGGTGGAGATCCGCGCGCAACAGGCAACATTACTTGGCTTCCCTCATTATGCCGCATGGAAAATAGCCGACCAGATGGCAAAAACGCCAGAAGCGGCACTCAACTTTATGCGGGAAATTGTTCCGGCGGCGCGTCAGCGTGCGAGCGATGAATTAGCGTCTATTCAGGCGGTTATCGGAAAACAGCAAGACGGTTTTAGCGCACAGCCGTGGGACTGGGCGTTTTACGCCGAACAGGTACGTCGTGAGAAATTCGATCTTGATGAGGCGCAACTCAAACCTTATTTTGAATTAAACACGGTACTGAATGAAGGGGTATTCTGGACCGCCAATCAGCTTTTCGGCATTAAGTTTGTCGAACGGTTTGATATACCGGTATATCACCCGGATGTGCGGGTCTGGGAAATCTTTGATCATAACGGTGTTGGACTGGCGCTATTTTACGGTGACTTCTTCGCCCGTGATTCAAAAAGTGGCGGCGCGTGGATGGGTAATTTTGTCGAGCAATCTACGCTCAATGAAACGCGCCCGGTAATTTATAACGTTTGCAATTATCAAAAACCCGCTGCTGGTGAGCCTGCCTTGTTGCTGTGGGATGACGTTATTACCTTATTCCATGAGTTTGGACATACATTGCATGGTCTGTTTGCCTGCCAGCGTTATGCCACGCTTTCCGGCACCAATACGCCGCGTGATTTTGTTGAATTTCCGTCGCAAATCAACGAACACTGGGCAACGCATCCGCAGGTGTTCGCCCGCTATGCCCGACATTATCAAACCAGAGAAGCCATGCCGGAAACTCTGCAACAGAAAATGCGCAATGCCAGCCTGTTCAATAAAGGCTATGAGATGAGCGAACTGCTTAGTGCTGCGCTTCTCGATATGCGTTGGCACTGTTTGCAAGAGAATGAGGCGATGCAGGATGTGGACGATTTCGAACAGCGGGCGCTGGTGGCGGAAAATATGGATCTTCCTGCTGTACCGCCACGTTATCGCAGCAGTTATTTCGCCCACATTTTTAGCGGCGGATATGCGGCGGGTTACTACGCGTATCTGTGGACGCAAATGCTGGCAGACGATGGTTATCAGTGGTTTGTTGAGCAGGGCGGATTAACGCGTGAAAATGGGCAATATTTTCGCGAGGCAATCCTCTCCAAAGGCAACAGCGAAGATTTAGAACGTCTGTATCGTCAATGGCGCGGTAAGGCACCACAGATTGCACCAATGTTGCAACATCGCGGGCTGGATGTTTAACTCTCCCATATTGCCCCGGACTGATTCTTGCCTGGGGCAATATATACTATGTTATTCATTTCTGTTTTTAGTTTCCCACTGCTATGTCTGGAATTGTTATTCGGTATCTCCGTACATTTGTAGAATTATAATACTGCCAGATGCTCTAATCCATCTGGCCATTGTTTTCCCCCCTTCGGCATAATCAGTATTATATCTTCTGGCTTAAATTGAACCTGTTTTGCCAGAATTAATTATTTTTTTCTGCGTATTTTGTTTTAAATCACGCGGTTATGTTTTTATCCATTAGTAAATATTTTTCTATGGAATTGTTGACATAAGTTTTCTTTTCTCCCGTTACAATAGAACGCACAAGGAACTGTGAAAAAGGAGTGGCAATGATCAAGAAGACAACGGAAATCGATGCCATCTTGTTAGATCTCAATAAGGCTATTGATGCCCATTACCAGTGGCTGGTGAGTATGTTTCACAGCGTGGTAGCGAAAGATGCCAGTAAGCCAGAAATTACAGATAACCATTCTTATGGGCTGTGCCAGTTTGGTCAGTGGATTGATCATCTGGGGCCACTCGATAACGATGAATTACCTTACGTTCGGCTAATGGATTCTGCGCATCAGCATATGCATATCTGCGGACGGGAGTTAATGCTGGCTATTGTCGAAAATCGCTGGCAGGAAGCGCATTTTGACGCATTTCAGGACGGGTTACTTTCTTTTACCGCGGCATTAACCGATTACAAAATTTACCTTTTAACTATTCGTAGCAATATGGATGTTCTGACTGGCTTACCCGGTCGTCGGGTTCTTGATGAGTCCTTTGATCATCAATTACGCAATGCTGAGCCGTTGAATCTCTATTTAATATTGCTGGATATAGACCGATTTAAATTGGTTAATGATACCTACGGGCATTTAATAGGTGATGTGGTATTACGCACGCTGGCAACTTACTTAGCTACCTGGACGCGTGATTACGAAACGGTTTATCGCTATGGCGGCGAAGAATTTATCATCATCGTCAAAGCTGCTAATGATGAAGAGGCATGCCGTGCCGGAGTTCGTATTTGCCAGTTAGTCGATAACCACGCAATTGCACATTCTGACGGGCATATCAACATAACCGTGACCGCTGGAGTCAGCCGGGCATTTCCTGAAGAGTCGCTGGATGCGGTAATCGGAAGAGCAGACAGAGCAATGTATGAAGGTAAGCAGACCGGAAGAAACCGCTGCATGTTTATTGATGAACAGAGCGTGATTACTCGAGTTTAAACATCGTTTAACATTCATTGAGAAACGTGATGCTACTGTGTCAGCGATCCGCTACCAGTGCAGGAAAATGCCTGTTAGCGTAAAAGCAAAACACAAATCAATCCATGCAAGCATTCACCGCCGGTTTACTGGCGGTTTTTTTTCGCCGTCAGAAAAATCAGGCCCCTTGTACACAACTGTAACAAGGGGCCGGTTAGGTGAGGGATTATCTCCGTTCATTAGTCATCCCATTTGTGGCTGAAATACGCGGCCAGAAAACCAGAAAATAAAATTATTCCCAGTACGGCGATAAAAACATTCATATTACCCAGCATTATTTGCCTCCGTTTATGGTGTGGTGTATTTCCTCGCTTACCTTAATTTTCATCTCAATGAGGAAGATATTAGCAGAGGTAACCTAAACGAAGGCTGAATTAGGTGGTTAATGTGATGGTGGTCGGTTGTTTTTCCGATATTGTGAAGGGGATAATAAAAAAAGCTGGTGAAAATGATGACGCAGTAACGCTGAATGACTAAACCCCGTCAGCTCGGCAATTTTATCGATGTTAAAAGCCGAATTTTGCAGATAATCCTGTACGCGTATTAATCGCCGTTGTCGCAGGAAAATAATCCGCAGCGCCGTACCACACTGGCACGGCTCGTCCGTCAACAAAGCACCGGCTGCCCCCACGTTCTGGTGCGAATACCTTTTAACATCAGCATCCACGCCGCAATGATCACCAACGCTAAGATGACAAACAGCGAGGAAGGCGGCATGGTAGTGAGCACGATACCACTCACCAGTGGATTTATCGCTGCGCCAAGCCAGCCTAATGACTGGGCGGAAAAATAACTGGCTTTCATCCCCGGCGGCGCAATATGGTCAATCAACATGTACTCACCAGGGGCATAAATGATCTCACCGAGGGTAAATACCGCGGCTGAAATTCCCCAAAGTAGCAGGCTGTTGCCGGAAAAGATAAACCCGATCAGACCGACGACAAAACAGAGGGTGCCCACCGTCATTAATGCGCGAATGTTGGTCGGATTAATGCGACGACCCACGGAATATTGCAACGTAACCACCATCGCAGCATTAACCGGAAGAACAACCGCGACCACCTTTTCGGCAAAATCGCCATCAGCAATCACCATCACATATTGTGAAATGCACGAGGCAAAAGCACCGCTCACGAAAGAAGCAAGAAAAGCAGAGCAGGTGAACCACAGCAGAGCTTTATCCTGTAACAAAACTTTTGGCGACCAGACGCTACCCGCCTCTGTGGCGATGATTTTCTCGCTGCGCTTTACCCAAATTTGAATGAAAAGCATGGGGAACGCGGAACAGATGGCGGCCAGCCAAAAGGGCAGATTGATGCTTTGCATCACCAATAGCGTGCCGAGCGGTGGGCCAATGGTCCAGCCAATGTTGAGCATGGTGTAGTTGATCGAGAAGATCTTCGTTTTGCTGGTGGATGAAAGATTATCGGCAAACCAGGCTTTCAACACGGTAGCAAAAACGGAATAGGCGCAGTTGATGAGAGCAAAGAACAGCACCACCAGCGTTACGCTGTCCACCAGGGGAATGGCGATAAAACCGCTGGCGAAGGCGGTAATTGCCAGTAACATATAACGTTTCTTGTCGAACTTATCCGCCAGAATGCCAAATCCAAGGCTAAAAACCACGCCGATGGTTAGTGCAATTGTCATCGCATAACCGATCAGATCGACTCCCAGACCGTACTGGCGACTCAAATAAATGGTCATAAACGGTAGCGTGGCGCCCCGTCCGATGGTTAATAACAACGATGAGGCGAGAAGGGCGCAGGTAGAGCGTCTCAGGGATAAGTTCATTTGGCTGTCCGGCGGTGCGTTTTGTTATGTTTTGTTTTCGAGATGTAAAGAAATAGCATGGCAAAAATCCGAAGTATAGCGACTTATTTGCCATTAATGCCGTCGGAAACGATGGCTAACGAATCAACTGTTAAAGAAAAGTAAATTCAGCTAAGTTGATTGCTTACAAAAGATGAAAATTCAGAGGCGGTAGAATGTCGCGAAAAGATGGGTTATTGGCGCTACTGGTTGTGGTGGTGTGGGGGCTTAATTTTGTGGTCATCAAAGTGGGACTTCACAACATGCCACCGCTGATGCTGGCCGGTATGCGCTTTATGCTGGTCGCTTTCCCGGCTATCTTTTTTGTCGCACGGCCGAAAGTACCGCTGAATTTACTGCTGGGGTATGGTTTAACCATCAGTTTTGCGCAGTTTGCCTTTCTCTTCTGCGCCATTAACTTCGGTATGCCGGCTGGACTGGCCTCGCTGGTATTACAGGCTCAGGCGTTTTTTACTATCGTGCTTGGCGCGTTTACTTTCGGTGAGCGACTGCATGGCAAACAACTGGCGGGGATCGCCTTAGCGATTTTTGGTGTACTGGTGTTAATCGAAGATAGCCTGAACGGTCAGCATGTAGCGATGCTCGGCTTTATGTTGACCCTGGCGGCAGCATTTAGCTGGGCGTGTGGCAACATCTTCAATAAAAAGATCATGTCGCATTCATCGCGTCCGGCGGTGATGTCGCTGGTGATATGGAGTGCATTAATTCCCATTATTCCGTTCTTTGTCGCTTCACTCATTCTCGATGGTTCTGCAACCATGATTCACAGCCTGGTCACTATCGACATGATCACCATTTTATCTCTGATGTATCTGGCGTTTGTGGCGACAATTGTCGGTTATGGGATCTGGGGGACGCTGCTGGGTCGCTATGAAACCTGGCGTGTTGCACCGTTATCGTTACTGGTGCCGGTAGTTGGTCTGGCAAGTGCGGCATTATTGCTGGATGAACGATTAACGGGTCTGCAATTTTTCGGTGCGGTGCTGATAATGGGTGGGCTGTATATCAATGTGTTTGGTTTGCGCTGGCGTAAAGCGGTGAAGGTGAGAGGCTAATAAGCCCCGATATCCCGGGGCCAGAATTAATTACATGGTGTGTTGATTATAATAAGGCACGCCCAGCGCATCCGACTTATCACTGCCTGTCCCCATGTGATTTAAATCGAAAGGGGGTTGTTCCTGCGATGGAGGAACAATCACTTCATCGCCGCAGGGAGTAACGACCGGCTGCGTAGTTTGTTCCGCAAATCCCTGCGCGGAAAAGAGAATAAGCGCGGTTGCTATTGCGGATAAAAGTGGTTTCATGATTGCCTCAAGTGACGTTGTCACGTTTTAACTAACTATTGTAATGATTCAATGGATGTAAAAAGCGCGATTCGCCCTGTATATTCGCCATCCGATATTTATGCGGCGGAACATCAAAATAGTTTTTGAAGGTGCGGGTCAGGGTTTGCTGGGACTCGAAACCATAACGTTCTGCCAGATAGAGTATTGGCTCGTTACTTTCTTTCAGCTTTTGCGCGATTTCCGTCATTTTACGGCTGCGGATGTATTGACCTAATGAATGGCCAGTTTCTTTTTTAAACATCCGTTGCAGGTGCCATTTGGAGTAACCTGAACGCTCTGACACTTTTTCCAGTGACAGTGGTGATTCCAGGTTGTCCTCGATCCAGTCCAAAATGCTATGAATAGTAATAGCGTCAGTATTGCGTCTGGACATCGTCATACCTCTTTTTTTGTTTACGGCAGGACTTTCTTAAGCAAATGCTCAAGCGTTGCCACTTCGTCCGCCGTCAGGTTTTTTGTTAATTCTTGATGCAGGTCCTGGCCAACTAATTGATGGCATTGTTCACATATTGCCGCGCCGCTGGCGGTGAGCTTTACCAGCACGCCGCGCTTGTCATTCGGGTTAGGCAACCGTTCCACCCAACCTTTACAGACCAGGCGATCCAGCATACGGGTCAGTGCTCCCAGGTCGACCGACAACACTTTTTTCAGCTCGACCGGTGTAATGCACGCTGCGCAGCGGATAGAGCAGAGCACCTTAAACTGTGCCGCAGTGATATCCAGCGGTGACAGATAATCGTTAAGCAGACGGTCTTTCTTCTGATTAACCATATAGATTAAGCGACCCAATGGGATGATTTCATTGAACAGGTCGCTGGTACTTTTCACATTAGTTGCCCTGGCAAGTAATTAGTTGCGGGGGATAATATTGCCCAGGCAAGTATAAGTCAAATGAATGGGTTGGCAGATGCCACGTTTTGCTAAATCGGTTCAAGTTTTGGTCAGCGCAATGCAAGGAAAGTTAAAGAGTGAAACTTTCTCCTTGTTTACCCTTTATACTTTTCGCTGATAACTAAGAGACACAGGATAACAATCACCAATGTTAGATTTGTTTAAAGCGATTGGTCTGGGGCTGGTGGTGTTACTGCCGTTAGCTAACCCGCTTACTACCGTAGCGTTGTTTCTCGGTCTGGCGGGCAACATGAACAGTGCCGAACGTAATCGCCAGTCGTTGATGGCCTCAGTGTATGTATTTGCCATCATGATGGTGGCGTATTACGCCGGGCAACTGGTGATGGATACCTTCGGCATTTCGATTCCCGGTCTGCGGATTGCAGGCGGACTAATCGTTGCGTTTATCGGTTTTCGTATGCTCTTTCCACAGCAAAAGGCAACGGACTCTCCGGAGGCAAAAAGTAAATCGGAAGAACTGGAAGATGAACCCAGCACCAATATTGCTTTTGTGCCGCTGGCAATGCCAAGTACCGCCGGGCCGGGAACCATTGCGATGATCATTAGCTCGGCGTCCACTGTGCGTCAGAGCTCAACTTTCGCGGACTGGGTACTGATGGTTGCGCCGCCGCTGATCTTTTTCCTGGTGGCGGTCATTTTATGGGGAAGTCTGCGTAGCTCTGGTGCCATTATGCGGCTGGTGGGCAAGGGAGGAATTGAAGCGATCTCCCGCCTGATGGGGTTCTTACTGGTTTGTATGGGTGTGCAGTTTATTATTAACGGCATCCTGGAAATTATTAAAACTTACCATTAAAAAAGGCCCGAATGGGCCTTTGAGACTGATAACAAAAGCAAAATTGCCTGATGCGCTACGCTTATCAGGCCTGATCTCTGCAATGTATTGAATTTGCGTGGTTTTGTAGGCCGGATAAGGCGTTCCCGCCGAATCCGGCACCGCGTTCGGGCCTTCCAATTATCGTGTCTGTTCTTCGAGTGCCACAGGCCAGCGGCGGAATATTATGATCGACCATATCAATGCGGCAAGTGCCGGAACTGCGCCCACATAACCAATCATCGACATTGACCAGTGCAGACTGACCTGATTACCCACCAGCGCCCCGGCACCAATGCCAATATTAAATATCCCGGAGAATAGCGCCATCGCAACGTCGGTGGCATCCGGTGCCAGCGCCAGCACTTTAACCTGCATCCCAAGCCCGATGATCATCATCGCGATCCCCCAGAAAATGCTCAGTACGCCGAGGTGTATCTCGCTACTTGCCGAAGGTAACAGTAACGCCAGGCACACCAGCAACAGCGCAATCGCAGCACTGACCAGAATAGATGCATACTGGTTACCAAGCTTACCGAAAATCAGGCTACCAATAATGCCCGCGCCACCGAGCATCAACAGCAATGCCGTGGCAAAGTTGGCGCTGAATCCCGCAACGTTTTGCACAAAAGGTTCGATATAGCTGTATGCCGTGTAATGGGCGGTAACGACCACCACAGTCAGCAAATAAATGCTTATCAATGCCGGGCGGCGGAACAGTTGCGGAAGGCTTTTTAATGAGCCGGAATGTTCGCTGGGCAGTAATGGCAGTAGCTTGATGAGGCACAGAAGGGTAAGAAGCGCCCCGATACCGATCGCGAGGAATGTCGTTCGCCAGCCGAAATATTGCCCCACAATGCGCCCGATAGGTAAACCTAATACCATTGCCAGTGCTGTGCCGGTGGCAATTAAACTCAATGCCTGCGCTCGCTTTCCGGCGGGTGCCATACGGATCGCCAGTGACGCCGTAATCGACCAGAAAATAGCATGAGCGAAAGCTACGCCAATACGGCTGATCACCAGAACGGTAAAACTCCACGATAAAAACGACAGGATGTGGCTGGCGATAAACACCACAAACAGGCAGATCAGCAACTTGCGGCGTTCGACCTGACTGGTCATTAGCATAAAAGGCAGTGACATTAGCGCCACTACCCACGCATAAATGGTCAACATGATACCGACTTGTGCGGTTTGCATATGGAAGCTTTGCGCAATGTCAGAAAGCAGACCAACAGGAACAAATTCAGTGGTATTGAAGATAAAGGCGGCGACTGCCAGCGTAACTACCCGTAGCCACGCCACTTTGCGGGAAACAATATTCGTTGTCATAACAGATTATCGGGTGAGTTGCGAAAAGGTAATGAAATGATCTTAAAACGGTTAATGATCTGAATACAATGACTTTGTGACCTGTGTCGCGTTTTGCCGCTTCATGTTGTGCCAACTACTGCGTGAGTGGCAGGTACAACATACAGAGCAGAAAATTTTTTCATCATGCTTAGTCTGGCACATCCAGCAGCTCAATAAATGCCTCAAGCGGACGTGTTTTCGCACCGCGACGCCAGACCAGCCAGGTTGTTAACCAACGCCATTGCTCACCTAACGGCCAGGCTTCAACCTGATGATGCCCTGGCATACTTTCCAGCATAGAGCGAGGGATAAGCGCAATGCCTGCACCCGCGATAACACAAGCCAGCATGCCGTGATATGACTCCATCTCATGAATAGTCCCCGGCGCTGCGCCGTCAGCATGAAACCAGCGCTCAAAATGGCGGCGATACGAGCAATTGGCACGGAAGGCATAAATGTTACAGCCATTAACCTGACTGGCGTGGGTTACTGGCATATGCCCTTGTGGCGTGACGATCATCAACTCCTCGCGGTAAACCGGTATCCCGTCGATGGCAGTATGGCTGATTGGCCCATCGATAAATGCCGCATTCAGTTTCCCCTCCAGTACACCGTCCAGCATGGTGCCGGATGGGCCGGTAGAGAGTGAAAACTGAATTTTAGGGTAGCGACGGTTAAATTCAGCCAGCGTTGCCGGAATACGCACAGCGGCGGTGCTTTCCAGCGACCCGAGAGAAAACAGACCTTGCGGCTCATCGCCAGCTACAACGTTCCGCGCCTCATCCACCAGCGCGAGAATTTGTTGGCTATAGCGTAAAAAATTATGCCCGGCGGGAGAAAGCCGTAACCGCTGATTCTCGCGAATAAACAGTTCAACGCCGAGTTCTGTTTCCAGTTGGCGTATACGGGTCGTGAGATTAGAAGGTACACGATGCACTTTTGCCGCAGCCTGGGTAATGCTGCCTGCCTCAGCAACGGCGTTAAACATCTCCAGTTGGGTTAGATCCATAGTATTCTCAATTCGTGAATAAGTGGCTTAATATTATTCATTTTAAAGTAAGAGTAAATCTGCGTATCTTTTTACCCTGACTCATGAAGGAGATACCCCAATGACCATCACTCCGGCGACCCATGCCATTTCGATAAATCCAGCCAATGGTGAACAACTTTCTTCACTGCCGTGGGCTGGTGCTGACGATATTGAAAACGCTCTTCAGCTTGCGGCGACAGGCTATCGCGACTGGCGCGAGACGAGCATAGATTACCGGGCGAAGAAACTGCGTGATATCGCTAAGGCTCTGCGTACGCGTAGCGAAGAGATGGCGCAAATGATCACCCGTGAAATGGGTAAGCCCATCAAACAGGCGCGTGCCGAAGTGGTGAAATCAGCGAATTTGTGCGACTGGTATGCAGAGCATGGCCCGGCAATGCTGAAAGCTGAACCTACACTGGTTGAGAACCAGCAAGCGGTCATTGAATATCGCCCAATGGGGACAATCCTTGCGGTTATGCCGTGGAACTTCCCGTTATGGCAGGTCATGCGCGGTGCTGTTCCTATCATTCTTGCGGGTAACAGTTACTTACTTAAACATGCGCCGAATGTGTCAGGTTGTGCACAGTTAATTGCCCAGGTATTTCAAGATGCCGGTATCCCACAAGGCGTATATGGTTGGCTGAATGCTGACAACGATGGTGTCAGCCGGATGATTAAAGACCCGCGTATTGCAGCGGTCACGGTGACCGGCAGTGTCCGTGCGGGAGCGGCTATTGGCGCACAGGCCGGCGCAGCGCTAAAAAAATGCGTACTGGAACTGGGTGGTTCGGATCCGTTTATTGTGCTTAACGATGCCGATCTGGAACTGGCCGTGAAAGCTGCGGTTATCGGACGTTATCAGAATACCGGGCAGGTATGTGCGGCGGCAAAACGCTTTATCATCGAAGAGGGAATTGCTTCGGCATTTACCGAACGTTTCGTAGCGGCTGCAGCGGCGTTAAAAATGGGCGATCCACGTGACGAAGAGAACGATCTCGGCCCGATGGCACGTTTTGATTTGCGTGATGAGCTACATCATCAGGTGGAAAAAACACTGGCGCAGGGGGCGCGTTTGTTACTGGGCGGAGAAAAGATGGCAGGGGAAGGTAACTACTATCCGCCAACGGTTCTGGCTAATGTCACCCCCGAAATGACGGCGTTTCGTGAAGAGCTTTTTGGCCCCGTTGCCGCAATCACCATAGCAAAAAATGCGGAACATGCGCTGAAACTGGCTAATGACAGCGAGTTCGGTCTTTCTGCGACGATCTTTACCGCTGACGAAACACGAGCCAGACAGATGGCAGCACGTCTGGAATGCGGTGGCGTGTTTATCAATGGTTTTTGCGCCAGCGATGCGCGAGTCGCCTTTGGTGGTGTGAAGAAGAGTGGTTTTGGTCGTGAGCTTTCCCATTTCGGTTTACATGAGTTCTGTAATATCCAGACGGTGTGGAAAGACCGGATCTGACGTCACATATTTAGCTCTGTTATACTCGCAGGTCTTTTCAGACCTGCGAGCAAGGAGCAGAGTGTGGCTGTCGCCATGGATAATGTAATTTTAGAAAACATCTTGCGGCAAGTGCGGCCGCTAATTGGTCAGGGTAAAGTCGCAGATTATATTCCGGCACTGGCAACCGTCGATGGCTCCCGCCTGGGGATTGCCATTTGTACCGTTGATGGGCAGCTTTTTCAGGCCGGAGACGCGCAAGAACGTTTTTCCATTCAATCTATTTCCAAAGTGCTCAGTCTCGTTGTCGCTATGCGTCATTACTCCGAAGAGGAGATCTGGCAACGCGTCGGCAAAGATCCGTCTGGATCGCCGTTCAATTCCCTGGTGCAACTGGAAATGGAGCAGGGCATTCCACGCAATCCGTTTATTAATGCCGGTGCGTTGGTCGTCTGCGATATGCTGCAAGGGCGGTTAAGCGCCCCGCGGCAGCGTATGCTGGAAGTGGTGCGCGGCTTAAGCGGCGTGTCTGATATTGCCTACGATACGGTGGTGGCGCGTTCCGAGTTTGAACATTCTGCGAGAAATGCGGCGATCGCCTGGCTGATGAAGTCGTTTGGTAATTTCCATCATGATGTAACTACCGTTCTGCAAAACTACTTTCATTACTGCGCACTGAAAATGAGTTGTGTTGAGCTGGCGCGGACGTTTGTCTTTCTGGCGAATCAGGGGAAGGCTTTTCATATCGATGAGCCAGTAGTAACGCCGATGCAGGCACGGCAAATTAATGCGCTGATGGCAACGAGCGGAATGTACCAGAACGCGGGTGAATTCGCCTGGCGAGTGGGGCTTCCGGCGAAATCTGGCGTTGGCGGCGGTATTGTTGCGATCGTCCCGCATGAAATGGCTATCGCGGTATGGAGCCCGGAACTGGATGATGCGGGCAACTCTCTTGCCGGTATCGCAGTACTTGAACAATTGACGAAACAATTAGGACGCTCGGTTTATTAATGCAGTCACTTGATCCACTCTTCGCGCGTTTATCCCGTTCAAAATTTCGCTCCCGCTTTCGTTTGGGTGTGAAAGAGCGTCAGTATTGTCTGGAGAAGGGCGCGCCGGTTATAGAACAACATGCGGCGGATTTTGTCGCTAAGCGTCTTGCTCCGGCATTACCGGCGAACGATGGTAAGCAAACCCCCATGCGTGGGCATCCGGTGTTTATCGCTCAGCACGCCACCGCGACCTGTTGCCGTGGTTGTCTGGCTAAGTGGCATAACATTCCGCAGGGTGTTTCGTTAAGTGAGGAACAACAACGTTATATCGTGACGGTTATCTACCACTGGCTGGTTATACAGATGAATCAGCCATAAGAATGGTGGTAAAAGCCAAAAGATCATCTGACTGATATCTTTCCTTGTCGCCGCTGTCAGCGAACATGCTATCCTTTATGAGAATTTACTTATTGCGTTGAGATAATTGCCATCCGCAATTGTATGGACAGATAATTAATGTATGTACACCCCATATCCACTTTCCGTTTGTTCCAGGAAGGTCATCTGCTACGTAATAGCATTGCAATTTTTGCGCTAACGACGCTGTTCTATTTTATTGGTGCAGAGCTACGCCTGGTTCATGAACTCTCTCTTTTCTGGCCGCTCAATGGTGTAATGGCAGGGGTATTTGCCCGCTATGTCTGGCTTAATCGTCTGCATTACTATGCTATCTGTTACGTGGCAATGCTGGCTTATGATGCCATGACCACCGAATGGGGGCTGGTCTCGCTGGTTATTAATTTATCCAATATGATGTTTATTGTGACCGTTGCTCTGTTGGTGGTACGGGATAAGCGTCTGGGGAAAAATAAATATGAACCAGTAAGTGCCTTACGGTTATTTAATTACTGTCTGATTGCCGCTTTATTATGTGCCATCGTCGGCGCGATTGGTTCGGTCAGTATTGATAGTCTTGATTTCTGGCCTTTGCTTGCTGACTGGTTTAGTGAACAATTCTCAACAGGCGTGTTGATTGTTCCTTGTATGCTGACGCTGGCAATTCCGGGAGTATTACCGCGTTTTAAAGCAGAGCAGATGATGCCTGTCATTGCGCTGATCGTGTCGGTCATTGCCTCAGTGGCGATTGGCGGTGCAGGGAGTCTGGCATTTCCGCTGCCGGCATTAATCTGGTGTGCGGTGCGCTATACGCCACAGGCTACGTGTCTGTTGACCTTTATCACCGGAGCGGTAGAAATCGTGCTGGTGGCTAATTCGGTGATTGATATCGCTGTTGGTTCGCCGTTCTCGATTCCGCAAATGTTTTCCGCTCGTCTGGGCATTGCCACGATGGCCATTTGCCCAATTATGGTTTCTTTTAGCGTGGCGGCGATTAATTCACTGATGAAGCAAGTTTCTCTGCGTGCCGACTTTGATTTTCTGACACAGGTGTACTCACGATCCGGTCTTTATGAGGCGCTGAAAAGTCCATCGCTGCAACAGACACAACATCTGACCGTCATGCTGCTTGATATCGACTATTTCAAAAGCATTAACGACAACTATGGTCATGAATGTGGCGATAAAGTCTTAAGCGTATTTGCTCAGCATATTCAGAAAATTGTGGGCGATAAAGGGCTGGTGGCGCGGATGGGGGGAGAAGAGTTTGCCGTTGCTGTACCTTCAGTGAATCCCGTCGATGGTCTATTGATGGCGGAGAAAATCCGCAAAGCTGTCGAACTTCAACCTTTTACCTGGCAACAAAAGACGCTCTATCTTACGGTCAGCATCGGTGTCGGTAGTGGATGTGCTTCATACAGTACACTAACTGATGACTTCAATAAATTGATGGTTGAAGCTGATACGTGTCTCTATCGCTCGAAAAAAGATGGGCGTAACCGCACCAGCACCATGCGTTATGGTGAGGAAGTTGTCTGACAGCTTTATTATTTTTCCGCTGTTTCAGAATAATGTGTTCTACCACTCTGGCGGTTGAATAAATACCGTCAGAACCATGATCTGCGCCACATTTTTCTCTTAAACCTGCTAATTAATCACCACGAGTTGATCAAAACAGGGGTTCAGCGTATTAAAGTTTGCTAATCTGTTATACCAATTCAAGCAGGTTGTATGACTAATCAAAAGGGAACCCATTGTGAAAACACTAAATCGTCGCGATTTTCCCGGTGCACAGTATCCAGAACGTATCATTCAGTTTGGTGAAGGTAACTTTCTGCGCGCCTTTGTTGACTGGCAAATTGATCTCCTGAATGAGCACACCGATCTGAATTCTGGTGTGGTCGTTGTTCGTCCGATTGAAACTTCATTCCCGCCGTCACTTAGCACTCAGGATGGTTTGTACACCACCATTATTCGTGGCCTGAATGAGAAGGGCGAAGCAGTCAGCGATGCGCGTTTGATTCGTTCTGTAAACCGTGAAATTAGCGTCTACGGTGACTACGATGAATTCCTGAAGCTGGCGCACAATCCGGAAATGCGTTTCGTCTTCTCTAACACCACCGAAGCGGGCATCAGCTATCATGCGGGCGACAAATTTGATGATGCGCCAGCGGTAAGCTATCCGGCAAAACTGACGCGTTTGCTGTTCGAACGTTTTAGCCATTTCAACGGTGCGCTGGATAAAGGTTGGATCATCATTCCGTGTGAACTGATTGATTATAATGGTGATGCGCTGCGTGAACTGGTGCTGCGTTATGCGCAAGAGTGGCAGCTACCGGAAGCGTTTGTTCAATGGCTGGATAAAGCTAACAGCTTCTGTTCTACGCTGGTGGACCGTATCGTTACCGGTTATCCGCGTGATGAAGTAGCGAAACTGGAAGAAGAACTCGGTTATCACGATGGTTTCCTCGACACCGCTGAACACTTTTACCTGTTTGTGATTCAGGGACCGAAATCCTTAGCGTCTGAATTGCGTCTGGATAAATATCCGCTCAACGTACTGATTGTTGACGATATTAAACCGTATAAAGAGCGCAAAGTAGCAATCCTTAATGGTGCTCACACCGCGCTGGTGCCGGTGGCGTTTCAGGCTGGGTTGGATACTGTAGGCGAAGCGATGAACGATGCAGAAATCTGTGCATTCGTTGAAAAAGCCATTTATGAAGAGATTATTCCGGTACTGGATCTGCCGCGAGATGAGCTGGAATCTTTCGCCAGTGCAGTCACCGGGCGTTTCCGTAACCCGTACATTAAGCATCAGTTGCTGTCCATTGCGCTCAACGGTATGACCAAGTTCCGTACCCGCATCCTGCCGCAGTTGCTGGCAGGGCAGAAGGCGAATGGTAAACTCCCGGCTCGTCTCACTTTCGCGTTAGCGGCACTGATTGCATTCTATCGCGGTGAGCGTAACGGTGAAACCTATCCGGTGCAGGATGATGCTCACTGGCTGGAGTGTTATCAGCAATTGTGGAGTCAGCATCGTGATCGTGTCATCGACACCCAGGCGCTGGTTGCTATTGTGTTGGCAGAAAAAGACCACTGGGAGCAGGATCTGACGCAAGTGCCTGGTCTGGTAGAGCAGGTGGCCAATGACCTGGATGCGATTCTGGAAAAAGGGATGCGCGAAGCTGTACGTCCGTTGTGCTAATAATTGCATTATTTTGTAAGCCGGATAAGGCATTTATGCTGCATCCTGCCGCACTTTTCCAACTAACTGAAATCACATAGCTAGTTGGAGGCGCTGATAAGCGCAGCGCATCAGGCAATTAACGGCGCAATCTCTGAACCCGGTTTCGGCCGGGTTTGTTATTATGCATTATTAGTTACAACATCCTATATACCCTTATCATAACCAGGTGCCACATGTCGCATCTGTGATTGTTGTAGTCTTGTAGGTAATTTGTAAATTGACACTTGAGAACGTGATCGCAATCACGTTTAATAGGGCGACTTTTCCATGTTTGAAGATAATCATGATTGTTCGCCCACAACAACACTGGTTGCGCCGTATTTTTGTCTGGCACGGTTCAGTATTATCCAAAATATCCTCGCGCTTGCTACTCAACTTTCTTTTTTCTATCGCGGTTATTTTCATGCTGCCCTGGTATACGCATCTGGGCATCAAATTTACCCTCGCGCCGTTCAGCATTCTCGGTGTTGCTATCGCCATTTTTCTGGGGTTTCGTAATAACGCGGGGTACGCTCGTTATGTTGAAGCGCGCAAACTGTGGGGACAGTTGATGATTGCCTCACGGTCATTATTGCGTGAAGTAAAAACGACGTTGCCCGATTCAGCAAGCGTAAAGGAGTTTGTCCGGCTACAAATTGCCTTTGCTCACTGTTTACGCATGACATTACGCAAACTGCCACAGGCAAAAGTGCTGGCACATTACCTCAATGAAGAAGATCTTCAGCGGGTGCAGGCTACAAACTCCCCAGCTAATCATATTTTGCTGATGATGGGGAAGTGGTTAGCTGTTCAGCGCCGGAATGGGCAACTTTCTGACATTCTATTTATTAGTCTGAACGATCGGCTCAATGATATTTCTGCGGTGCTGGCAGGATGTGAGCGCATCGCATATACACCAATTCCTTTTGCTTACACACTCATTTTGCATCGTACCGTTTACCTGTTTTGCATCATGCTACCGTTCGCGCTGGTCGTGGATCTGCATTACATGACGCCTTTTATCTCAGTACTGATTTCCTACACCTTCATTTCGCTTGATTGTCTGGCGGAAGAGTTAGAAGACCCGTTCGGTACAGAAAACAATGATTTACCGCTGGATGCCATCTGCAACGCTATTGAAATTGACCTGTTGCAGATGAACGATGAAACGGAGATCCCGCCGAAGATTCTTCCCGACCGCCATTACCAGTTGACGTAACAATTACTCTGTTCGCCGGGCAACAATGAACAAGCGCGGAAATGCCAGCAGTATTTGACCATCCTCCTGCAGTGGATACTGCTCTTCCAGCATCTGATGGTAGCGCGTAAGAAAATGCTGCTGTTCACTCTCAGTCAGATCCTGCAACCACGGGCGTAATCCGGTGGCGGTCACCCAGTCAATAATCGCCTGGTGAGATGGCATCTGGTGATAGTAGGTGGTTCGCCAGATATCAACCTCACATGCGGTTTCACTCAGAATATCGTAGTAAGCATGAACGCCTGCCAGTGGTTCGCGTCCACGATCCGGATAATGCTGCTCCCAGGCGACTTCGCGCATTAATACATGTGTCGGCTCCAGCCAGTTGTCCGGCATTTGTACCGCCAGTACGCCATGCGGATTGAGTAACGACACAAGATGTGGAAACAGTTCGTAATGATCAGGCAACCATTGCAACGAGGCGTTGGCGAAAATCAGATCGAATGCGTGATCCGGTTGCCAATTGCGGATATCTGCTTCAACAAACTGACATTCTGGCAACACTGCACGCGCTTCAGCAATCATCGCCGGAGACGAATCAATGCCAGTAATTTTTACCGTTGGCCAGCGTTGATGTAGCAGGGCGGTGCTGTTGCCTGGGCCGCAGCCGAGATCGGCTATTTGCCGGACGTTTTCCAGAGGAACTCTGGCAAGCAGTTCTACCGCTGGTCGCGACCGTTCGGCGGTGAAGTGCAAATATAAAGAGGGGTTCCAGTCAGCCATTTTTTTACTCCCGTCAGCGCGTTAACCCAAGTGTAGATAAAATTGATGAATTCGCCTCACGTCATCAATCCACCGAACACGCGCATTAAATCAAGGATACCTAAAAGTGATTGACTACGTGCTGCTCAAGATTCATCAGAGATATTTATTAATCAATAAAATATTAGAGCCTAACGGGGTAGGGAAGAGTAAATTTCGCATAAAATCAATTTAAAACAAATAAATCCTCCTTCTTGTTGTTTTTATTCATTTCATATAAATATATTAACATGCAATATATTAAAAATTAATATCTATCTGTGGATAGTGAATAATCACAAAGTGACTTTTTTTTGATATCCTTAGGACAGGAACCAGGTTTGAAGTTTTTTGTGTGAAACTCCTGGCATTTTGGACGCTAACTCTATCGGATATAGCGATATAAAATATGACGAGAAAATTTGCATTCAACATTATATATATCATCGATGTTTTAGGTGATGAAGATCTTGACTCCTCGAGTGACATCAAAATTAACACCAATAGACCAGATGATATAACACTTAAAAGCAATACCGCTTCAAAACTATTTAAATCGATCTCAAGCTTGAAAGTCCCCATCCCCATTGTGTTTGTTAAGATCCATAATATCCCCATGCTAATATCTTTCTTTAAGGAGCTGGAAAAAGGAGTCATAAAAAAAGGTTTAATTCCGATAGTGCATTTTGAGTGTCATGGCTCACCCGATGAGGGAATGTTTTTCCCTGGCATTAAAAAGTATATATCCTGGAGTGAGATGAATGATCTATTTTTAATGATAAACAAACATACAATGAATAATCTACTCGCTATAGTCGCTGGATGTGATAGTTTCAAATCAACAGAAAACATTGACTTTGCAAAAGGAAGTCCTTATGGCTGCTATATTGGCGCAAATAAAGTTACCGACGCAAGCATAATTAGTAGGTTTAAGGATTTTTACCGTTATATCTTTATATATAACGATTTCGATGGGGCTTGTGATCTTTTAGGTTCCGATTTTTCTATGTTTTTTTCATATGATATCTGTATGCAAAGATTCTTACTTCCGTTAGTTTTAAGTTATTTCGGAGAAGATAAAAAAGAGTTTGTTGAGTATACAATCAACCGCCTAATAGACAATGGGCAGCAGGGGTCTATAGGTGAAATAAGAAAATTAGCAAAATACAGGTTAAAGCATATTGATAAGTATTATGAACGTTCTGGCGTTCAATTTTTACATGGGCAAAGACCGCTTGCATTTACGGAATTAAAACGCATTGCGCTTGATCTTAAGGACAACCTCAGTGACGAGGCTAAATTCAATATCGAACTGAGGAATGCCATTAAATTGAAAAGAAATATAATCATGGGAAAAGGCACCTGATCCCGAAGTGCCAGACTTGCCGCGAGTGTACATCAAGAATGGTGAGATCGCTGTGATGAGGCTTGTAATGCAGCTTAAATCAGCAACCTCAAATGGCACGTCAGCGCCGTTTTTTAAATCCTCCATTTTATCCGCGATCGGGGATATCGCAGTATTTATCCCGTAGAGCGGATAAAATGCGTTTACAGATTGACTTTATCCTCACTAAAGGATAAAACTGAAAATATCCCCTAAAGCGGATAAAATTCTTGTGGATGTATGGCATGATGAGCTTTCCGATGATCTATAGCCCAACGCAATTAGCAAATGCAATGAAACTGGTTCGTCAGCAAAATGGCTGGACGCAGAGCGAGCTGGCGAAAAAAATCGGCATAAAACAGGCGACTATTTCCAATTTCGAAAATAACCCTGACAACACCACACTAACAACATTTTTTAAGATATTACAGTCACTTAATCTCTCAATGACGCTATGCGACACGAAAAATGACTCGCCAGAATCAACCGATCAGCAAGATCTGGAGTGGTAATGCCAAAACTTGTCACGTGGATGAACAACCAGCGGGTAGGCGAGTTGACGAAGCTGACCAACGGTGCCCATACCTTTAAGTATGCGCCGGAGTGGTTGGCCAACCGTTATGCCAGGCCATTGTCGCTTTCGCTGCCATTGCAGAGGGGGAATATCACCTCTGATGCTGTATTTAACTTCTTCGATAACCTGTTACCCGATAGCCCGATTGTACGCGACCGCATCGTTAAACGTTATCATGCTAAATCCAGGCAACCGTTTGATTTATTGTCAGAAATAGGGCGAGATAGCGTTGGCGCCGTGACGTTATTACCAGAAGACGAAACTGTGACGCGCCCAATAATGGTATGGGAAAAGCTTACTGAAGCCAGACTTGAAGAAGTATTAACGGCTTATAAAGCAGATATCCCGCTAGGCATGATTAGGGAGGAAAATGACTTTCGCATCTCGGTTGCTGGCGCGCAGGAGAAGACTGCGCTGCTCAGAATGGGCAATGACTGGTGCATTCCGAAAGGAATAACGCCGACGACGCATATCATTAAATTGCCGATTGGTGAAATCAGACAGCCCAATGCGACGCTCGATCTCAGTCAGAGTGTTGATAATGAGTATTACTGTCTGCTGCTGGCAAAAGAATTCGGGTTGAATGTTCCCGACGCAGAAATCATTAAAGCGGGAAGGGTGCGCGCGTTAGCGGTCGAACGCTTTGACAGACGCTGGAATACTGAACGAACGGTTTTACTTCGCTTGCCGCAGGAGGATATGTGTCAGACATTCGGTTTACCTTCATCGGTGAAATATGAATCTGACGGAGGCCCTGGCATCGCGCGGATCATGGCTTTTTTGATGGGGTCCAGCGAGGCGCTTCGCGATCGTTATGATTTTATGAAATTCCAGGTATTCCAGTGGTTGATTGGCTCGACAGACGGCCATGCGAAAAATTTCTCAGTGTTTATCCAGGCCGGTGGCAGTTATCGACTCACGCCATTTTACGACATCATTTCAGCATTTCCGGTATTGGGTGGCGCGGGAATACATATCAGCGATCTCAAACTGGCAATGGGGCTTAACGCATCCAAAGGCAGAAAAACGGAAATCGATAAAATATATCCGCGACATTTTTTGGCGACAGCAAAGGCACTGAAATTCCCGGAAGTGCAGATGCATGAAATCCTGAGTGACTTTGCCAGAATGATTCCCGCAGCATTGGATAACGTGAAGGCTTCATTACCGGCAGATTTTCCGGAGAACGTGTTGACGGCAATTGAAACCAATGTGTTGAGGTTGCACGGTCGGTTAAGCCGAGAATATGGAATTAAGTGAGATATGGGGTTTGGCCGGTTTTAGCGAGCAAGACAATCTCGACCGCGAAAACAAATAAATATTCGGAATCAAAGCGTTATTCGGCGCAATTATCTCATCAATATCAGACAGGATGGCTTTAATATTCTCATCATTAATACTATAGCCAATGAAGAACAACGGATGCTCGACGAAATATGTTAAAAGTTTTGCACTGATATACTTTTTACGCTTATAAAACTCAACATAATCTTCATTTGTTATAATGATGCTTTCTGGTTCTTTACTACTGCCGTGAATCTTCATGATTTCACCGTATGTAGTATAGTTAACAGTCACAACATTATGGCCAACTATCGGTTGGTAGTTATCAAATATCTTTTCAAGCAGATCGTCATAGTTTGTTGTAATAATGGCATGGGGCCTTACTTTTTTTAACTTTTCAATTTCTTCAGTGTACTCCATTGCTGAAAAATCAACCGAGTCTGAAAGGTTATTCAACAATGTTGCAATCTCATGCTTGATATATATATCTTTAGAGCTTTTTCCATTGAAATACTGTTCAGGATAACGAGATGTCCCCACATCCCAAGCCCACTCAGCGTATGACTCAGAAAAATCACTTGCTATCAATGGTTTATTGTCATTTCTTGTTTGACTGTAGTAACCATACGGGCGAGTGATTAATGGGCAAGTTTCAGCGAGATACTTTAACAGGTTTTCCCAATCAGGAGCTTTCAAGTAGCGTTGAGATACCCCTGCACCCATAAAGAGAATTGGCTGTACCTGTAAACCTTCAAGACATGATTTGATATCTTCAATTATTTCTGTCTGATATTCAGAGAAGTCCATACTTTAGCCTTTAGGATGTGAGATGCTGGAGTAGTAAATCGCCGCGGAGCGGTTCGGGGTTCTGTGACACCCGAATTTTACCTCGGTTTCCTTTGTATATAATATCATTGAAGTTATTTGCATTTCTCAGAAATCTTCTCTGGCTTTGATTGCTATAGCCGAAAGATAGCGCACACATCGCCGTTGGTCAGTTAGTACGAGGTTTCCGCCAAGTTCACCTTTTACCAAAGATGGCCTCAGAGCTTCCCTGAAGCTTTATCATGGCTTCAAGTAGGTCATCTTCGTTCAGTGAGCGCTGAGATTTGTTGATACCAGTGGTGGTCGCAGCCATCAATTTGTATCAGCTCGCCAGTACAAGGACGCCGGTAACGAGGCTGATGAATTTTCGGTGCGCGTTGTCTGCGGGGGATCCAGAGTCCGGCGTTTATCATGAGACGTCGGATGGTTTCCTTTCCAAGGACCAGACCGTGAACTTCCTCCAGCTTTTCCCGCGCCAGCGTGGGGCCAAAACCACGGTAGTGCTCCCGGATTATACTGAGTGCCTGATCTGTCAGTGACGCAGGCAACAGACAGTTACCAGTGCGGCCACGACTCTGGTTGTTCATGCCAAGCGGCCCATACTGGCGATAACGTTTGAGCAGACGGCTGCAATGACGTGGCGTGATGCCCAGCATTTCGGCAGCCTGTCCAGGACGGAGATTGCGATCGATGACATCCTGAAGGATTTTGAGGCGATTGATTTCTTTCACGGTGAACATTCCGGCGTCATTTATAGCCATAGAAAACTCCTCATCAGGAAAAAGTGGGTCGTTGTCTAGACATAGGGATCTGAGAAACTATAGCCTGGACAAATGAGCCACAAATAGACATTAGCATTGAGCCTCTACAACCTTGGTGCGCATAATGTATATTTAGTTTAACGAAAACAACGACTTACGATAATTATCATAGATCGTTACGATCAACTTTGTCAATCAAAGACGAATGCCGCCACGCATGGAGCGGGCTTTAAAGTTACGTTTATGCGTCTTTGCGTACTTACGGAACGAACGACGGGAAGAACGCTTAGACATACGACGGCGAGAACGAGCCATAATTACCTCCTATAGTTGTTAATCAATTGCTGCTGGAACTGGTTAGGGGGGAGGCGTCCCCCCTTGCTTACCGCTTTCGCAGAACTTTTATCACCAAAGAAACGAGCGCCAGCACCAAAAATATAATTACCAAGAGCTGGAAGCCCGCCAGATTTTGCATCATAAGAACCTACCGTAGAAGCCTTACCGGCATCAGTCTGTAAATAGTCATGAATAACCTTATCCTGCATAGTTTGATACTGTGTTCTAATCCGCTGTGCAGAATTAAGGCCTGTCTGAGATTCAATATTGGCACGGCGGGAAGCCTCGGTCAAAACCTGCTGATTAATCAGATTCGACTGCGATCGCATGTTATCGGCACTCTGGATAGCCTGGGCAGCCTGAGCCTCTTTAAGCTTCACATCAGCCGCGCTATTCGCAATCTGGTTACGTTGTAACGCAATCTGAGACATGATGCCTTCACGGGCAACTTCCTGCTGCTGACGGCGCGTTAAGGCGTCAAATACGCTAACCGCAGAATTAACCACTCCTGAGAAATCGGCAGGCTGGGCGGCCTGAATACCTGACGAACTGACGGAACCAAGACCACCGGAACCAGTAACGGCCAGAATCGGGTTAAGACCAGCTTTTCGCAAATCCTGTACGCGGTACTGCATACCGTTTTTGGCCAAATCCATCGTTAACTTGTTCGCCTGTGCGGCGTTCTGCTGGGCAGAGTGGGCACCGAGAAGAGAACCGGCAATGGAACCAACAGCACCAACGGCAGATGATAAAAAGCCCATAATTTCACCTCATGAAAAAAAGGCCTCCGCAGAGGCCAAAAGTGACAATGTAACTTAGAAATGGTCAATAAGACCTGGTACTGAGTAAACAGGCATAGGCCGCACACACTTCAGGTCAAAGAACGCATCCATGATGAACTGGGGTTCGTCCTGTACGGCGAGAACGCGCTTCATCGGTGGATTCTCCTCGATAAACTCCTGATTCAGTGCGGGCAGAGAGTCGAACCGCTGGGCTAAATGCCACACGTCGAGGGATTGCGGGTCGGTAGAACGCAATTTACCAGTAATCTGGGACGGTCGGTAGCGGTACTCCGCATAACGTTCCTGGTAGCCAAAGACTTCATCATCCTTGGCGTTACCTTGCGCATAAATCTCTTTGTTAAGAATAGCCTGTTCGCCCAGGTGGGCCAGTGCAGGCCAGTAGAAATCAAAGCGGGTCTGACGGGAGAACATGCGCGGAATGCCTTGCTGGTAGGTCAAATCTGCTCGAACGGAGACAAGGCCAATAACAAAGCAATGCTCAACAAAAGAGTGAGAAAAACCACGGTTAACACCTCCTGAAACGCCATAAGCGGCAAGGTTACCTTGCGGACTGGCGTCGGTAGTCGCGGAGTTTTGAAGAACGGGATTAATATTTATATCGAACGAACCAGAGCCAAGATACTCAGGACGCTGAACACGGGCATCAGGAGAAATGACGCCAAAATGACTGCGAATAATCTCAATGTATCGCGTACCACCGCGAGCATCACGCTCAAGCAGCCGCTGAAGCTGGAACGCCTGACGCAGCGAGTTAATCGTGAGGTTATCAACAACTTCACCACCTTCTTTCTTCAACGTAACCGGAGGTGTATTGGGGTCAAAACCACCAAGCACATCATAGCGACCACGAGCCGGAGCATTCGGAAAATTAATACCATTCTCCAGGCCTTCGGAAAAATAAGCAGCATTACCAATGTTAGATGAAGAATCATCACCAACACTACTACGAGCAATATACGTCGGAAAAGTACGACCAATATTTCCAGACGCACCATAGTTAGACGAAATAAATCCCATACCTTCCTTGTAATAAGGGTACTCCAGCGTATACGACGGCGGAACGCCTAAACCAATCTCAACGCCTTCACCTTTCTGAGGCCACGGCAGGGCACTTGTGAAGTAATCGTGACGCTTGGCACGCTTACGCAGCGGGAAATTGGCGAGGCCTGTTTCTTCCTCATCGCCAAGCGGAAGCGGGGCGGAATTAATCAGGTTTTCATCACGATACCACTCGTTATAAATCAGGTTATAAGCGCGGAACGGCAGAGCGCTTACACTGATATTCTCCACACCTGTGGGAACACCAAAATAATCGGCAAGGGAGCCTACAGGGAAGCCGCCTGCAGGGGCTTTAATCTGCGGGATAAGGTAATCCGTCGAATCGCCTGGATTCTTCTGCTCACCGTTGAACTTCTGCCAGTTATCCCAGACCAGACGGTAGGGCACGGAAAAATACTGGATGTCCAGTCGCAGGTTATCCATAAACGGCACCACTGGCGTGGATAAACGCGCCAGTACGGACGTTTTCAGGTGGAACGTATCACCCGGCAAAGCCTCATCCAGAAACACGGGAATCAAATAACCAGCGTCAAAAGTGGTTTTATAACCAGAGCTGCGGTTAAAGACCGAACGCTGAATATTGGCACTCGGGATTACTGAAAAATTATGCTGACTTTTTGCATTACTAGGTACTTTACGACCGAATTTACTCATAAACCCCCCTCAGGGAATTGTTTAAATACTATACAAACTACTGTATAAACTGACACCTTTTTACAGGCTTCGTGGGAGCCGCCTGTAAGTTTCGGTGTCACCTGGCACAGTTACATCAAGTAGGGCGCTGTGCCAGGCTGAAGGGCCGGAGCCGTCTTCAGGTTTTGGCAGGTTCGGAACCTGCATCTGGTGCTTTATTCATTTCAGCACCGGAACGCTCCCGCGGGGACGCCGGAGCAGGTTCCGACTCGCGAACCTTCGGTTCGGTCGCCGAAACCTCTCCGCCGCTCAACAATCCAAGCTCACGCGCTTGATTCCAGTTTGCTGGATTACTCATCCACTCAACGTACTGTTTAACGTTATTACCAAACATCGAGCGAATCGTGGACGGCAGGCTCTTAAAGTCGTCGTGAACGTCGTCAATTAAAGCCATTGCGTCCACGTAATCAGTAATCGCGGATGCATCGTAGAATTCAGCACGTTGAGCACTGGTAAAGACTGTCGTGTCTCCCGTTCTTATCGCACGCTCAACAATCTTGTTAATGTCGCACTCGTCGCGAAAATGCTGCTGGGTCATCGTCGGTTCTTCAAACACGATGCCGGGCGACGGTGGCGGGTTATAGCGGGTATGGAACTTAGGCTTCGATGTACGCATCTTCAGAATCCTTCAGGAACGCCGGAGTAGCTTCACAAACATAAACACGGTCAATATCGACCGGAACCAGCTGCTGGTCAGCAAAATCATAAGCAGTCACGCGGTGCAACGAAAAATCAGTGCGCTGCATACGGTTACAAAACGCGTGCAAATGTCCTTTCGCAATACCGTCATGCTGGGCCATAAACATAAAAACATCAGCATTAATCAGCTTGTCGTGAATTACATAAACTGCATCAGAGTGAGCCATTTTCTAATTTCCTCATCATTCGCTGGAATTTAACCAGATTAAATTTATCCAAATCCTGCAAACGCCACGGGTCTAATACCTGGGCATTTAACTGTCGGCGTTCTTTATTTTGCTGCAACTTCTCAAAATCACAGCCTGATAATAACTTGTCATAATAGCGGGGCGGTTTTATCTGACGACCGCCGCGACCAATACACGCATCTGAATTAACTATGTCATCGTAATATTCCATAAAAAAATCATAGCCAATACCAGGCCTGTTGCTCATAGCCGAAAACTCGGGTATGCGATGTCCATAATGCTCATCTGCACGGGAACCGGTGACTTTTTTAACACAGTATCGCGCCACGTAAGCAGCCGACTCAAAACTAAAAGCAGCAACAACAGACCAACCAAAAGTCCAACATCTTTCAAGAAGCGAAGACCTATATAAATTAAATCTTCCAGCCTTGTGTAATGTCTTATCCGGAAAGTCATATCCAAAAATAATCGCGTGATAATGCGGTCGCTCTAATTTAGAGCCATATTCACCACAGCCAAAAAAACGAATCGAAATATCATCAACAGCCAAAGCCTTACGCAAACGCTTCATAAAATCGGTGAAATGTTTACGAACGAGAGTACCGCCTTCAGGTAAATTCTCAGGCGAATAAGTCAGGGTGATAAAACAATTGTGATCGTGCATGTGGGCTTCATGAACGCAGCGGGTCGCCCAGTCACGAGAATGAGCAAGACGGCAACCGATGCACTGACCGCAGGGCAACTGAATGAATTTAGCGCCACGTGACGGCGTGAAAAAAATCTTCCCCGATGGCATCTGGTACGCGTTCAAAGGACGGGTACAAGCCATGACACACCTCCAGAATACGCATATGCGCACCTTAGTGCGCATAATGTATATTATGTTAAATGAATAGTATCAGAATGCACTCAGCCACTGTGGCCACCTCATAGCGTGATGTTCATGACACCTCCCCCATGTTATTGGCCAAAACCACTTTTATGGCATTCACGATTACCCGGCAAAATGAAGATGCACTATCAATCGTTTGTTTAGCCTCGGGCATTTCTGTTTTTGATATACTCAAAGTCATTGTCGCAAGGAAAATGTGCAAAGTGACTAAAGATAAATGGAGAATGTTATGATCAGGCAGAAGATTTTACAGCAGCTCCTGGAGTGGATTGAGTGCAATCTCGATCACCCTATCTCAATCGAAGATATCGCACAGAAATCTGGCTACAGTAGACGCAATATTCAACTTCTGTTCAGAAACTTCATGCACATGCCCCTGGGATCATACATCCGCAAACGAAGACTTTGTCGGGCAGCCATTCTTGTCAGACTTACAGCTAAATCAATGCTTGATATTGCACTATCTTTGCATTTTGATTCACAGCAGTCATTCAGCCGCGAATTTAAAAAGTTGTTTGGATGTTCTCCCAGAGAATATCGGCTCCGTGACTTTTGGGATCTCACCAACATCTTGCCTCCTTTATTAACGCGTCAGTACCAAAAGACTGATTGCAGATTAATCAATTTACCTGAGACACGTATTTGGGGTAATTCATTTAAATATGACATTGAAATCTCTAACAAACCACCAGATGAAGAAGTAAAACTGCGGCGTAATCATTTATCCAGATGTCTTCAGAATTTGAAGACGGATATCTATTACGTCTCAACATATACACCATCTACAAAATCGGTAGACTTGCTCACAGTTGAAACCTTCGCCGGTACAGTATGCGACCATGCGGATACGGAGATGCCAAAGGAATGGATAACGGCTGGAGGGCTTTATGCCTCTTTCCGCTATGAAGGAGATTGGGAGTATTATGCGAACTGGGTGCGGAACCTCTATCTGATAGAACTGCCTGCCAGGGGGTTAGTCAGAGTAAACGGTTGTGATATCGAACGTTTTTACTGCAATGAAACTTTTGTAGAAAAGAATAACAACTATGTTGTTTGCGAAATTTTTATCCCCGTTCGCCCGGCTTAGCCTGTATCTATATCTCATTGAGGATTACCCTACCCTGCTACTGTCTAATCAGTATCAGGGTAGGTGTTCAGTAAATAATGGCGTTGTGTGTGTCAACGCCATTATTCTTTATTACAGCGAATTTTTCATTCCTGGAGAAATTATTTTATTGCCTCCTCACCTTCTTCAGTAGCAGCCTCCACTGCGTTAATTGTCACCGTCACTGGCTGCATTTCGTACCCACCATACGTCAGAGTGTTGAATGTGAATGTATATACCCCTGGCTTAGTAGTACTGAATTTACGCGTGATTTTTCCGCTCACAAAATGATCGGCTTTCGATGGCAGGAACTGGTAATCATCCTCCGTCACCCCTTCCGGAGCCTGAATGTCGACCCACATACTCCCCCCAACAGGGTTGCCTGCCGACATCAGAGAGATCTCCAGTGTTGCGGTCGCCACCCCATCTGCCACCAGAGACTCTACTCGTTCAGGAGAGACCGCAAGTACCGCATTTTTATCATCCGCGACGAATCTGGATTCGGCTGTTTTCGTCGATACCTGACCGTCAGTCCGATTCACTTTCGCGGTTAGCGTATATATCGCCGCTTTAGTGGTAGAGGCGGTGAATACAGCCTGCCCCTGCTCATTGGTTGTTGCAGTCCCGTTCGGCTCCAGGTCTAACGTTGCTGGCTCGGCGCTCAGCGTCACTTCACTATCTTTCACGATATTGTTATTGGCATCAGTAACCGTGACTTTATAAGTCTGTTTGGCTTTACCATCTGCCAGTGCGCGGTTGCCAATCACCTCAATGTTCGAGATGGTTGCCGTAGCCTTGTCGGCCACAAACGTGATGCTCTGCGCATCCGAAGTCTGGTCATTTCCTGCCGTGGCTGTGATTGCATACGTTCCTGCAACCACAGAAACAACACGCAGCTCGGCTTTACCTTCATCGTTAGTCTTCACCCAGGTACTCTCGTCATTAAGCGGTGTGACGCCCCGGGGAAGATTAAAGGCGACCATAGTTCCGGGAACAGGGTTGCCGTGTTTATCCTCAACAGTTGCCGTCAGCGTAAAGGCATCATTGCCGTTTGCTGCTTTTTGGGCGGTATCAACCTGAAGGCTTGCCTGGCCAGTTTTGGCATCCGCTTTGAACTTCACCGTGGCAGTCTTCTGGGAGTTTTTCACCGAAGCCGTGATTTTGTGTTCCCCGGCAACGGTTGATATCAGCTCAATATCGGCTTTACCTGCAGCATTCGTTGTTACCTTATTCCCCGTCTTACTGCTCACTCCCTCCGGCAGAGTCAGCGTTACAGTTTGATCCTGCAACGGGTTACCATAGGAATCCGTTACGGTCAGAGTAACCTTGTTGGCAGACTGTCCATCAGCCAGTTGGTTATCAACATTCACTGAAATATCGTGAATGTTAGCCTCAGATGCGTTACCCACAACGTTCAGCAGTAGCGGTTGCGAAGCAGCATCTTTGCCATTCACCCGCGGCCAGATAACCAGTTGGCCGGCTGCAGAGCCTATAGTTAACGTCGTAACATAAGTGCCATCACTTTGTTCCGTCCAGGCTCCTGCCGAAGGTTGCTCCGTCCCTGTGCTGGCTGCGCCACTAATTTCTGGAGCATCAGGTTTCAGACCTCTGACTGGGTTACCGTTCGCATCCTTCGCCGTGAAGATCAGTTGTGTCGTTGTTTTGATCATCGGGGCATCGTTATCAGCTACGAACGTGGAGTTCACTAATGACATCTCCCCGGCGGCAATGGTGACAGAAACCGCCTGTTTCAGAGCGTCAGAGCCATCAACTCGCGGCATGATAGTCAGCTCACCAACTCCCGTTGCGCCAGCAGTCAGCACCGCCGTATAGGTTCCATTGCCCTTATCCGTCCACTGACTGACGGATGGACGCTGCTGGTTGATGTTGTATGCATCACCACCAAATTGTGGTGTTTCAGGCGTAATGCCGGTGATTGCGTTGCCGTATTTATCCGTCATCGTCAGCGTCAGTGTGACGCTTTCACCAACGGTAATCGACGTTTTCGATACCGTCATTTCCGCGTGGTCAACCGAAACAGTACCCGCTTTAACATTAATCGGAGTTGCCTTTGCTGTAGCGTTTTTGCCATCAATCTGCGGCATAATGTTCAACGCGCCTGCCCGTGTTCCCGAACGCAGAATAGCCGTGTATTCGCCGTTGCCTTTATGGCTCCAGCCTGTAACTGAACTACCAGACGCGGCATCACCGGAAAGCGATACGCCAAGTTTAGCAGTGTCGATATCGGTAAGCGCATTTCCAAACTGATCTCTGGCGGAGAAAGTCAGTTCCGTTGCGCTTTCAACAGCAAGAACGCTATCTTTTACCGTCAACGTTGAGTTAGAAACCGCCTGATCCCCCGCAACAACGGTCAACTGCGCAGCGTCGGTGGCTGCTGGCTGGCCGTTGAATAGCGGCATGATGTGAAGATCACCCGTCTTTCCGCCGGTAGTCAGCGTAGCAACATAGGAACCGTCGCCTTTCTCAGTCCAACTGGAAACGGTCGCTCCTTCAGACGCGGCACCCGTCAGACTTGCTGACAGGGAAAGACCGCTGATAGCGTTACCATGCGCATCTTTTGCCACAAGCGTCACTGTCGTGCTTTCCCCTGCTTTAATGCGATCCGCTGCAACGGATACTTTCGACTGGCCTGAAGATAAAGCATCAGCTACCACAGTCACTTTAGCCGCATTAGCTGCTGCATCCTGACCGTTGATCTTCGGCATAACAATTAATTCACCCGCCGTAGTACCCAGAGAAATTTGCGCGATCCACGTCCCGTCGCCATTATCCGTCCAGCCTGAGACTGAAGAACCCGCAGCGGCTGCACCCGTTAATGACGGTGTATCTGGAGTAAGGCCGGTCACTGGGTTGTCATAGGCATCTTTTGCCGCCCAGGTTACCGTAAGCGTGCCGCCAACCACCGGTTTATCCGGGTTCAGAGTGATGGTTGAGCGCGCTGCATCAAGCGGTCCGGCAACAAACTTCAGCGTTTGTTGTAACGTGCCCAACTGATACTGCTCGCTAAAGGCACGCACAACAATGTTTCCGGCACGGGTCGAAGAAACCGTGGCGCTGTAGACCCCCGGCTTTATCTCCGAAATGGTGCCAATGGTAACACCGCTGTTGTCCTGTGGAACAAAGCGCAAACGGCTGGCTTCTCCCTCCACCGGGTTGCCATCGGTATCCACCGCAGTAAGCGTCAACGTGTAAGATTTCTGACCATCGGCAATCACATCACCTGACGTCTCATTCACACTCAGAGTCGATTTTGTCACATCCATCATAGTGGCACGCAGTTCAGCCGTGACGGTTTTGCTCATGCCATCAACGCTCACAGTAATGGTTGCTTCACCTGATTGCGTACCGGTGGTGAAGACAGACTTGTACACCCCGGCTTCTGTTTCGGTGATCTCACCCAGTGTTGGCTGTGCCTGTGATTTAGCGGACTTAAGGGCCCGCGTTACGATGTTTCCGGCAGGTTTAAACGTCAGTTCAGTTTTGATCTGATCTTTCATGCCCGTGATTGGCTGTCCCTCGGCGTCTCGCAGAGACAGAACCAGCGGCTTTTGCGCACTCCCGTTAGCAAGCATTTGGATACGGCTCTGGCCATCAAGCGTTAACGTAGTACGATCGGCGCTCATACCCGCTCCGGTAATGACCACCGCTGTCTGCACGCGTTTCGAGGCATTGCCTTTGTTATCGTATGCGACCGCAGAGATCGCGTAATAATTGTCTTTGCCTGCACGATAAGCCGGGAGCGTCACTTGCCACTGGTTACCCTGACCGGTAATTTTACCGCCTGCGGCCAGCAAAGACGGCGCTTCCCATTGCACATTTTTCAGGCCGTGAGTTGCTTTGCTGACCACGAGGCCAAGAGACACCGTCTGCCCGCCCTTACCTTCAATACGGTCTGGCAAGGCAATACGGATCACCTCAGCTTTGCGATACTCAAGAACGATATTGTTATTACGTTCAACCAGATCATAGCGGCTGCCTGCCAGTACCCGACGCTCGCGAATGCTATCCGTATCGAGTTGTTTCTCCAGAGGTTCGCCAATCCGGTAGTTAACTTCCAGGCCAAAGCGAGTGTCATTCTGACCGCTCTTGCCCTGTTTGTGCTCTGCACTCAGTGTCAGAAGAGGCACTGGCGTATAGTTCACCTCGGCAGAAATGGCATGTGGATCTTTCTGGCGTTTATCTTTACCAAACAGACCTACCTCATCGCCATAATACTGTTCATACATCAGGCTTGCGCCAAGCTGCGGCCAGGCCGGTAAATAGCCCTCGGCGCGGATATCCCAACCATTAGCCGGACGCTCCTGATAATCCTCAATATCCGGCGATTTTTTCCAGCCAGATGCCCGGATATAACCGTTGGCGCTCAGTTTCAGATAATCGCGCCAGTATTCCGCACCAACACCAATGCGGGTATGGCTACGGGATAAATCATGATCGATAAATGTGTTCAGCCCCGCCATCCAGTCATTGCCTGAAAAATGACGCCAGCCGAAACCAATATTTGACTGAGTACGATCGTCGGTACGATGTATTGCCCCCTGAGTGAACAGCATATCTGTCGGGGTATCATAAATTGGATAAAGCATTTCCAGCGAAGAGTCCTTCAGCGAGAAATCTTTATCGGCATTCAATTTGACTCGAGCCGTACCATATTTGCCAAGCCACTCCTGGATTTCCTGAGTAGCCTTCGCTGTGGCCATTCCGGTAACAAAATTGCGTGTCGCATCGCTATCCGGCTGACTGCTTAAAAATTTACCGGCATTCGCGGCAAACGACGCGATGTTTTTGTCTGCATTATTGTCAGTAGCAACCGCAGTATTTTCCGTACTTAGACGTGGCAGAGCCGCATTATGCGCTCGCGCCGTCATTGTCGGTGTAAAGGTAACAGCCAGTGGGAAAAGAACCTGAATAGAGATGTTTGCCCACGCCACGCAGTGGGCCAGGGCTGAATAACGAAAACGTGGTTGTTTATAAGCCTTTTTTAAACGTGACATTGAGATAATTTCCTGATGAACGAATTAACGAACATAAGCAAACGCAAATAAAACGTTTGCTTGTCAGAAAAACCGGGTATTTCCCGATTTCCTTTTCCGCAGAAAAGGAAATACCTTTATGAAAGAAAGCGCATCGTCACCCTGAATATTCAGTGGTTGCGACTACTCGCCGGATGACAGGGCCGGGATTATATTTTTGTTTGTGAGTGCAAATTTAGCTTTTTGTGCAAGCCGTAAAATAGATTCTTACGTTCTATTTTTTGCTAAAAAATCAAAGCAACTTCATTATTTAAACAGCGTGAGATGAAATATTTTTTGTGGTAGAGCTAATTTGGCTTTTATTGATAGAAATATATTTCACAGTGATAAGGAGATAAAATAGCAAGAACATTTAAATTATAAAATAAAAGCATGCATTAGAACGCTTAATTAATAAAGTATCTATAAGCGCCCCTCTTTTTATCTTCCCGACGCATCAGTTTATATTGTGATGAACATCACAACTTTATGCACCGGAGTGGAAAGTTGCAATAAAAAATATGAAGCAATAATGTTTGTATTGCGCTCAACACCAAAAATGTCTAATCTTTTCAATATGATAGTTATTTGGCGATCAGAATTTACTTAGTTAACATCTTTCATTTGTCAACCAATTATGGCCTTTAGTTTGCTTATTTTTAGTCAAATCTACTGTCCCTTAATGTGACTTACTTCACTTACATTCACTTATTTTTCTTCGTAAAATTACTTTGGAATTAAGTACAATAAAAAGAGGAAATTTTATGACGTCTGCACTAAAAAAAAGTGTTGTGAGCACATCCATATCCTTAATACTGGCATCAGGTATGGCCGGATTCGCGGCTCATGCAGCAGAAGATGTAAAACTGAAAGCAACAAAAACTAACGTGGCTTTTTCGGATTTTACGCCGACTGAATACAGTACCGAAGGAAAGCCGAATATTATCGTACTGACCATGGATGATCTTGGGTATGGACAACTACCGTTTGATAAAGGGTCTTTTGATCCAAAAACAATGGAAAACAGGGAAGTTGTCAATACCTACAAAATAGGTATTGATAAAGCCATCGAAGCGGCTCAAAAATCAACGCCAACTCTTCTTTCTTTAATGGATGAAGGTGTACGTTTTACTAATGGTTATGTCGCTCACGGTGTTTCTGGTCCATCCCGTGCTGCAATTATGACGGGCCGAGCGCCTGCCCGTTTTGGTGTTTACTCCAATACCGATGCTCAGGATGGTATTCCCCTGACAGAAACTTTCCTGCCCGAATTATTCCAGAATCATGGCTATTACACCGCGGCTGTGGGTAAATGGCATCTGTCTAAAATCAGTAATGTCCCGGTTCCGGAAGATAAACAAACCCGTGACTATCATGACAACTTCAACACATTCTCCGCGGAAGAATGGCAACCACAAAACCGCGGCTTCGATTACTTTATGGGGTTCCATGCAGCGGGAACAGCCTATTACAACTCACCTTCGCTGTTCAAAAATCGTGAACGCGTACCTGCAAAGGGTTATATCAGCGATCAGTTAACGGACGAAGCAATTGGTGTTGTTGACCGGGCTAAAGCACTCGACCAACCATTTATGCTTTATCTGGCTTATAACGCGCCGCATCTGCCGAATGACAATCCAGCACCGGAGCAATATCAGAAGCAATTCAATACCGGTAGCCAAACTGCAGATAATTACTACGCATCGGTTTACTCCGTCGATCAAGGTGTAAAACGGATTCTCGAACAGTTGAAGAAAAATGGTCAGTACGACAACACCATTATTCTCTTTACGTCTGATAATGGTGCGGTCATCGATGGCCCACTACCGCTAAATGGTGCGCAAAAAGGCTATAAGAGTCAGACTTATCCTGGCGGAACGCATACGCCGATGTTCATGTGGTGGAAAGGAAAACTTCAGCCAGGAAATTATGACAAGTTAATTTCTGCTATGGATTTCTACCCTACTGCTCTGGATGCTGCCGATATCAACATTCCAAAAGATCTTAAACTGGACGGCGTTTCATTACTCCCGTGGTTGCAAGATAAGAAGCAAGGCGAACCCCATAAAAACCTGACCTGGGTAACGTCCTACTCTCACTGGTTTGATGAGGAAAATATTCCATTCTGGGATAATTACCATAAATTTGTCCGCCATGAGTCAGATGATTATCCTCACAATCCGAATACCGAGGACTTAAGCCAGTTCTCTTATACGGTGAGAAATAATGATTACTCTCTTGTCTATACCGTGGAAAATAACCAGTTAGGTTTGTACAAACTCACCGATCTACAACAAAAAGAGAATCTCGCTGCAGCTAAACCACAAGTTGTTAAAGAGATGCAAGGTGTGGTAAGCGAGTTTATCAACAGCAGCCAACCGCCGCTTAGTCAGGTGAATCAGGAGAAGTTTAACAATATTAAGAAAGCACTTAGCGATGCCAAATAACTAACCCCTTATGCGGCGGAGATTTTCCGCCGCCTTATTGAGTGAGATAGCAATGCACGTGACAGCCAAGCCCTCCAGTTTTCAATGTAATCTCAAATGTGATTACTGTTTTTATCTTGAAAAAGAGTCGCAATTTAGTCATGAAAAATGGATGGATGACAGCACTCTGAAAGAGTTCATTAAACAATACATTGCTGCCTCAGGTGATCAGGTCTATTTTACCTGGCAAGGCGGCGAACCTACTCTCGCGGGTCTTGATTTTTTTCGTAAGGTTATTCACTACCAACAACGCTATGCTGGGGGAAAAGGTATTCATAATGCGTTACAAACCAATGGTATTTTATTGAATAATGAATGGTGCGCCTTTCTCAAAGAGCATAAGTTTCTGGTCGGTATTTCAATTGATGGCCCGCAAGAATTACATGATCGTTACAGACGCAGTAATTCTGGTAATGGGACATTTGAAAAAGTCATGACGGCAATTGATCGTCTGAAGAAGTATAAGGTTGAGTTTAATACGCTAACTGTCATTAACAATATTAACGTCCAACATCCTCTTGAGGTTTATAACTTTTTAAAATCTATCGGTAGTAAGCATATGCAGTTTATAGAACTACTGGAGACGGGGACACCGAATGTAGATTTTACGGGCAATGGTGAGAATACGTTCAGTATCATCGATTTTTCTGTTCCACCCACCGCCTATGGCAAGTTTATGTCAGCTATTTTTATGCAGTGGGTTAAAAATGATGTTGGTGAAATATTCATTCGCCAGTTTGAAAGTTTTGTCAGCCGTTTTCTGGGAAATGGGCATACTAGCTGTATTTTCCAGGAGTCATGTAAAGACAATCTGGTAGTGGAAAGTAATGGTGATATTTATGAATGCGATCATTTTGTCTACCCGCAATATAAAATTGGCAACATCAATAACGCTGCACTAAAAACGATGAAAAGCGTGCAGTTGACTGCACAAAAAAAGTTGATATCAAAAAAATGCCAGCAATGTGTTTACAAGCCAATTTGTAATGGTGGTTGTCCTAAACATCGCATCACAAAAGTGAATAATGAGGTAGTATCGTACTTCTGTGAAGGTTATAAAATCCTATTTACAACTATGGTGCCATATATGAATGCAATGGTTGAACTCGCTAAAAATAAAGTCCCCCTTTATCACATTATGGATGTCGCAAAACGAATGGAGAGTAATAAATAATACTCCTGCATTCACTCCGGTCATATCATCCTTCTTACGACTTCAGCAGAACACCCGGCACAGACTCAGGCCGGGGGGTTCAGCCATCATTATCTGTTGTTCTGGAGGAGCGTCTTCAGACATGCTTTTGCAATACTCTTGATAATCAAGGGCATGAAAGGAACGGAGTGGAATATCCAGGGTTATATGGTTTATACCGTCGTGCTCATTGTTATTGGTGGCACGTTGTTTACCCATAAAGTGGGTAAACGTATCCGCCCGCTTAATGTGGAGAAGCAACGTAGCGAAGCGACTTTTCGAACTAACCTTGTGCAGCATAATAAGCAAGCGGAGTTAATTGCATTAAACAATGCTGAAACGCTGCAACGTCAGGAGTTGAGCGACAATTTTCATACAATAAAAGACAACTGGCACCGTTTAATGAATCGTCAGCGTTGGCTTGACTATTGGCAGAATGTTTATTCACGCTCGCTTAGTGTTCTCCCCTACTTTCTATTGCTACCGCAGTTTATCAGCGGGCAGATCAATTTAGGTGGGCTGATGAAATCACGTCAGGCATTTATGTTGGTATCCAACAATCTGAGTTGGTTTATTTATAAATACGATGAACTTGCAGAGCTGGCAGCGGTTATCGACCGGTTGTATGAATTTCATCAACTTACTGAACAGCGCCCGACAAATAAACCCAAAAATTGCGATCATGCCGTTCAGGTTGCTGATGCCAGTATCCGTACCCCCGATAATAAAGTCATATTAGAAAACCTGAACTTTCATGTTTCTCCAGGCAAATGGCTACTGCTGAAAGGATACTCTGGTGCGGGAAAAACAACGCTGCTTAAAACATTATCCCACTGCTGGCCGTGGTTTAAAGGTGATATTTCTTCTCCTGCAGACAGTTGGTATGTGTCACAAACGCCGTTAATCAAAACCGGCTTACTGAAAGAGAACATTTGTAAAGCACTTCCGCACCCTATAGACGATGAGCCGTTGAGCGAGGTGTTGCATCAGGTTGGGCTGGGTAAATTGGCTACGCGCATTAATAACCACGATCGTTGGGGAGATATTCTTTCCAGCGGCGAAAAACAACGTATTGCGCTGGCTCGGTTAATTTTACGACGTCCGAAATGGATATTTCTCGACGAAGCAACGTCACATCTGGAGGAGCAAGAGGCTATCCGTTTACTGCGTTTAGTGCGCGAAAAATTACCTGAAAGCGGTGTGATTATGGTGACCCATCAGCCTGGTGTTTGGGATCTGGCGGATGATATTTGTGACATTAGCGCGGTTTTATAAAAACGATAAATGCCCTGCTATACGGAGATAAAAATAAATGAAGCGAGTTCTTATTTCTGGCGTCATTTTATGTGGCGCTGGCGCTGATATGGCGCAGGCCGTCGACGACAAAGACAAGTATATGCCTGTTTTTGAAGAGATGACAGTCTATGCCCCTGTCCCTGTGCCCGTAAACGGTAACACGCATTACACCAGTGAAAGCATCGAGCGTTTACCGACAGGTAATGGCAATATCAGCGATTTATTAAAAACAAACCCAGCGGTGCGTATGGATTCAACGCAAAGCACCTCGTTGAATCAGGGGGAGATCCGCCCGGAGAAAATATCCATTCACGGTGCATCGCCCTACCAGAATGCCTATTTGATTGATGGTATTAGCGCCACCAATAACCTGAACCCGGCGAATGAATCGGATGCCAGCAGTGCAACCAATATTAGCGGGATGTCACAGGGTTATTATCTTGATGTCAGCTTACTGGACAATGTCACGCTTTATGACAGTTTTGTTCCGGTTGAATTTGGTCACTTTAATGGTGGGGTGATAGATGCAAGGATCAAACGCTTTAATGCTGATGATGACAGCGTAAAGCTGAGTTATCGCACAACGCGTTCGGACTGGTTAACGTCTCATATCGATGAGAATAACAAGAATGCATTTAACCAGGGGTCTTCAGGAAGTACTTATTATTCTCCCGACTTTAAAAAGAACTTTTACACCTTGTCATTTAATCAGGAACTCACTGATAACTTTGGCGTGACTGCTGGTTTCTCCCGCCGCCAGTCTGACATTATCCGCGCAGATTATGTTTCGAATGACGGTATTGTTGCAGGTCGGGCGCAGTATAAAAACGTTATCGATACAGCATTAAGTAAATTTACCTGGTTTGCCAGTGAGCGTTTTACCCACGATTTAACCTTTAAATATACCGGTTCTCGCCGGGATTATAATACCAGCACCTTCCCCGAGTCTGACCGCGAAATGGGCAACAAATCTTATGGCCTGGCATGGGATATGGACACACAACTCGTATGGGCCAAACTGCATACCACTGTCGGCTGGGATCATATCAGTGACTATACCCGTCACGACCATGACATTTGGTACACCGAACTCTCATGCACATATGGTGATATTACAGGACGTTGCACCCGTGGCGGGCTGGGGCATATTTCGCAGGCTGTTGATAATTACACCTTCAAAACACGACTTGACTGGCAAAAAGTTGAAATGGGCAATTTCTCGCATCAGCCTTACTTCGGTGTGGAATACATCTATTCCGATGCATGGACTGAACGCCATAATCAGTCTGAATCTTATGTAATTAATGCCGCAGGAAAGAAAACTAACCATACCATTTACCATAAAGGTAAAGGTAGCCTTGGAATTGACAACTACACGCTGTACATCGCGGATCGTATTAGCTGGCGCAATGTGTCGCTGATGCCTGGCGTGCGTTATGACTATGACAACTACCTGTCAAACCACAATATCTCTCCCCGCTTTATGACGGAATGGGATATTTTCGCTGATCAAACCTCAATAATTACCGCCGGATATAACCGCTATTATGGCGGAAATATTCTCGATATGGGGTTACGAGACATCCGTAATAGTTGGACAGAATCAATTTCAGGCAATAAAACGCTCACCCGTTATCAGGATTTGAAAACACCCTATAATGACGAACTGGCAATAGGTTTGCAGCAAAAGATCGGTAATAACGTTATTGCGCGGGCAAACTATGTTTACCGTGAGGCGCATGATCAAATCAGTAAAAGTAGTCGTACCGACAGCACAACGAAAACAACGATTACTGAGTATAACAATGACGGTAAAACTAAAACCCATTCGTTCAACGTGAGTTTTGAACTGACAGAACCTCTGCATGTCAGCCAGGTGGCTATTAATCCGCAAATTGTCTTCAGCTATATCAAGAGCAAAGGCAATTTGTCATTGAATAATGGTTATGAAGAGAGCAATACCGATGATAACAAGGTAGTTTACAACGGTAAACTTGTCTCTTATGACAGCGTCCCGGTGGCGGATTTTAATAACCCGTTAAAGATTTCCTTAAATATGGATTTCACTCATCAACCAAGCGGACTGGTGTGGGCGAATACACTGGCCTGGCAAGAAGCACGCAAAGCTCGCATCATTCTGAGTAAGACGAATGCGCAATACATCAGCGAATATTCAGATTACAAGCAGTACGTTGACGAGAAACTGGATAACAGCCTGACCTGGGATACCCGTTTATCCTGGACACCCCAATTTCTTAAGCAGCAAAACCTGACGATTAGCGCCGACATTCTGAATGTGCTGGATAGCAAAACCGCTGTTGATACAACAACCGCCGGTGTGGCGACTTACGCCAGCGGTCGTACTTTCTGGCTTGATGTCAGCATGAAATTTTAAAACTTCGGATTTTACTTTACCGGGTAAATTCACCTGGTTTTCGCATGGAGATGATTATGAGAAACCTCTGTTTCTTACTGACTTTAGTGGCAACACTGTTGTTGCTTCCTGGACGACTTATTGCCGCGGCATTACCACAGGATGACAAGTTAATTACCGGGCAACTGGAAAATGGCTTGCGATATATGATCTATCCACATTCACACCCTAAGGATCAAGTGAATTTGTGGCTGCAAATTCATACCGGTTCATTGCAGGAAGAGGACAACGAGCGCGGCGTGGCGCATTTTGTTGAGCATATGATGTTTAACGGTACAAAAAGCTGGCCTGGTAATAAAGTCATCGAAACTTTTGAATCGATGGGGCTGCGTTTTGGCCGCGATGTTAATGCCTATACCAGCTATGACGAAACGGTGTATCAGGTAAGTTTGCCAACAACGCAGAAACAAAATTTGCAAAAAGTGATGGCAATCTTCAGTGAATGGAGCAATGCCGCCACCTTTGAAAAACACGAAGTAGACGCTGAACGTGGCGTAATTACCGAGGAATGGCGCGCGCATCAGGATGTTAAATGGCGCACATCTCAGGCGCGTCGCCCTTTCCTGTTGGCAAATACACGCAATTTAGACCGTGAACCGATCGGTTTGATGGATATTGTCGCAACGGTCGCGCCGGAACAACTGCGCCAATTTTATCAACGCTGGTATCAGCCGAATAATATGACCTTTATCGTCGTTGGTGATATCGACAGTAAAGAAGCGCTGGCGTTGATAAAGGAAAATTTAGGTAAACTTCCGGCAAACAAAGCGGCTGAAAATCGCGTATGGCCAACGGAAGCAGAAAACCGCCGGCGCTTTAATATCATTAATGATAAAGAAAATCGGGTGAACGGTATCGCACTCTATTATCGCATGCCAATGGTTCAGGTGACCGATGAACAAAGCTTTGTCGAACAGGCAGAATGGAGCATGTTGGTTCAGTTGTTTAATCAGCGATTACTGGAACGGATCCAGTCCGGTGAGTTGAAGACTATTTCCGGTGGCACCGCGCGCAGTATTAAAATTGCGCCTGATTATCAGTCGCTGTTTTTCCGTGTAAATGCGCGGGACGATAATATGCAGGATGCTGCGAATGCATTAATGGCAGAACTGGCAACTATCGACCAACATGGTTTTTCCGTTGCAGAGCTTGATGATGTAAAAGCCACCCGTCTGACCTGGCTGAAAAATGCGGCTGAGCAACAGGCTGAACGCGATCTGCGGATGCTGACCAGCCGCCTGGCATCCAGCTCGTTAAATAATACGCCATTCCTTTCACCGGAAGAGACATACCAGCTTTCTAAACGCCTGTGGCCACAAATTACCGTGCAAAGCCTGGCGAAAAAATGGCAGCAATTAAGAAAGAACCAGGACACATTTTGGGAACAAATGGTCAACAATGATACTGCAGCCCAAAATGCATTATCTCCTGCAGCCATTACGGCGCTGGAAAATGAATATGCCAACAAAAAACTGGCGGCTTATGTCTTCCCTGGCAGAAATTTATCTTTAACGGTAAACGCTGATCCGCAAGCAAAAATAACCAGCCAAAAAAGACTGGCTGAAAATCTGACGTCACTGACCCTTTCTAATGGCGCAAACGTCATTCTGGCAAAATCTACGGGCGAAGAAGAAAAGCTGCAAATTATTGCCGTCTCTGATAAAGGCGATTTGAGTTTTCCTGCGGAACAAAAATCACTTATTGCGCTGGCAAATAAAGCCGTTAGCGGTAGCGGAGTTGGCGATCTCTCCTCTTCCAGCCTGAAACGCTGGAGCGCAGAAAACTCAGTGACCATGAGCAGTAAAGTCAGTGGCTTGAATACACTACTGTCTGTTAGCGCACGGGCTAATAATCCTGAACCCGGTTTTCAGTTAATTAACCAGCGGATCACCCGCAGCACAATTAACGACAACATTTGGTCATCGTTACAAAATGCTCAAATTCAAGCGTTGAGAACGCTCGATCAACGCCCGGCAGAGAAATTCGCTCAGCAGATGTACGAAACACGCTATGCCGATGAGCGCACGAAATTACTGCAAGAAAAACAGATTGCACAGTTTTCTGCCGCAGACGCATTGGCTGCCGATCGTCAGTTGTTTTCTTCCCCAGCAGATATCACTTTTGTGATTGTCGGTAATGTGGCAGAAGACAAACTCCTGCCGTTAATTACGCGTTACTTAGGATCAATCAAACGTTCTGATTCAGCATTGGCAGCAGGTAAACCATTAACCCGCGCGACGGATAACGCGGCTGTTACTGTAAAAGAACAAAATGAACCTGTAGCACAAGTTTCACAGTGGACGCGGTATGATCCCCGGACACCTATTAACCTGGCGACACGCATGGCACTGGATGCATTCAACGTCGCATTGGCAAAAGATCTGCGGATAAATATTCGTGAACAGGCATCCGGAGCATACAGCGTTTCTTCTCGTCTCTCGGTTGATCCTAAGGCCAAAGATATCAGCCATTTGCTGGCTTTCACCTGTCAACCTGAACGTCATAGCGAACTGTTAACATTGGCGAATGAGGTAATGACTAAACGTCTGACTAAAGGGATCAGTCAGCAAGAGCTGGACGAATATCAGCAAAATATTCAACGCAGCCTCGATATTCAGCAAAATAGCGTTCAGCAATTAGCGAACACTATTGTGAATAGTATTATTCAATATGATGATCCTGCTGTGTGGATGACGCAGGAGAAAGTGTTAAAGAATATGACTGTGGAAAATGTTAATGCTACAGTTAAAGAATATCTGAGTAAACCCGCGAATACCCACACTGGAGTATTGCTGCCAAAATAATAACTTACCCCCGCCAACTTTGTTGGCGGGGTATTCTGTATAATTAACGTGTTTGTTTGACAACCTTTGAAAGTTTTTCAAAAAATTAACCGCGAACTAATAATGATATTTTAAAGGCCAATTTTTATGTGATAATTTCGGAGGGTAAGAGAACGGACTAAAATAACAATAAAAAGAGTGATATTATCATTGATTATCTTCCTATCTTATTGTTTTTACTTGTTAAAATAAAAAATCCATTTTCAAACAACAAAATAAAATTAGGATTTTGTTATTTGAAACCGAGGCCTTTACGCTTGCTTACTTTATCAATAAATCCTACTTTTTTTAATGCGTTCCAATCATTTTAAGGAGTTTGAAATGGATAAGAAGCAAGTAACGGATTTAAGGTCTGAACTACTCGATTCACGTTTTGGCGCAAAGGCAATTTCCACTATCGCGGAATCGAAACGTTTTCCGCTGCATGAAATGCGCGATGATATCGCCTTCCAGATTATCAATGATGAATTATACCTGGATGGCAATGCCCGACAAAACCTCGCCACATTTTGTCAGACCTGGGACGATGAAAATGTTCATAAGCTGATGGATCTGTCGATCAATAAAAACTGGATCGATAAAGAAGAATATCCGCAGTCCGCAGCAATTGATCTGCGTTGCGTAAACATGGTTGCTGATCTGTGGCACGCGCCTGCGCCGAAAAACGGTCAGGCCGTTGGCACCAACACCATTGGTTCTTCCGAGGCCTGTATGCTCGGCGGGATGGCGATGAAATGGC
>NZ_PTSN01000026.1:0-56482 GCF_002965865.1 Escherichia sp. MOD1-EC6098
TGGCCAGATAGCTGCCAATTTCCGGGCGATACAGATGTTTTCGTTCTGGTTGTGGAACAGATGGCGTAACAGGTGGCTCCGGTGTCACAGGCGGTTCTGGTGTTACAGGGGGTTCTGGTGTTACAGGGGGCTCAGGGTCTGGTTCCGGGATGACGGGCAGTTCCGGTGGGGTATACGGTCCTGCGGGAATTTCACTGGTTAAAAACCAGTTCTGATTGTCGCTTTTTACCACGTTGTAGTCATAGGGACCGGCAACAATACGACCTTCTTTACTAAACGTTCCCTCTGATGCGCCAGTTATTTCAATAATGCGGATCCCTTCAAGCGTATCGGCTCCCTGACCACCGGCATTACTAACACTCACACGGGTATGACCAGACGTGTTGCCTTTTACAATTAATTTATCAGTCGCGGAATTATCATCGCCGAGTTCGGTACGCATAACTAACAAACCATTATTAGCAGTGTAATTGCCATTAATGGTGAGTGTGGCAGGCGTGAATTTGTCGCCATTTTTTGAGGAAGATAGTGTTGCTGTACCCGCCAAATCCAGTGTATTTAAGGTTTGTGAAAAACCGTCTAAATCGATATTCCCTTCACTGTCGACAACATAATCGGAGTTTGGGCTGAAGGTATCGTTGACACCGGCGCGCAAAGTGCCTTTATTTATATTCGTTTGGCCAGAGTAGGTATTTGCGCCTGTCAACGTCGTGACTCCGGAACCTTCCTGGTTAACTTCGCCTTTGCCAACTATATCTGCAGCCAGGATAAAATCTTCGCTGGAGTGGTTAAAATTAATTTGTGCAGCACTATCCCCGGCATTACTTCCCATATGGATAATCGGCGTCTTGATGATCCCCGCTTTCTGTTCTGCTTCTCCCTGCGCTCCACCAATGTTTAGAATACCGGTGCTGGTTTCTGCTATCCCAAGCCAGATAAATTGATTAGCACTGACCGTGGCATTATTACTAACGGTAAGTATCCCCTTTGCCTCGTTCTGCGATGAGTTCAATCCCCCGAGGTTGATATATTCATTCACTGTTAATGAAGAATTTTCACCATCAACCAGCGTTTCACCGTATCCAGTCCCGTGAAAATCCCCTGTACTTCCAGTAAAACCAATGAGCACATCCTTTGATGCCGTAAGACGACCGCCATGCGTGATTTCGAGTTTACCTGTTCCCTGATCGCCGACCATCACATACGTTGCAGAAACGGAAGAACCCGCACCGTCAATAATGACTTGCCCTTGTGCCTGGTAATCATATTCACCGATTCTGAATTCATTTAAATCGGTGATAGTACTGCCGCTAAGCACCATTAAGGTTCCTGAACCACCATTGATACCTAAATAAATATTGTGTTCATAAGGCGATGCATTATTAATCGTCAGATGAGTATTGTTTTCTAATTTCATTATCCCTGAAGTTGCATTACCGATTGTGATTTTGGAGGTGGTCAGATCACGCCCGTCTATATTCAACGTACCTTCACTTGTTTCTCCAACATTAAGAAAACGAAATTGATCCCAGGTTGATGAATTATTTTCGGATGAGGATAGCGTTACAACATCATTATTGTTGATAGTAACATCGCTGTTGATACTTGTTGGTGGTGCCCATGCCAGTGAAACGGGTATTGATAACACGGTCGAAATAGCTATTGCCAGCGTTGACAAGGGATGCTTTTTGATGTTCATAAAGTTCCTTCTCATCCTTATGATTTATTTTAAAATAAATAACAAATCCACAGTAACGACGTAAAAACTTAATTTTTAAGACCACTGAAAAAGGTTACTGCTCTATCAAATGAAGAGTAGTGCGTGAAACCAATGTTTATAAACCAGTTTAATTTGTAATTAATTTAATATTAATTTGTTTTGATGGTTTAGGTGTTGTGCTAAAAAATAAGTTGCATAATTTTCCATAGGAAAAATCTTTAAATACATTAAGTGGTAAAAAGTGACAAAAAGAAAAGTTAGAAAAATCATCAAGATATATTCTGTCGATGTTTTTCTTTAATTTAATAATGATGGCAAATTAATTTTGTGTTTATTGTTTGCACATTTACTTAGAGTTGGTAAATACCAGGATTATTGTCAAAAAAATAATATAAATATGCTTTCCGCACATCGATAAAATGCATAAAAATATGAGATAAAATATGCCGTTATTAGGAAAAATATAAATATATTGTCTGTTTTTTTTGATTGATGAACTGCTTATTAAGCAACCCTGAATAATGGCATCATTTGGCATTGATAAAACAACCGTTTGCAGAATAGGCAAATAAAAAGGGAGCCGCAGCTCCCTTTGACAACATTAATGCGCACCGCCTCCGCCGCCACCTGCGCCAAATGGCGGCCTGGCAAACCACACCAGTCCCAGCAGGACGAGGAATATCCCGGCCGACATCCAGAAGATCTCATTAGCGGAAATAATCAACCCCTGATTGGTGATCTGCTGAGCAATCCAGCCGGAAGCTTGCTGTTGCGTCATTCCCAGACCCTCCAGTTGATGGTACATCGCCTGGGCGTTCGGGTTATACGGATTCACCGACTCGGTCAACTGCGCATGATGCAGCGACTCGCGGTTGGTCCACATGGTAGTGGTTATCGACGTGCCAATAGACCCCGCCAGCGTTCGCGTAAAGTTGGAGAGACTCGACGCCGCCGCCAGTCGTTCAGGTGGCAAACCAGAAAGCGTAATGGTGGTCAGCGGCATAAAGAAGCAGGCCACCGCGAAGCCCTGGATAAACTGTGGCCAGGCCGACGCGCCAAAATCCATACCGGGTTCAAAGGTATAAGCACGCCAGTAGAAACAGACGGCATACATAATAAAGCTGAAGGTTACCAGCCGACGCATATCCAGTTTATGCGCAAAACGACCGATAATTGGCGACAGGATCACCGGGATAATCCCTACCGGCGCAGACGCCAACCCTGCCCAGGTTGCTGTGTAGCCGTAGACTTCCTGCAACAATTGCGGCAGCAAAACAATCGCGCCGAAGTAGAGCATATAAGCGAGGCTGATACACAAGCAGCCAATGGTAAAATTGCGTGACTTAAACAGCGACAGATCAACTATTGGGTTGTCATCTGTCAGCTCCCAGACAATCAGGAAGCTGATAGCCACTACCGCCACCACGGTGAGAATGATAATTTCCTGTGATGAGAACCAGTCCAGTTCTTTACCCCGGTCGAGCATAATCTGCAGGCTACCGATACCAATCACTAACAGCGCCAGCCCCACGGCATCAATCCGTCGCCGCTCGGTGCGGGTTTCGCGTCCGCGCAAGGTCTGTAGCGTCATCAACACCACTGCCACGCCAATTGGCACGTTGATAAAGAAGATCCAACCCCAGTGATAATTGTCGCTGATATAACCGCCGAGGATCGGGCCGCAAATAGGCGCGACAATCACCGTCATTGACCACAAGGCCAGTGCGATGGAACGTTTGGCTGGCGGGTAGTTATTCAGTAATAGACTTTGTGAAAGCGGGATCAATGGCCCGGCGACAATCCCCTGAATGACGCGGAAGAAGATCAGCATATTCAGACTACTGGAAACACCACACGCCCACGAAGCAATGGCGAAGGCGATGGTCGACCAGAGGAACAGCTTCACTTCCCCGACGCGCTTCGCCAGCCAGCCGGTAAGCGGGATCGAGATGGCGTTCGCCACCCCGAAGGAGGTGATCACCCACGTTCCCTGGCTGAGCGATGAGCCAAGGTTTCCGGCGATAGTAGGGATCGCCACGTTAGCAATGGTGGAGTCCAGCACCTGCATGAATGTCGCCAGCGATAGCGCAATCGTCATAATGACCAGTTGCGCACCTTCCAGCGGTTTTTGCTGTTGCATCACACGCACCTCTGGATTAGCCAGCGTTAGCTTTTACGATATCGTCGATCAGTTTATTGACGGGTTCCAGGCTGATTTCACGAGCGGTACTTACTGCTACCGGCGTGGAACGTACTTTGTTAGCCAGTACCTGGCCGTCACGGTTAGTGGTATTGACGCTCACCAGTGTGGATAAACCGATCCGTAGCGGATATTGCTCAAGTTGCTTTTGATCCAACTCGATGCGAACAGGCAGACGCTGAACCACTTTGATCCAGTTACCGGTAGCGTTTTGCGCCGGAAGCAGCGAAAACGCGCTACCCGTACCCATATCCAGACCGACCACTTTACCGGTGTATTTCACGTCATCACCGTAAATATCAGTGGTGATGGTGACCGGCTGGCCGATACGCATATTGGCAATCTGGGTCTCTTTAAAGTTGGCATCCACCCACATATTAGTCGCCGGAACGACCGCCATCAGCGGCGTTGTTGGGCTAATTTGCGCACCCGGTTGAACGGCACGGCGGGAGACATAACCGGTCATCGGGCTGACAATACGGGTACGTTCCAGCGCCAGCCAGGCATTGCGCACTTCAGTGGCAGCTTGTTGCACGGCCGGTTGATCTTCCAGTTTAGTACCCAGAATCATCGCCTGATTGGCATTGTATTGTTGAATGGCGACATCCAGTTGCGCCTGGGCGCTGGTAACAGCATCGCGGGCGTGTTGCAGCTCTTCGCGGCCAATCAGGTTGGCATTACCCAGCGGCACGCGGCGGTTGTAGTCGCTTTGTGCTTTGGCGAGGGCGATTTTCTGCACCTCAATATTTGCCTGCAACTGCTTGCTGTTAATCATCAGTTGGTGGGTCTGGCGTACGCTGGAAGCCAGTGCTGTTTTGGCTTTTTCAAACGCCTGGCGAGCATCAGTCGGGTCGAGAGTGACCAGCACATCGCCTTCTTTTACAAAATCGGTGTTATCGGCCCAGACTTTCGTCACGCTGCCTGACACCTGAGACATAATTTGAATCTGATTCCCTGCCACGTATGCGTCATCAGTTTCTTCGAAATGACGCAGTACCAAAAACCAATAAATCCCTATCGCTACGGCAATAATAATAAAGAGCAAGGTGAGAAGGAGGAGCAGACGCTTACGTTTGCCGCTCTTCTTTACCGGTTGCTGCGGGCTTTGTGTCTCCGCATTTGCGCTCATAGTATTCTCCACGATCTTCTTAACTCATCGGCTGAGCCGACCTGCTTGCCAAAAAGGCCAGCACGTTGCGATGCTGGCCGGTCAGTTTTTCTTTTATAAATCTGGATTTTTGAGCGAGATGACGCGTTAGCTCATCGCTTCGAGAACCGCACCGTCTTGTTCCATCTGATCGAGACGGGAGAGCAATTTGCGGGTGATTTGCTCAAGCTGATCTTTTTCTGTTGTGCTGAGCGCGGACCAGAGTTGATGCAGGCAGTTATGCTGCGGCGGTAAAACCTCGCGCAAAAACTCGTGACCTTTTTCCGTTAATTGCAGATGCAGGCAGCGGCGATCGTTATCGCTTTCACGACGTTCGATCCAGCCGCGTTTTTCCAGTTCATCGGCAATACGCGTCGCATTGGTACGGGATGATCCAAGAGCACAACTTAATTCAGAAGGCTGAATGCTGTGGTTTTCCTGAGACTCCAGCGTAATCAACGCCATAAACAACGTCTCGTTAATCCCCTGAGCCTTCAGCATTTTATTGCGGTTTTCCAGCAACTTGCTCTGCATATGCATGCAAAGACGGGTCAGAAGGATCTCCTGATAAGGAAAATCTTCGTGGCGGCTGGCGCGAAATTTTAGCATTTGTTCAATGGGCGTAAACGAACTATCCATTTGGGTATGACCTCATTAATTTCAGCCGATATAGTAACGACAGTGACAAATAAAGTAAATGTATTGTTTTAGGAAAATGATTCTTGTGGGTTATATAATCGCCATCACTTTCCAGGCCAGCCCGTAGGCCAGCGCACTTATCAGAGTGGGGACGATAATGCTGCGTGTTTTATAGAAACTGCCACCCAATACTGCAAAACCAACCAGTGTGGGCACGAAGCGGCGTGAGTCGTGCATCATTTCTGGTGCGGTAGAGACAACCAGCAGAGCGCAAATTGAGGCGATGCCAATGGTGTCGAGCAAAATACCCACCGCGCCACGCTTGGTTGGGCGGGTATTACCCACCCGCAGGCGCAGTGGTAAATAGCGGAAGCAGTAATTCGCCGCGCCAACCAGTAATCCAAGCAGTAAAACCTCATAGCTCATCAGCGGCTCCTTGCCAGAATGCCTGGATTAACGCAGTGAGGCAGCCAAAGACAATGCCTGCCAGAATGGCGACGGGAATAGAAAATAGCGTTACGCCTGCAAGGGCACCAACTAACGCTGCGGTAACGCAAAGAGATTGTTTGCGCTGGAAAGAGGCGAGCAGGAAACTCATAAAGAGAGCCGGCAGCATAAAGCCTAATGCTGCTTCAACGGCGGGATAACCTTGCAGCAAACCGCCGCCCGAAAATGCCCCTATTACCGTACCAAATACCCACGATGACCATGAACTGAAGGCAATGCCGATCATCCAGTTTTCGCTCCAGCGGCGATTATTACGTACCAGTTTTGCCGTTGCAGCGGCAAAAACCTCGTCCGTCAGGCCAAACGCCCACAGGGCGGTTTTCGATTTTTGCAGACGCTGAACAATACGGCTACGCAGTGACGGGCCATACAAAACATGGCGAACATCCATTGCCATCACGGTCAATGCAGCAATCCACAAACTACTCCCGGCTGCCAGCATCGCGGTAATGACAAACTGGCTCGCACCTGCATAAATGATGCAGGAGAAAAAAACACTTTCGAGGGGAGTGAAGCCCTGGCGGGTTGCATTCAGACCGAACGCAAAAGCCACCGGAATATAACTAATAACAATCGGTAAACTGTCTTTGCATCCTTCCATGAAGGTCGCCGGACCAGAAGCTGGCAGAGGAGTAGGGCTTACCATAGAGTGTACGCTTAACGATTGTTAATATTATAAACAGACTGAATGAATATCTTAACCTTATCAGACTGATGGGCTTCTTAACACCCTTATAAGTGTAAAGCCACGAAAACGGTTGCTGATTGCTTAATTTGCGGCTTCCTGACGATGAAAACCTCGCCACCAGACCACCAGGTTAACCAGGGCGATCACCGCGCCAGCCAGACAAACGCCAGCCCAACCCGCATGTTGCCAGGCGGATGCAGAAATCAGTGAACCGGCAGCACCGCCAATAAAGTAACTGGTCATGTAGCCTGCGGTCAGGCGATTACGCGCATCAGGGTGAATACGGTAAATCACGGTTTGATTGGTGATATGCACGCCCTGGACGGTGAGATCCAGCACCAGGATGCCGATAATCAGCGCCAGTACGGAAGTTTGACCAAACCAGATTGCCAGCCATGAAAGTAACAACAACAGCAGACCAAACGTTGTTGTGAGGTGCGATTTTCCTTTATCGGCAAAACCGCCCGCCGGGCGAGCGCCCAACGCCCCGGCAGCTCCCGCAAGGCCAAACAGACCAATCACGCCATCGCTGTAATTAAAAGGCGGCGCGGCGAGCAAAAAAGCCATCGATGTCCATAGAATGCTGAAGTTGGCAAAGGTCAGGCAGCCCAGTAACGCGCGGGTACGCAGGATCTTATCGCTGATAAACATGCTGAAAACGGAACCTAACAACTGTGGGTAGTTGAGGTGGTTTTCTGATTTCATTTGTGGCAGGCCGCGCCATAACGCCAGCGCCATCAGTGCCATTAACACCGATGCGACCCAGAAGACGGTGCGCCAGCCGCCGAGGTTTGCCAGCAATCCTGCAACGGTACGTGCCAGCAAAATCCCCAGTAGCAAACCGCTCATAATGGTGCCAACCACCTTGCCGCGTTTGTCTGGTGAAGCCAGTGTTGCTGCCAGTGGAACCAGAATTTGCGCCACGACCGAGAATAAACCGGTTAATGCCGTTCCAAGGATCATCATGGCGAGTGATTGACTGCTGGCGGTGATCAACATACCGCCTGCAGCCAGTAAGGTCATGGAAACAATCAGGCGTCGGCGTTCAAACATATCGCCCAATGGGACAAGAAACAGCAGGCCAGCGGCATAGCCTAATTGTGCGGCGGTGACAATAAAGCCCGCCGAACTGGCGGAAAGAGAAAAGTTACGCGCGATGGTATCGAGCAATGGCTGGGCGTAATAGTTGCTGGCGACTGCCAGACCGGTGGCGATCGACATCAGCACGATCAGCGCCGGGCTAAGCTCATGATTGGTTTTAGTCATTATTGTTGTTTATCAGGTGATGATTAGTCTGGAAATCAATAATAGCGGATGTTGATGAATATGGGATGAAAGATAGATTGTTGAAATGTGCTGTGTGGTTTGTAGGCATGATAAGACGCGTCAGCGTCGCATCAGGCATTGAGCACAGAACGGCGGATGCGGCGAAAACGCCTTATCCGCCCTACGAAATGAGCGTGGTTTGTAGGCCTGATAAGACGCGTCAGCGTCGCATCAGGCATTGAGCACAGAACGGCGGATGCGGCGAAAACGCCTTATCCGCCCTACGAAATGAGTGTGGTTTGTAGGCATGATAAGACGCGCCAGCGTCGCATCAGGCATTGTGTACAGAAGGCGGATGCGGCGAAAACGCCTTTCCGCCCTACGAAATGAGTGTGGTTTGTAGGCCTGATAAGACGCGCCAGCGTCGCATCAGGCATTGTGCACAGAATGGCGGATACGGCGTAAACACCCTATCCGCCCGAATAAAAACTACTTCTGCGCTGCCAGCGCCTCATTCACCCAGCCATCAAACTGCTGCTGGTGGGCTTTGATCCAGCCATCAACGTGGCCCTGAATATCGCCTTCTGAGGCTTTGCCGTCATGCATAATGGCGTTCTGGGCGTTAATGTCCGCAACCGGCAACTGCATAATGGCGAACAGTTTCGCTGCCGCCGGGTTTTTCTCGGCCCAGGCTTTGTTGGCAACGATATGCATGGTGCTAACAGGGAAGCCGTAATTTGCGCCATTCGGCAGTTTGGTATCGGCGTTTTTATCACCCGGCAGTGCGGAGAACGGCACCTGCAACCATACTACATCTTTCCCCGGCTTCAGTTCGTTACTCACCCAGTACGGTGTCCAGGTGTAGTAAAACACCGGCTTGCCCTCTTTGTAACGGCTGATGGTGTCGGCCATCATCGCCGCGTAGTTCCCCTGATTATGGGTTACGGTATTCGTCAGATCATAAGCGGCAAGCTGGTGGTTGATAGCGCCTTCGCAGCCCCAGCCGGGGTTACAGCCAGTTAAATCCGCTTTGCCATCGCCGTTGGTATCAAACAGTTTGGCAATCTTCGGATCTTTTAGCTGCGCGATGTTGGTAATTTTGTACTGGTCGGCCGTTTTCTTATCGATCAGGTATCCCTGCGCAGCGCCGTTAACAAATGTCCCTTCGCGATAAAACTTCTTATCGCCACCGGCAGCCTCATACATGTTGTCATGCAGCGGCGTCCAGTTCACAGCGGTAAAGGTCGCATCGCCGGAAGCCAGTGACGTATAACCAACGTTGTAATCCACTTCGCTGGGTTTGTTGACGGTATAACCTAATTTTTCCAGCGCACGGCTGACCAGCAACGTCTGGAAGGTTTCTTCGGTAATGGTGCTCTGAACCGGATTAACGGTAATACCTTTGCCCGGCAGATCGGCAGCAAAAGTTTGTGTAGAGATAAGCGTGGCAAACGCTGTCGCAAAAAGTACGCTATGTCGCATTGTTATTCCTTTTTTTGGCAGGGTGGCAATGCCCGGCGTCACCGGGCAGGTGCAGAGTTATTTAATGAACGGACGGGGCAGCAGACCGACAGGGCCAGTGGTGTACCAGCGACGGTTGCCGCGACTACGTGAGTCGCGCCCCACGGCCTGTGTCAGGCGATCGAGGATAATGGCGAGGATGACAATCCCGACGCCGCCAACGGTGGCAAGCCCCATATCCAGACGCCCGATACCGCGCAGTACCATTTGACCCAGCCCGCCGACGGCAATCATCGAGGCGATGACCACCATAGAAAGGGCCAGCATCAGCGTCTGGTTGACGCCCGCCATAATGGTCGGCATCGCCAGCGGTAACTGAACTTTGAACAGCATCTGGCGCGGGCTGGCACCGAATGAGCGCGAGGCTTCAATCAGATCCGCCGGAACCTGGTTAATCCCCAAAATGGTCAGACGGATAATAGGCGGCAGAGCAAAGATGATGGTCACCACCACGCCCGGCACGTTGCCGATACCAAACAGCATGACGATTGGCACCAGATAGACAAACGCTGGCGTCGTCTGCATGGCATCAAGCAGTGGACGGATGATTTTTGCTGCCCGTGGGCTTCTTGCCAGCCAGATCCCCAGCGGCAAACCGATGACAATACAGAATAGCAGGGCGGTTAACACCAGCGCCAAAGTCACCATTGCCTGCGACCATGCGCCGATCGCGCCGATAGCAATCAGTGAAACCAGCGTCGCCACGCCCATTCCGACACCGGAAATCTGCCAGGCTATCAGGGCGAAAACGATAATTGCCACAGGCGCGGGCATCCCCAGCAGCAGTTGCTGGAAACCGTTGAGGATATAATCCACCGGAACACGCACGCCCTGGAAGAGGGGGCGGAAATGGGTAACGACCCAGTCGATCCCTTCAGTTACCCAACTGTCGAGTGGGATCAGCGTCTTATGAAACGGATCGAGAATATTAAAATGCTCGACATTTGGTGCAGGCGTACTGGTCAGCCAGTCAGCGCCGCCGCCGTCAGTCGGTGCCGCAGCCGGTGTACCCCAGGCATCTGCGGATTGTGCGGCGCTGTCTGCCGCTGGCGTGGTATCCCACGGATTATTTTGATCAGCCATTATTTACCCCCTCACGATCTAAAGCGCGCAGCAGCATTCCTTTCGAAATGATGCCGACATACTGTTGGTCCTCGTCGACCACGGGCACCGCACAGGGTGCCTGTCCGACATGAGAGAGCAACTCGCTAAGAGGCGTTTGCGCATCGACCGCTAACGGCGCATCAATCAGCGCCGCATCAAGACCTTGCTGCTGCGTTAATGCTGCTTTTAACGAATCGATAGAGACTGCGCCGACAAATTTATTACCGCGTTCGATGACGTAGCCATATTCGCGATCTTCATCCTGTAATAATTTCAGTGCCGAACGCGGACCGAAGCCGGGGGTTTTACGAATTAAACCATTCGGGCTGCGGCGGGCAATATCTTTCGCGCTGAATACCTGACTAATATCAACGCCGCGGAAGAAGGTGCGGACATAATCATTCGCCGGATTATTGAGAATTTCATCCGGTGTGCCGACCTGTACCACTTCGCCATTTTGCATAATGGCAATTCGGTCGCCAATACGCATAGCTTCATCGAGATCGTGAGAAATAAAGACAATGGTGCGCTGATGTTTCGCCTGTAATTTTACCAATTCATCCTGCATCTCGGTGCGAATTAATGGATCGAGCGCCGAGAAGGCTTCATCCATTAATAAAATATCCGGATTAATGGCTAATGCACGGGCTAATCCAACACGTTGACGCATCCCACCAGAGAGTTCGTCCGGGTAGCTGTGGGCATAATTTTCCAGACCTACCTGACGTAGTGCATCAATGGCTTTTTCCTGACGCTCTTCGGCGTTAATTCCGGCTAGTTCCATGCCAAACGCGGTATTGTCCAGCACGGTCATATGTGGCATTAAGGCAAAGGACTGAAAGACCATCGCAATCTTTTTTCTGCGCACCTCACGGAGTTCGGCGTCGGATATTTTGGCAATATCTACACCGTCAATCAGTACTTGTCCGCGGGTGGGTTCAATCAGGCGATTGAGAAGGCGTACCATTGTGGATTTACCCGAACCGGATAATCCCATGATGACAAATATCTCGCCTTCTTCAATGGCCAGACTGGCGTCTTTTACGCCAAGCGATAGCCCAGTTTTTTCCAGAATTTGTTCTTTTGAAAGTCCTTGTTCGATATATTTGAAAGCTCGCTGTGGATGCTCACCAAATATTTTATAAAGATTTTTAATTTCTAATTTAATTGCCATGCAATAGAAAGATTCCTGTTATTTGTTTATGTCGATATATTACCCAATGGAAATAGTCACTTTTTTCTACCCTAACATACTGAGAATCTGAGGCAACCCCTGAGGGCAAATGTGGCATGAATATTGATGCGAGCAAATTGCCGGAGTTTCCCGTGATATAAGGGCTGAGAGCAAATCGAGAAAAGTTGATATTTTTTGTTATAGATAGCGAAAAAACGCCTGAATATTGTGGTTTCAGGCGAATAATGCAACAGAGAGTCAGTGTAGATCACCACAAAATATTTGCGTGATAAAAAGCTGTTTAACTGGAATTATTTCCCTGCTGTGGGTGGTGATATTTTTGAAAAATAACCTCGTCAAAAATTCCAGTCTTCGTCTTCTGTTTCGACCGCTTTTCCCATCACATAAGAGGAACCAGAGCCGGAAAAGAAATCGTGATTTTCGTCGGCATTCGGTGAAAGCGCGGCAAGGATTGCCGGATTTACTTCTGCCATTTCTGCTGGAAATAACGGTTCGTATCCCAGATTCATTAAGGCTTTATTGGCGTTGTAACAGAGAAACGCTTTCACATCGTCAGCCCATGTTGTTTCGGCGTACAGCTCATCGGTGTATTGCAACTCGTTGTCGTAAAGTTCCAGCAATAAATCGAAGGCGAAACTCTTTAATTCTTCACGTTGTGCCTGGGAGATTTTTTCCAGGCTTTTCTGATATTTATAGCCAATGTAATAACCGTGTACTGCTTCATCGCGGATAATCAGGCGGATCAGATCGGCGGTATTGGTCAGCTTTCCGCGACTGGAAAAATACATTGGCAGCCAGAAGCCGGAATAGAACAAAAATGATTCAAGAAAGACACTGGCGATTTTCTTTTTCAGCGGGCTATCACCGCGATAATATTGCTGAATAATCTGTGCTTTTCGTTGCAACGGCGCATTTTCTTCACTCCAGGCATAGGCGGCATCAACCTCTTTTGTCTGGCACAGCGTCGAGAAAATAGAGCTGTAAGAGCGGGCATGAACGGCTTCCATAAAGCTGATATTCGACAACACTGCTTCTTCATGGGGCGTGAGTGCATCGGGTATCAACGAAGGCGCGCCGATAACGTTTTGCAACGTGTCGAGCAGCGTCAGGCCAGTAAATACGCGCATCGTCAGTTGTTGTTCGATGGTACTTAACGTTTGCCACGCGGGAATATCGTTCGACAGTGGCACTTTTTCCGGTAGCCAGAAATTGCTGGTCAGGCGATTCCATACTTCCAGATCTTTATCGTCAGTAATCTTGTTCCAGTTGATGGCGCTGATATGTGAGAGTTTCATAGATATTCCTTAAAGTGCGCAGGAGACGCAGCCTTCAATTTCAGTGCCTTCCAGCGCCATCTGACGCAGGCGGATGTAATAGAGCGTTTTGATACCTTTGCGCCAGGCGTAAATCTGCGCTTTATTGATATCGCGAGTGGTGGCGGTATCGGGGAAAAACAGCGTCAGCGACAGCCCCTGATCGACATGGCGAGTCGCTTCGGCGTAGGTGTCGATAATCTTTTCCGCGCCGATTTCGTAAGCGTCCTGATATAGCGCCAGATTTTCGTTAGTCATAAACGGGGCAGGGTAGTAAACGCGTCCTGTTTTGCCCTCTTTGCGTATCTCTACTTTCGCCACAATCGGATGAATACTCGACGTAGCATGGTTGATATAAGAGATAGAACCGGTTGGCGGCACCGCCTGAAGATTCTGGTTGTAAATGCCGTAGTGCATCACGTCGTCGCGCAGTTGCGCCCACATCTCACGGGTAGGTAACGTAATACCGCTACGGGCAAACAGTTCGCCAACTTTCGCCGTTTTCGGCTGCCAGTTACCTTGCAGATATTGGCTAAAATATTCACCGCTGGCATAGCGTGACTGTTTGAATCCGGCGAAGGTTTCACCACGTTCGCGCGCCAGCAACATCGAAGTGCGCAGGGCGTGCCAGGTGATGGTGTAGAAATAGAGATTGGTAAAATCCAGTGCTTCCGGCGAACCGTAAACGATACCCTCACGCGCCAGATAGCCGTGCAGATTCATCTGCCCCAGGCCGATGGCGTGCGAGGCGGCATTTCCGGCTTCGATGGACGGCACGCTGCGGATATGACTCATATCTGACACCGCCGTCAGACCGCGCACGGCTGTCTCTACCGTGCGGGCAAAGTCTGGCGAATCCATAGTGTGAGCAATATTCAACGAGCCTAAATTGCAGGAAATATCATGGCCTGTGCGAGCATAGTCGAGATTCTCGTCATACGCTGAGGCGCTGTTAACCTGCAAAATTTCTGAGCAGAGATTACTCATATTTATGCGCCCGGCAATAGGGTTAGCACGGTTAACCGTATCTTCATACATGATGTAGGGATAGCCGGACTCAAACTGGATCTCCGCCAGCCGCTGGAAGAAATCACGGGCGTTGATGTATTTTTTGCGGATGCGTTCATCGGCAACCAGTTCGTCATAGTGTTCGCTGATGGCGATATCAGCAAACGGCTTGCCGTAAACTCGCTCAACGTCATAGGGCGAAAACAGCGCCATCTGCGCATTCTCTTTCGCCAGATGGAAGGTGACATCCGGGATCACTACCCCCAGCGACAACGTTTTAATGCGGATTTTTTCATCGGCATTTTCCCGTTTTGTGTCGAGAAAACGCAGAATATCGGGATGGTGTGCGTGCAGATATACAGCCCCAGCCCCCTGACGAGCGCCGAGCTGGTTGGCATAGGAAAATGCGTCTTCCAGCATTTTCATCACCGGAATCACGCCAGAAGATTGATTTTCAATACGTTTAATCGGTGCACCCGCTTCCCGCAGATTCGACAGCAAAAACGCCACGCCGCCGCCGCGTTTCGACAGTTGTAGTGCGGAATTAACCGCCCGACCAATCGACTCCATATTGTCTTCAATACGTAGCAGAAAACAGGAAACCAGTTCGCCTCGCTGCTGTTTACCACAGTTGAGGAATGTTGGCGTGGCGGGCTGAAAGCGTCCTGATAGCATCTCATCGGTTAGCTGCGTCGCCAGCGTCTCATCACCTTGCGCCAGCGTTAGCGCCACCATCGTGACCCGATCGGCAAAATCTTCCAGATAACGTTTACCGTCGAAAGTCTTCAGCGTATAGCTGGTGTAAAACTTCCATGCACCGAGGAACGTCTGGAAACGAAAACCACTGGCGTGTGCATGGGCAAACAGCGTAATGACAAAGTTGCGAGAGTAGCGGTTGAGGACGCTTTCATCATAGTAACCTTCGTTGACCAGCCAGTTCAGGCGCTGCTGCTGGCTGCTAAAAGTCACACTGTTCGGGCGTACATGTGTCGCCATAAAAGCGTCTACTGCCTGGCGATCTTTATCGAACTGAATGCGACCCGCGCTATCGTAAAGGTTAAGCATCGCATTCAGGGCGTGGTAATCCATCGTTTCCTGCGTCAGGCGGTCTGCGGTTGTCGTTGCCAAAATTCGGTTACTCCTTTACGAACGTTTTCGATATCGCTTTGCGTACCCATGAGTTCAAAGCGGTATAGCCACGGCACGTCGCATTTCCGGGCAATCACATCTCCGGCGCGGCCATACGCCTCACCAAAATTGCGATTACCCGAAGCAATAACGCCGCGAAGCAACGCCCGGTTATGTTTGTCGTTTAAAAAGCGAATCACCTGCCGTGGCACAGCGCCAGCCGTACCGCCACCGCCGTAAGAGGGCACGATCAGGATGTAAGGCTCGTCTACCTGAATCCGTTCCCGCTCATTGAGCGGAATGCGCACGGCGGGCAGCCCTAAACGTTTGATAAAGCGATGTGTGTTTTCGGAGCTACTGGAGAAGTAGACGAGCTGACTCATGCGCTGGCTGCGTGTGGCGCTGGATGCAGGCGGTTGATCATGTCCGGACGAAAGCCAGACCAGCTAAGATCACCTGCAATCACTACCGGCAACTGGCGAAAGCCCTGGGCACGTAACGCCTCTGCCGCTTCAGGATCGCGATCGACATTAATCATCTCAAAGTCAAAGCCACGGTTTTCCATTGCTCGTTTGGTGGCGTGGCATTGAACGCAATCGTTACGAGTGTAAATAGTAATGCGCATGATTCGTATTTCCGTTTAAAATGAAGATACGGCGCGATGATACGCGTCGGGTTGTCTCTCTGTTGATACAGAGATACTAGATGTAGTTGAAAAAAGATTCAACCATACAAGATATGGGAATTTTAGATTATTGATACCGCCGTTGAGTGGCTCAACGGGGTAGGGGATTTTGTGTTTTGTTGCCGGGCGAGCACCCGGCAACAGCAAATTACATCCGCATGGAAACCGCCAGGCGGTTAAAGCAATTCATCAGCCCGATGGCAAACGTTAAGTCGCTGATCTCTGCTGCGCTGAAGTACTTAAGCAGAGGCTGATAAACGTCATCTTCTGCATGGGTTCGGGCAATATCGGTCACCGATTCCGCCCATGCCAGCGCCGCCCGCTCGCGATCGTCAAAATGATGGCTTACGCGCCAGCCTGCCAGGGCGTCCAGTTTGTTCTGCGGCACACCGGATTTGCGTAATGCTTTACTGTGCATCTCCAGACAAAATGCGCAGCCGTTGATTTGTGAGACGCGTAAATAAACTAACTCCATCAGAGTGGTATCCAGCGTACTATTTTCCAGCGCCGTTTTGGCCTGCACCAGTGCGTTATACACTGCCGGGCTAAGTTCGTAGTAGGGTTGACGTAATGTAGTCATACAGTTTCTCCTCTTATTAACGCCCGCAATGTAGCACTATAATGGACTGTCAAAGAGAGCCATAAATTACGTAAAAAAGCAGACCATATGCCGCGTTATCAGGAAATCGCCCGTCAGTTAAAAACGGCTATTGAGCAAGGGGAACTGAAACCTGGCGCAAGGCTACCTTCCAGCCGAACCTGGTCGCAGGAACTGGGCGTGTCTCGCTCCACAGTCGAAAATGCTTATGCTGAGCTGGTGGCACAGGGCTGGCTGGTCAGGCGGGGGCAGGCAGGCACCTTTGTCAGCGAACAGATACATCCACAAAAATCATCTTCTGATGTCGTCGTCTTTGCCGGTGAAAGCGAGCAGCCGTTGCCGTTTCAAATGGGATTACCCGCACTCGATCTCTTTCCGCGTGAGCTGTGGGCGCGGGTGATGGGCCGTCGCCTGCGAACCCAGACGCGTTTTAATTTGGCGTTAGGCGATGTCTGCGGCGAGGCGGCGTTGCGCGAGGCAATTGTTGATTATCTACGTGTCTCGCGCGGAATTGAGAGCCAGCCTGAGCAGGTATTTATCACACACGGTTATGCGGCATCGATGAGCTTAATTTTGCGTGCACTGGCGGAACCGGGAGACGGGATGTGGATGGAAGATCCCGGTTTTCCACTGATTCGTCCGATTGTCACTCGCCACGGTGTGAACGTTTTTCCTGTGCCTGTTGACGACAACGGACTGGATGTCACAAGCGGAATACAAAATTATCCTGATGCGCGTTTTGCTCTGATCACTCCGGCACATCAAAGCCCGCTGGGTGTTGCGCTCTCTTTGGCGCGTAGGCACCAGGTGCTGGAATGGGCAGAGCGTAGTCAGGCATGGGTTATTGAAGATGATTACGACAGTGAGTTCCGCTATCACGGTAAGCCGTTACCGGCGCTGAAAAGTCTCGATGCGCCGCAGCGGGTGATTTATGCCGGAACATTTAGCAAATCGCTTTTCCCGGCACTGCGCTGTGCGTGGCTGGTGGTGCCGGTGGAGCAGATTGCGCAATTCCGCCAACAGGCATCGCTGGAGCCATGTGCTGTGCCTGTTCTATGGCAGAACACTCTGGCAGATTTCATTCGTGATGGGCATTTCTGGAGGCATCTGAAGAAAATGCGTCAGCACTATGCTCAGCGTCGGCAGTGGATTGAGCAGGCGCTTACGCAACAGGGATTTCAGGTTGTACCGCAAAAAGGGGGAATCCAGATGGTTATCAGCATGATGGGCGATGATATTGCCTACGCGCGTAAAGCTAATGCCGCTGGCCTTGCGGTGCAGGCATTAAGTACCTGGCGTATTCGGTCAACCGGGAAAGGAGGATTGCTGCTCTCGTTTACCAATATCGTTAGCGAAAGCATGGCGCAGCAGGTGGCACAACAATTACGCGATGCCTTAAGTTAAAAACCCCGAAGTCAGGCTTCGGGGCCAGGGACGTGTATTTATTATCATTGTTCCACTACGATTTGCGCATACCTAACAGTGCACCGATAAAAATCCCTACCGCCGCCGCTGTACCCACGCTACACCAGGGTCTTTCACGAACAAAAGAATCAGCGCAACCCACGGCATCACGTGCGGCTTGTTGGACGCGAGTACGACCATGCATCCGCGCTCTGGTTTCTTTCAGTAGCGCCTGTGCTTTACTGCGTGCAGCTTCGGCTTCCCCTTTGGCGTCGCTACCCCAGGACTTCAATACAGATTCGAGGCTATCAGCTAATTGATTGACATCATTCTGAATATCCTGCACGCCATCATCGACGTCGTTGCGGTTAGGTCGGTTAAACATATGATCCCCCTTTGAATTCGATGTAATTTTCAGTGTAGACCATAATTTTCTTTGCTGAGACTCATCGCGGCTTTATGGACTTTTCTGAAAGCGTTGTGAATGCTCAATCAGGTAAGGTAGGCCCGCGGTAGATAATCACGAGGATAAAATATGTATTTACGACCAGACGAGGTAGCTCGCGTACTTGAGAAAGTCGGTTTTACCGTCGATGTGGTAACCCAGAAAGCATACGGTTACCGCCGTGGGGAACATTATGTTTATGTTAATCGCGAAGCACGAATGGGACGTACCGCACTGGTAATTCATCCAACATTAAAAGAGCGTAGTTCGACGCTGGCAGAACCCGCTTCTGATATTAAAACCTGCGATCATTACCAGCAATTTCCGCTCTACTTTGCGGGCGAGCGACACGAGCATTACGGTATTCCGCATGGTTTTAGTTCGCGTGTTGCGCTTGAACGTTATTTGCATGGCTTGTTTGGCGAAACCAATTAAAGACGCGACTGGCATTGCCAGTCGCGAAAAGAAGAGTCAGGCTTTTACCTGCTGGTAACGGCTGACTTTAAATAGCCGGCGGCAGTAATCGAGGAAGTAGCCATAGACCGCCCCCATCAACATCGAAACAACGATGTTTGAACTGACCGCAGCCATAATCTGGTGCCAGTCTGCGCCCACTACCAGCAAGATCGCCATATACACCGGTGACTGAAACGTCACATAAGCCAGAATATCTGCCAGATTTTTTATCCATCCAGACTGGCTAACTTTGCGTGCCGCGCGCATAAACAGATCCCGGTACATGCCGTATGGCCATGCAATTAAGATGTTCACCGGAATTGCCACTAACCTGGAGTAAAGAGACTGCTCGAAGCTCATTCCGGAGAGGAAAACTTCAATACACATGTTCACGACAGAACAGTAAACAACCATCGCGAACGTGTCTGCAACTGCATGACGCAAGCGTGACTGCGGTGAGAACATGCCAATGCTCCTTAATAAAAGCGAAATCGGATATGAATGAAAATGAATGCAGTGCTCTGAGCTGCCTGTTTCATCTTTGCATAGCGTATATCGCTGGATGCAAGTAATCAATTAGTGAAAAATTTTTATTTATTTTGTTTTCGTAGATAAAATATTCCGCGATGGCGTGTTTTTTGTACATTATGGATTTTTAAATGCTTATTCTAATAATATGATTTAAAATCATATTGTTATGTTGGTATTTTGACATGTTCTGCGGGGAAGGCTAAGGGAGGTAATGCTGCAAAGTGTAGGCAATCCGGCGTAAGTAGCGCTTTTACTCTATCTGGAATTTTTAGCGACTTAAAGCGACTAATGCCAGCATAAAATTTTAGGTGTTGAATTGTTGTTTTATTCGTTTTTTCTGTATATTTATGCGGAGGTTGTTGATTTGCCATCAGTGTCGATGAGACAGAGAGCACCTGACTATTTGCTAATGGCTGGAATGACTAAGCTAAATGGCTAATATATAATCTGAAATAATTATTAATCTATCTGGAAATAACGCTTGAAATAATATCACTGGCGATTGTAAATAGATTAAATTTTGTGGAAATATAATAAACGATCGCTTACACTACGCGGCGAAATACTTTTTTGTTTTGGCGTTAAAAGGTTTTCTTTATTATGTCTGTAATGTTACAAAGTTTAAATAACATCCGCACCCTTCGTGCGATGGCTCGCGAATTCTCCATTGACGTTCTTGAAGAAATGCTCGAAAAATTCAGGGTTGTCACTAAAGAAAGACGTGAAGAAGAAGAACAGCAGCAGCGTGAACTGGCTGAGCGCCAGGAGAAAATTAGCACCTGGCTGGAGCTGATGAAGGCTGACGGAATTAATCCGGAAGAGTTATTTGGTAATAATACTGCTGCACCGCGTGCAGGTAAAAAACGCCAGCCGCGTCCGGCGAAATACCAATTCACCGATTTTAATGGTGAAACCAAAACCTGGACCGGTCAGGGGCGTACACCGAAGCCGATCGCTCAGGCTCTGGCAGAAGGTAAATCTCTCGACGATTTCCTGATCTAATCACTGTTGCCGGATGTCGCCACGATGGCGCGTCCGGCGTCGTTACTCAAGCTCGCTGATTCCACGGCATCTTATCTAACAGCCTTGCCATCCCACAAAAACCGCTGATTCCTGCAAACATTAATCCAACACCGACAAATCCACTTAATAAGAAGAAGCTGCTATTAACGGCATAACCCAGTACGACGCCGATTAATATTAAACCACCAGCAGCGATCTGCACCTGACGCATTAATGGCAAAGGCTGGGATTTATTTTCAGCTACTGGAAATCCTGCTTTTTTCCAGCCATCAATTCCGCCTTCCAGTAAAAAAATATCTGCGGGGGAGGCAATCGCTTCTAATTTTTGCGCATTATTACTGGTTCGTTTTCCCGCCTGACAGTGGAATATAATTTGCTCGCTACGTAATTTTGCCGGGAGACCAGACTGTTCCAGCACAGATATCGGTGCCAGAGAGGCTTCTGGAATATGTTCACGAAGGTATTCGTCGGCATCGCGAATATCGATTAACTTTGCACCGTGTGCGATTAATTCTTGTGCGTCATGCGGCGAAATTGTTGTCAAAGCCATGGTCACTCCTTACGGACAATAGACATTTTTCAGGGTGGCGATAATGGCATTTACCGCCTCATTTTTTATCGAATAAAGAACGCGCTGCGCATCCCGTTGGCTGTCGATAAGCCCTTCGTCACGCATACGAGCGAGATGCTGTGACGTTGCAGAGGCGCTAAGTCCGGTAATGCGAGCCAGTTCACCGGCGCTGGTGCCGGGTGAACCACAAAGCATGCATAGAATCAGCAGCCGTTTGGGGTGACTCATCGCTTTCAGCAAGGCCGCGGCCTGTTCGGCACTGGCCTGTAGTTGGGCTAGTTCAGTCATAGTTATTTAAGTATTTGCTAAATTAAGTAAACTCTAAACTAAAAATGCAACGTATACCAGCGTAAGCAGCGTAAATGAGGGTAAAAGCGTAGGCTGAAACGGCCAGGCTCCGCTAAAATCACTACGCTTAAGAGGTGAAATCTCTTTTTAAACAATGATTAATTTTCTTATAGGGAGTAAATATGGGTTTCTGGAGAATCGTCATCACCATCATTTTGCCACCGCTCGGCGTGCTGTTAGGTAAAGGATTTGGTTGGGCGTTCATCATTAATATCCTGCTGACGTTGCTTGGTTATATTCCTGGTTTAATTCATGCTTTTTGGGTGCAAACCCGCGATTAATCCTCTGCTCACCCACGCGGCGTAAACGCGCCGCGTTCCTCTGCTACACTTTCTGAGTGTTTCCATTAACGAATGAGGTAGCTATGGGTCTGTTCAATTTTGTGAAAGAGGCAGGAGAAAAGCTCTGGGATACCGTCACCGGTCAGCATGATAAAGACGATCAGGCGAAGAAGGTGCAAGAGCATCTGAACAAAACCGGTATTCCCGATGCCGATAAAGTGAATATTCAGATTGTCGATGGTAAAGCGACAGTCACAGGTGACGGCTTAAGTCAGGAAGCGAAGGAAAAAATCCTTGTTGCAGTGGGGAATATTTCCGGTATTGCCAGCGTGGACGATCAGGTAAAAACGGCGACGCCAGCAACTGCCAGCCAGTTTTATACCGTTAAGTCTGGCGACACCCTGAGTGCCATTTCCAAACAGGTTTACGGCAACGCCAATCTCTACAATAAAATCTTCGAAGCGAATAAACCGATGCTAAAAAGCCCGGATAAAATTTATCCAGGGCAGGTTTTGCGTATTCCTGAAGAGTGATCGTTATCCCGCCATCGCCTGCTGGATAATTGGAATCGGCGTCAGCAAATGTTGACGCATTAACTCACTGGCGCGCGCAGTATCTCGCGCCAGCACAGCGTCGGTTAAAATTTGATGCTGATCGCGTTTATCTTCCAGCATTTCTACTGAAAGCACTGTTTGCCGCAGCCAGATGAATCTGTAGCGTGCCGCCAGATCAAACAAACGCTCGCGCATTTGTAGTAAATAGTGGGAACCGCAGCCAGCCACAATCGCAGTATGAAATGCCTGATGGCGCTGGTCCCACTCATCAAGCATTTGCTCGCTGGCGTCAGAGGCTTCCAGTTTACCAAGCAAATGTGCTTTCGCGAGAATGTCAGCTTCCCATTCATCACTGCCACGGGCAATCGCCAGACTCACCAGCATCGCTTCCATATTGGCGCGGGCATCGAAAATATCGAGCAGTTCCTGCCCTGACATAGACGCCACCCGATATCCTTTTTGATTCACCACCGTGACCAGTCGTTCCGCTACCAGTTGCGAAAGGGCTTCCCGCAACGGCCCGACGCCGAGTGAATAGCGCGACGTCAGCAAACTCATTCGCAGTTTTTCATCCGGCTGAAAATGACCGCGAATAATATCGTTCTTCAGCCAGCGATAGCCATCCAGAGACGTAATGGTCATGGTGTGACTCCAGCTCAACGTTAATGCGTATTATGCGCGGGTAATTTTTGCCACATTATTAGCTTTTTCCAGCGCGCCATAATTGGCACGGTACAGATAATCCCTATTGCTAATAAGCCGGTGGAAATGACCTCGAGTTGCTGTGCCGGACGGAATAACATCACCACCAATACAAAGGTAATAAAGCTAATCACCAGCCAGGTAAGCCACGGATAAAGCCACATGCGCAGGCGAATTTCGCCGCCTTCTGCCAGCAGAATTTTACGCATCCGCAATTGTGAAACGGCGATGACTAAATAAACCAGCAGGGCGATGGCGCCGGAGCTGTCGATCAGGAATTTAAACACTTTCGCAGGCGCGTAATAGTTCACCACCACCGTTAAAAACGCCGCACCGGTCGAGAGTAATACAGCCACGTAAGGTGTTTTACTGCGGTTGATTTTGCCCATTACTGCAGGTGCATCACCGCGACGGCTCAGTGAGTAAAGCATTCGCGAGGCGGTATACAGCGCTGAGTTCAGGCAACTGGTCACTGATAGCAAAATAACGCAATCCATAATGAATTTTGCGTGCGGAATATTCAGCAGCTCCAGCACGGAACGGTAGGAACCCACGGTTTTCAGTCCTGGCATATTCCACGGGATGAGAGCCACGACGACAAAAATAGAACACAAATAGAAAATAGAGATACGCCAGATAACCGAGTTGGTGGCGCGAACAATATGTTTATCCGGCGTGTCGGATTCTGCTGCCGCGATGGTGACAATTTCCGCGCCCATAAACGAGAACATGGTGATAAGCATCGCGCTTAATACCGCACCAAAACCATTCGGCATAAAGCCGCCGCTATCCCATAATCTTGAGATACCACTCACTTCGGCATAAGGATAAAAACCGCTAATCGCCACTGCACCGAGGAAAATAAACGCCAGGATAGCAATCACTTTGCATATCGCTAACCAGAACTCAAATTCGCCGTAGTTTTTGACGCTTAATAAATTACTTCCGGTTAAGGCGAGGGTAATAACGAGGGAAAATAACCAGATGGGAATACCGGGAACCCATGAATGCAGGATCATGGCGGCAATGTTGGCTTCTAGCGGGATAACCAGTACCCAAAACCACCAGTACAGCCAGCCGATGGTATAGCCCGCCCAGCGGCCAATGGCTTTATCGGCATAGGTGGAAAAGGAGCCGGTGTCGGGCGTAGCAACCGCCATTTCCGCCAGCATTCGCATAATCATAACCACCAGTAATCCGGCGAACAGATAGGCCAGCAATACCGCCGGACCCGCTTCGGCTATAGCGACGCTGGAACCGACAAACAGACTTGCGCCGATAACACCGGCAATAGACAACATGGTGACGTGGCGTGATTTCAGCCCGCCGCCTAACTCATGTGGTTGCGATGATTGCCCCATCCTGAATCCTCTCGAAAGTGTGTCACTTGGGAGAGCGCCCCGACATTTCCCGCGTCGGGTCACGCGTTTAATTGTTATTAACTCTTTTTGCCGGAGAGCGGCTCCGCCTTATCCGGCCTGGATTCCCGTAGGCCGGACAAGACGCGAAGCGTCGCCTCCGGCATGGTGCGCCGAATGTCGGATGCGGCGTAAACGCCTTATCCGACCTGGATTCCCGTAGGCCGGACAAGACGCGAAGCGTCGCCTCCGGCATGGTGCGCCGAATGTCGGATGCGGCGTAAACGCCTTATCCGACCTGGATTCCCGTAGGCCGGACAAGACGCAAAGCGTCGCCTCCGGCATGGTGCGGTGCTACTGCTTCGCCTCAGCAAAACACTGGCTGATGATCTCCAGACCCTGACGGATCTGAGCATCTTCAATGGTGAGGGGGACAAGGATGCGCAGTACGTTGTAATAAGGGCCGCAGGAGAGAAGAATCAGACCTTTATCGCGGGCACGCGCTACGATCTCGGCGGTGAGTTTCGCATCCGGTTTGTCGTGATCGCCATTTTCAAACAACTCGATCGCAATCATCGCCCCCAGCCCGCGCACATCGCTGATCTCAGGGTGTTTTTCGGCTATTGCCAACAACCCGTCTTTCAGTTTCTGCCCCAGATCGTTGGCTTTTTGCAGCAGATTTTCCTGCTCGAACACCTTCAATACTTCCAGCGCCGCCACGCAGGCAATCGGGTTACCCGCATAAGTGCCGCCCAGACCACCTGGTGCGACGGCGTCCATCACTTCGGCACGTCCGGTGACGCCCGCCAGCGGGAAGCCGCCCGCGATCGATTTCGCAAAGGTGGTGAGATCCGGTGCAACGCCCATTTGCTCCATCGCAAACAGCGTACCGGTACGTCCCGCGCCGCTCTGGACTTCATCGGCAATCAGCATGATCCCATGCTCGTCACACAGCGCGCGTAAACGTTGCATAAAGGCTGGCGTCGCGGCGTAGAAACCGCCTTCGCCCTGAACCGGCTCAATCACGATGGCGGCGATATCTTCCGGCGCAGCGTCATTTTTGAAGATTCGGTGGATACTGGCGATAGCGTCATCTTCACTGATGCCATGCAGTGGGCAAGGGTAAAGCGCGCGATAAACATGGCCCGGCATCAGCCCCATACCCGCAGAGTACGGATTCACCTTGCCGGTCAGCGCCAGCGTGTAGTGCGTGCGCCCGTGATACGCACCGCTAAAGGCGATGGTGCCGCTGCGTTTGGTGGCGGCGCGGGCGATTTTTACCGCGTTTTCCACCGCTTCCGAACCCGTGGTGACCAACAGCGTTTTTTTGGCGAAATCGCCCGGCACCTTCTGATTCATAATCTCGCACAACTCCAGATACGGCTCGTAAGCCAGCACCTGGAAGCAGGTATGCGACAGTTTTTTCAACTGCGCTTCCACCGCTGCAACCACTTTTGGATGCAGGTGCCCGGTGTTGAGCACTGCAATCCCGCCCGCGAAATCAAGATACTCACGGCCTTCAACGTCCCACACCCGGCAGTTTTCCGCCCGGTCAGCGAAAATCGGGTGAATTTGCCCGACGCCACGGGGGATCGCCTGACTGCGGCGCTGCATTAACTCTTTATTGCTGCTCATTCGCGTTCTCCAGTTAAAGACCGATGCACATGTATTTGATTTCTAAGTAATCTTCGATGCCATACTTCGAACCTTCACGACCCAGACCCGAGGCTTTAATGCCGCCGAACGGGGCCACTTCATTGGAAATAATGCCGGTATTGATGCCGACGATGCCGTACTCCAGCGCCTCGCCCACGCGGAAGACGCGGCTTAAATCACGAGCGTAGAAGTAGGCGGCAAGGCCAAACTCGGTGTCATTGGCCTGCGCAATCACATCGGCTTCGTCTTTAAAGCGGAATAGCGGGGCGAGGGGGCCGAACGTCTCTTCTTTCGACACTTTGGCGTTGGCCGGAACGTCCACCAGTATGGTCGGCTGGAAGAAGTTGCCGCCGCGTTCGTGTGCTTTACCGCCGCAAACCACGCGCGCGCCTTTCTCCAGCGCATCGGCAATATGCTCTTCCACTTTTGCTACCGCTTTTTCATCGATCAGCGGTCCGATGGTGACGCCTTTTTCCAGTCCATCACCGATTTGCAGTTTGCTCACCGCCTGCTGCAATTTTTCGGCAAAGCGGTCATACACGCCGTCCTGCACGTATAAACGGTTGGCGCAGACGCAGGTTTGCCCGGCGTTGCGGAATTTTGAGGCCAGCGCGCCTTCCACGGCTTTGTCGAGATCGGCATCGTCAAAGACGATAAACGGCGCGTTGCCGCCGAGCTCCAGCGACACTTTTTTGATATCTTTCGCGCACTGTTCCATTAACTGGCGGCCAATTTCGGTCGAGCCGGTAAACGACAGCTTGCGCACCAGCGGGTTGCTGGTCAGTTCGTTACCGACCGCGCCCGCCGAACCGGTGACCACGTTAAACACGCCAGCCGGAATGCCCGCGCGGATCGCCAGCTCTGCCAGCGCTAGCGCAGAGAACGGCGTCTGACTGGCGGGCTTCAGCACCATCGTGCAGCCTGCCGCCAGTGCCGGACCGGCTTTGCGGGTAATCATCGCCGCCGGGAAGTTCCACGGCGTGATGGCCGCAGTAACGCCAATCGGCTGCTTGATCACAATCAGGCGCTTATCGGCCTGATGACCGGGAATAGTGTCGCCATAAATACGTTTGCCTTCTTCGGCAAACCACTCAATAAAGGAGGCGGCGTAGCTGATTTCGCCTTTCGCTTCAGCCAGCGGTTTGCCCTGTTCGAGGGTCATCAGGCGCGCTAAATCGTCCTGATGCTCCATCATCAAATTGAACCAGTTGCGCAGAATGGTGGCACGTTCTTTGGCGGTGAGCGCACGCCAGGCGGGCAGGGCGCGGTTGGCGGCGTCGATAGCGGCACGGGTTTCATCAGCACCCATTTTCGGCACGCTACCCAGCTTGTCGCCGTTCGCCGGATTGGTGACATCGATGACCTCGCCATTGTTGGCGTCCAGCCATTCCCCGTTAATCAACGCCTGCTGGCGGAATAAGTTACTGTCGTTAAGTTTCATCGCTACATCCTGTTTTCAAAGGTTATTGATTAAATGCGGCGTGTAAGGCATCCACACTACGTGCCGCTCGCAGCGTGCGTCCGGGGTTACTCTGGCTTGCCAGCAGCGTTTGTACCTTGCTGACAATATGCGCACCAATAGGAATTGCTGATGTCGCTGCCGGGGAGGGCGCATTGCAGGTGTGGATCGTGCGCGGGGTGGTGACAAACAGAAAATCGTCAATCAGCTTGCCGTCCGGCGATACCGCCTGCGCCCGCACACCGGCGGGCCAGGGCTGGAGATCGCTTAACGAAAGCCGGGGACAATACTTTTGCACCAGCCGCAAATAGCCGCTTTTGCACAGCGAGTTTTTCATCTCGCCCAGTCCTGAGCGTAGGTGGTTTTGTAGCACCCGGCGAATCCCCGAAGAGCCCAAAATCTCCAGCGTGTCGCTAAATGAGAAGTCGCGCTTGCGATAGCCTTCGCGTTTGAAAGCCAGCACCGCGTTTGGCCCGACGGTCACGCTGCCGTCGATCATCCGGGTGAGATGAACGCCCAAAAATGGCATCGCCGGGTCGGGGATGGGGTAAATCAGATGGTTAACAATCTGGTTATGCTCCGGCGCAAGGCGGAAATACTCGCCACGGAACGGGCAGATGATAAAGCCCGGTTCGAGGCCGAGCATTTTCACCAGCCGGTCAGCCATTAGTCCGGAACAGCTAATCAGCGTCGATGCTTCATATTCGTCGCCCTGACGGGGACGTATCACCACGCCGTTTTTATGCTCACTGAGCGCGCTGACTTCGGCGTTATAGATAATCTCACCGCCTCTGGCCTGGAAGATTTTCGCCATCGCCGCCGTCACTTCGCGATAGCTGACAATGCCGCTGGACGGCACAAAAATACCGCCAAGCCCGGTGATATTCGGTTCGCGCTCGCGCAGTTCGTCGGCGTTTAACCATTCGCGCTCGATCCCGTTCGCCGCCGTGCGTTTCCACAACGCGCGCATCCGTTCCATTTCGAGAGCGGACGTGGCGACCAGCATCTTGCCGCAGTTGTCGTAGCGAATGCCGTTTTGATCGCAAAAGGCTTTGGTGGCGTGGTTTCCCGCCAGGCAAAATTTCGCCTTCAGGCTGCCGGGCGTGTAATAGACCCCGGCATGGATCACACCGCTGTTGTGGCCCGTCTGGTGACAGGCCGGGCCGGACTCTTTTTCCAGCAACGCAATGCGGGCGTCCGGATAGACATCAATCAGTTGCATGGCGGTCGACATGCCGATGATGCCGCCGCCAATAATCACAAAATCATACATCCGCTCAATTCCTTTGCGCTTACTGATGCGTCTGGTAGTGGTTAGTGGCGTAAGCGAAATAGCCACGCTGGCGCATCAGTTCGCGACGCAGATCCGGATGCGCGGTAAAGCGGTCGCGACCGTGCAGCCAGAACAGGTTGTTAATCAACAGGAATTTGCCAACGGGAACGGGGACAGACAGAATGCCTTTGCTGGTTTCAATGGCGTCGGAAAGCTCGCTCAACCATACGCCTTCTTCGAAGTCTTTCGGCTGGACGAACTGGTCGATATAGCGCATCACCGGGCGCCCCTGCTGATCGATGTCGAACACCGGATGGAAGACATCTTTGCTGACGTTTTTACTTGGCGGTGCGGCAAAACGCATCGGACGGCGCGCCAGCGGGTGGCTGAAAAAGTGGTCCAGATGTTCCCAGTCATCGAGATGCAGCAGCAGCGAATTTCCGCCCTGCATGTTTTGTTCGTCGATTTTCATCATCAGCACGTAATCAGTGATCTCTTCGACATAGGTGCCGTCGTTATGCAACTCCATCACGCGGTGCGGCTGGCGCAGATAGCTGTCTGAGTTATCGACATTTTTCACCACAAAACGCGCATAATACTGACCGCTCATCGCATCGAAATTTGAGCGACCAATCAGATGCGCCACCGCCGTCGCCAGCTTCACCATCTCATCCGCCTGCTTCACATCATCGACACCTACCGCATTGATCAACAGCGCACCTTCAGCGCGGTTTAGCAACGTCTTCAACAGCAGCGGCTGTAGTTGGTTTGCACACAGATCGTCGAGAATTTTGCCCACCCGAAAACGCAGAAACGATTTGTACTCCAGCGCCTGCACGGGCCACTCGGCAACCTGTTCGAGAAACTGTTTGGTCGTCTGTTCGGTGAAGGTGAGTTCCAGCAGACGCGGGGATTGCGCCGACGGTATGAGGGTGAATCCGCTATAGTCCTGGCCTGAATCGACAGTATTGGTTTGTACGGCGGTCAGTGCATTCATCAGAAGCAATCCTCTTATGAGATGTAGGGTGACATGGCGATGCTCACTTCGTAGCCATAATCTAAAAATATCTACATTTCTGAAAAATGCGCACAAAAGAGACATATTGTTTTCTTATTGTGATCAAAAACAATATTTTATTAACATATGGTGAGGTGAGTTATAGATGCTTTTTTAGAGAAATAATTATTTAAAATAATAAGTTAGTGATGGTTATAGGAGGTGAGTATTGGGTGTGATTTCAAACTTCAAAACAAACGTGTCCTGCGATTTAATACACGATTGAGTTAATTTGAAATAACCTGTTGTAAACAGGTGAGTTTTAGTTCTTCACCTGTTTGGCAGGGGAGAGAATAATGCGTAGTCTCCATACATTATGTAAGTATCCCGCATAATCGTGCCATTCACATTTAGAGCCCCTTTTGCATTTCAGAAGAGCAACGTCCTCCTTGATTAAGGATAGCGTTGCATCGACCCGTTGAACTCAGAGCTCATAACAGACATTCATTTTTTATGGCTGAAAGGCATTCGTGGCTGGTTGATATATGGAAGCTGTGAACGAAAAGAATGGTGCTTGTTGAGGGGATAGATGAAGCACAGCCAAATTAAGCAGATGAAAAAATAAAAAAGCCCGCATAAGCGGACTTCTATGTCACTAAAGAGCCGCGGCTCCTTTGCGTATCCTTTTTTGTCTCCTCACCGTCTGGTCGGTGTCCTGCTGAGACTGCTAACTTCCTGTTTTTGTTGGTGTTGTTCTTACGCCGTCTAATCATGATTGGTGGAGCTGGCGGGAGTTGAACCCGCGTCCGAAATTCCTACATCCTCGGTACTACATGCTTAGTCAGTCTTTACATTCGCTTGCCAGCTGCGGACAGACACGCCACTAACAAACTAGCCTGATTAAGTTTTAACGCTTCAACCCCAGGCAGGGCTTCCACGCGATCTCTTTTGGGTTTGACCTCTCTTGATCCCCGTCCTAAGAGCGGAGGCTAGGGAGAGAGGGCTCTAAGCAGGTTATTAAGCTGCTAAAGCGTAGTTTTCGTCGTTTGCGACTATTTTTTGCGGCTTTTTACGAGGCCAACCGCCCCTCGGCATGCACCTTGGGTTTCGCAAATCCCGTCGAATCCAGAATCAGCCCCAATGTGTAACGGTGAGTATACCAGATTTGTGAGCGCCATGACCAGCCCCAATGGCGACATCGTCAAGGATTTAGCGCCTGCGTAGCATGATTTTTATTCGATTAAGCATGGGGATGACTACATCTGTGCTAAATATGATTATCAACAAGATGTTCATTCGCGCCACCGGAGAGGGGAGGCGCGGTGAGGGGCTGATCAGTATATGTTATGTAGGTTTAACGGTGAGCGTTTTTCATGATACGTGCTTTATCCACCTGCCATTCACGTTCTTTGATGTCAGAACGTTTATCGTGTTGTTTCTTACCTTTCGCGACACCAATTTTTACTTTGCACCAGGCATTTTTCCAGTACAGGGAGAGCGCCACTACGGTATAGCCTTCACGATTTACGCGACCGTACAATGAGTCCAGTTCGCGCTGGTTGAGAAGTAGCTTGCGAGTACGAGTAGGATCGCACACCACATGCGTGGAAGCCACAGCCATCGGCGTGATATTTGCGCCAAACAGGAATGCTTCTCCGTCGCGCAGAAGAACATAGCTGTCGCTAATATTGGCTTTTCCTGCGCGCAGGGATTTAACTTCCCAGCCTTGCAGGGCGAGTCCCGCTTCAAACTCTTCTTCAATAAAGTATTCGTGACGGGCGCGCTTGTTGAGCGCTATGGTTGCTGAACCAGGTTTATGTGCTTTTTTCTTCGTCATAAGCGTCGTGAATCATCGGTAATCTGAAATCGAAAACACCCCATATTAATCCTGCGGGGGACAAGGCTCTATCTTAGCATGAACCCGATGTTACCCAGTGCCGGGATAGCGTTTTTTTTACAGCAGGATAAATGATATTATTTGTTGGTTTTTTGTTGATGGAATTTGTTATGCCTCAAATTAGCCGGACCGCACTCGTACCCTACAGCGCGGAGCAAATGTATCAGTTAGTGAATGACGTTCAGTCTTATCCTCAGTTTTTGCCGGGTTGTACCGGAAGTCGGATTCTGGAGTCCACTCCTGGGCAGATGACCGCTGCGGTAGATGTCTCTAAGGCTGGGATCAGCAAAACGTTTACTACCCGGAATCAGTTGACCAGTAACCAAAGTATCCTCATGAATCTGGTTGATGGGCCGTTCAAGAAGTTGATCGGCGGTTGGAAGTTTACGCCGCTGAGCCAGGAGGCGTGCCGTATCGAGTTTCATCTCGATTTTGAGTTTACTAATAAGCTGATTGAACTCGCCTTTGGTCGCGTGTTTAAAGAGCTGGCGACTAATATGGTGCAAGCTTTCACTGTGCGAGCAAAAGAGGTTTATAGTGCCAGGTAAAATTGCCGTTGAGGTAGCTTACGCGTTACCAGAGAAGCAGTACCTGCAACGTGTGATGTTGCAGGAGGGAGCGACGGTTGAAGAGGCGATTCGCGCCAGCGGTTTGCTGGAATTGCGTACAGATATCGATTTAACTAAAAATAAAGTCGGCATTTACAGTCGTCCGGCAAAACTGAGTGATATCGTGCGCGATGGCGATCGTGTAGAGATTTATCGACCATTGATTGCCGATCCGAAAGAGCTTCGCAGGCAGCGGGCAGAGAAGTCAGCGAATAAATAGCAGGCAGAAAAAAGGTGCTCAGCGAGCACCTTTTTGATCGCTATAAACAGCAAATTTTATTCGTTGCCACTCAGTGCGGGTTTGTTATCAATATTGGTCAACACACCGCTGCTGTTAAAGGTCAGCGTCAGCGTTTGCTGCGTTACACCTTCATGACCTGGTTGTTGGCGGAAGACATAGAACCAGGTATTCGTACCAAATGGATCGGACATCAGCGGTGTACCCAATGCGTACGCAACTTGTTGTTGCGTCATGCCAACGCGTATTTTGGATACGTCGTTAGCGGTCAGATAGTTCCCCTGGTTGATGTCAGGACGGTAAACCACTCGCTCCAGAGTGGAACAGCCTGCGGTCAACATCAATAGTACTGCTGCGGCAGCAGTCAGCGTTTTACAGCGCATAGTGATTTGATTCCTTTTCGGGCCCGAGCAGTACGTGGCTCATCTGTAATATGCCGATGATAATAGACCTTTCGTCACTTTAAAACCTTTTGCTGTCGGGTCTTACGGCGTTTTGCTGTCTACTCTGACCGTGAAGCAGTAAAAAAGTTTACGCCGCAAGCAGTTCTTTCGCGTTCGCCAGGGTGTTGCGGGTAACTTCGCTACCACCAAGTAAGCGCGCCAACTCCTGTAACCGCGCCTTTTTATCCAGTGATTGCATATGTGTTTCTGTCATCGCGCCATCTGTTTCTTTGCTGACAAAATAGTGTTGATGACCGCATCCTGCGACTTGTGGCAGGTGGGTAACACACATTACCTGGGTTGATTCGCCAAGCTGACGTAGCAGTTTGCCGACGACTGCTGCAGTCGGGCCGCTGATCCCCACATCCACTTCATCGAAAATGAGCGCTGGCGTTTCCATTTTACGCGCTGTAATAACCTGAATCGCCAGGGCGATACGCGACAATTCACCACCGGATGCGACTTTGGCGATAGGCTGCATTGGCTGACCAGGGTTGGTGGTAACCCGAAACTCAATGCGGTCGGCACCGTCAGCGCTCAGGTGATGCTCATCAAATTTCACATCAATCGTAAATTGCCCATGCGGCATGGAGAGTGCGTGCATACTGTCGGTGATCAGGTGCGCAAGTTCTGCTGCATAGTGCTGGCGTTGTTGGTGTAACGCGCGTGCCGTTTCCAGCGCCTGCTGATGGTGTTTAGTTACGGCCAGCGCGAGAGTTTCTTGCGAGTCGGCCTGATCGTCGAGTTGCTGTTGTTCTTCCAGCAGTGATTGATAATATTGTGGCAATGCTTCCGGGCTGACGTGGTGTTTACGTGCCAGTGAAATCTGTTTTGAGATACGTTGTTCAAGTTCGAACAACCGGTTAGGGTCGAGATCCAGACGATCGCAGTAGTGGCGTAATTCGTCACTGGCTTCAGCTATCTGGATTGTGGCCTCTTCCAGCATATCAAGTACACCGGACAGTTTGCTGTCCATACCAATCAGTTCGCTAACCAATTGTTTTGCTGTATAAAGCTGACTTTGCAGGTTTGCATCTTCGCCGTCGGCCATTAATGCTAGTGCATTCTGGCTTGTAGTCAGCAATTGACCGCTGTTAGCCAGACGCTTGTACTCTTCGTCGATTTGTTCAAACTCACCGGGCTGCGGATTAAATTCGTTCAGTTCTTTTAACTGATATTGCAGCAGTTCCGCGCGAGCGGCGCGTTCCTGACTTAACTGTTGATGATGCGCCAGGTCGCGGCAGCTTTGATGCCACAACTGATAACGAGCGGTCATTTCCTGGAGCAGAGAAGTTTCATTGGCGTAGCCATCAAGCAGGAATTTTTGGTGCTCGGCCTTGGTAAGTAACTGATGAGCATGCTGACCGTGGATCTGGATGAGCAGCTGACCCAGTTCGCGCAGTTGTGACAGAGGAACGGCCGTGCCGTTGATGAAACCACGGGAGCGGCCATCGCTACTGATCACGCGACGAAGCAGGCATTCGCGGCCATCTTCCAGTTGGTTTTCTTCCAGCCAGCGCAGAGCCGCTGGCGTATCTTTAAGAGAAAAACGAGCGCACAGGTCTGCGCGAGCAGCGCCGGTACGCACCATGTCGGCTTCAGCGCGACCACCGAGACAAAGGCCGAGCGCATCTATTGCAATAGATTTGCCTGCGCCGGTCTCACCGGTTATTACGGTCATACCGCTGTGAAAATCAATCTCAAGCTCACGAACAATAGCAAAGTTGCTGATGGTCAGTTGTGCCAACATAGTCGTTTTCCTGTATGAAAAACCATTACTGTTATTGTGTACAGTATAAACTGGTTTTATATACAGTAAAGAGGCTGGTGTAAAATTAAAATAATTTTTTTGACCAGCCGAGCTTAGTGCTTAATGTATTGAAATAGCTGTAATCTTTTGGATGAATCAGATTCAGATGGTAATCACAACGACGAATCAGGACATCTTCACCTTCCTGAATCGGTAGCGCTATCTGGCTGTCGCAGCTAATTTCCAGATCGCTACGGCGGTGCGAAAAGCGCAGGCGAATTGTGCTGCTGCTGTTAATGACCAGCGGGCGCGCCGAGAGTGTATGCGGGAACATTGGCACCAGGGTAATTGCATCCAGTGATGGTGTCAGAATCGGGCCGCCCGCCGAGAGGGAATAGGCGGTAGAACCTGTAGGCGTAGAAATAATCAGTCCATCGGAGCGCTGAGAAAACGCAAAGATCTCGTCGATATACACTTCGAACTCAATCATATGCGCTACTTTACCTGGGTGAAGCACTACTTCGTTAATCGCTGTGCTGATGCGCTTCTGGCAATCTTGCTGGCAGACTTGTGCTTCCAGCAAAAAACGTTTTTCGCTGATGTAGTGGCCTTCCAGCACATCGGCTAACTGTTGTTGGGCGTTATCGGGGTCAAGGTCAGTCAGGAAACCCAGGTTGCCACGGTTGATGCCAATGACTTTAATGTCGTAGCGGGCGAGCGTGCGCGCCGCGCCCAGCATATTACCGTCGCCACCAACAACTACCGCGAGATCAGCCAGTTGTCCAATCTCCGCGAGTGTGCCAGTTTTCACATTCTTCAGTTGCAGTTCATGAGCGATTTGCTGCTCAACGATGACCTCGTAACCTTTTGTGCACAACCAGCGGTAGAGCATTTCATGTGTTGTCAGTGCAGTAGGGTGCCGTGGGTGTCCCACAATGCCAATACACTTGAAATGATTATTCATTTTTCCGAGGTCCTTGTTGTGAAGATTGATGACAATGTGAGTGCTTCCCTTGAAACCCTGAAACTGATCCCCATAATAAGCCAAGTTAGCGAGATGAATGCGAAAAAAACGCGGAGAAATTCATGAGTAGTAAAGAACAGAAAACGCCTGAGGGGCAAGCCCCGGAAGAAATTATCATGGATCAGCACGAAGAGATTGAGGCAGTTGAGCCAGAAGCTTCTGCTGAGCAGGTGGATCCGCGCGATGAAAAAATTGCGAATCTCGAAGCTCAGCTGGCTGAAGCCCAGACCCGTGAACGGGACGGTATTTTGCGCGTAAAAGCGGAAATGGAAAATCTGCGTCGTCGTACTGAACTGGATATCGAAAAAGCGCATAAATTTGCGCTGGAGAAATTCATCAACGAATTGCTGCCGGTGATTGATAGTCTGGATCGTGCGCTGGAAGTGGCTGATAAAGCTAACCCGGATATGTCTGCGATGGTTGAAGGTATTGAGCTGACGCTGAAGTCGATGCTGGATGTAGTACGTAAATTTGGCGTTGATGTCATTGCCGAAACGAACGTACCGCTGGATCCAAACGTGCATCAGGCCATCGCAATGGTGGAATCTGATGACGTTGCGCCGGGTAACGTACTGGGCATCATGCAGAAGGGTTATACGCTGAACGGTCGTACGATTCGTGCGGCGATGGTTACTGTCGCGAAAGCGAAAGCTTAATTTCTGCCTTCGTAATGAGTTACGGCCCTGCATATGAATGCCGGGCCGTTTTCGTTACTCCGCCACGCTTTCACGTAGCGGTTTTACAGGAAAAACTTTTACCTGCTTAATCATATTGTCCTGAACGTCGAGGATATCGATATCGTACTCGCCAATACGCACGCGGGTGCCTGCGACAGGGATCTCTTCCAGCGCCTCCAGAATAACGCCATTAACCGTGCGGGCATCATCTTCCGGTAGATGCCAGTTAAAGGCTTTGTTAATTTCTCGCACGTTGGCGGTGCCATCGATAATCACCGAACCGTCGTTTTGCGGTGTGACCTCTTCGGCAAGCGTTGGTGACATCGACGTGGTGAAATCACCGACAATCTCTTCAAGAATATCTTCAACTGTGACCAGCCCCTGAATATCTCCGTATTCGTTGACGACCAGACCAACTTTCTTTTTATTGCGTTGAAATTTAACTAATTGTGTACTGAGCGGCGTGCCTTCCGGAACAAAATAAATTTCGTCCGCAGCGCGCAGCATGGTTTCTTTAGTGAACTCTTTTTTCTCCGACATCAGCCGCCAGGCTTCACGTACTCGCAGCATACTAATGGCGTCGTCCAGAGAGTCGCGGTACAGCACGATGCGCCCGTGAGGAGAGTGGGAGAGTTGACGGAGAATCGATTTCCAGTCGTCGTTGATATCGATGCCGATGATTTCACTGCGCGGCACCATGATGTCATCAACGGTCATTTTTTCCAGATCGAGCACCGATAGCAGCATATCCTGATTGCGGCGGGAAATTTGTGAGCGTGATTCGTGCACAATGGTGCGCAACTCCTCTTTGCTTAAAGAGCCGCTGACTACGATATCGGTTTTGATACCCATCATACGCATCAGCATACGGGTGATGGCGTTCAGTAGCCAGACCAGTGGCATCATCAAAATTTGCAGCGGAGCCAGCAGAAAACTACTCGGATAGGCGACTTTTTCCGGGTACAGCGCGGCAATGGTTTTCGGCAATACTTCGGCAAAAACCAGCACCACGAAGGTCAGCACGCCGGTCGCAATCGCCACGCCTGCATCACCGTACAAGCGCATTCCGACAATGGTGCCCAGTGCGGAAGCGAGAATATTGACCAGGTTATTGCCGATTAACACCAGGCTTATCAGGCGGTCAGGTTTGCGCAGTAATTTTTCGACCCGTTTAGCCGAGCGATTACCCTGCTTCGCCATATGTCGCAGGCGATAGCGGTTGAGTGTCATCATTCCGGTTTCGGAGCCGGAAAAATAGGCTGAAATGACCACCATGATGATCAAAATTATGATCAACGTGGTAGTAGAGATATGTTCCAGGGGAAGCTCCTTTTCTGGTTTAGCTGATTAACTGCTGGACAATTCGGCTGCCAAAATAGGCCAGTGTCAGAATGACTGCGCCGGCGACGTTAAACCAGACAACGCGGCGTCCACGCCATCCTTCATGATAATGCCCCCACAGCAGCACAATATAGACAAACCACGCCACAATAGAGAGCACGGCCTTGTCGATATTTTCCATGCTAAATAAGTTGTGCATGTAGAACAGGCCTGTACAGAGAGTGAGCGTCAATAGCACCACACCAATTTGCGTGATGTGGAACATTTTACGTTCAATACTCATCAGTGGAGGCATTTCCTGATTAAACGCCAACTTCTTGTTCTTCAGTTGGTAATCAATCCATGCCAGTTGCAGCGCGTACAGGGCAGCGATAATCAGCGTGGCGTAGGAAAAGAGCGATAAGCCAATGTGCATCAGCATCCCGGGTGTTGCTTCCAGGTGGGTGATGTATTCATTGGGCATGAAGGTCGCCAGCGCCAGGTTGATGAGCGCAAAGGCGTAAACAATCGGCAGCAGCAGCCAGCCACGGTTACGTGAGGCCACAATGGTCATCACCGTACAGATCATCAGGCTGACCAACGAACCGACATTCAACAGGCTAAGGTTTTGTCCGCTATCACCGCCGGGCAGTATGCGGGCTTCAAGAGCAATAGCGTGGCAAACCAGCGCGATGACCGCAGAAATAATAGCCATTCGCCGCCAGCCGCCGTTTTTTTGCAGCAGACCGGGAATAATCAGTGCGAGACTGACAGAGTAGGCGACGAGCGCGAGCAGAGCAAAAACGGGCATAGTAATGTCGACAGTTTGAGCAATGAGAAAGAAAAGCAGTATAGCGTCAGGTGAACGCGGCTCCAACCGTTGCATAACAACAAAGACGCCTTCATGTTATACTGCGGCAAGATACTGATGATGTGTCGCGATTGCGGCCAACCGTTTCCACCCCAGGCGAGAGACAATGTTTGATAATTTAACCGATCGTTTGTCGCGCACGCTGCGCAATATCAGTGGCCGTGGACGCCTTACTGAAGACAACGTTAAAGATACGCTGCGCGAAGTGCGCATGGCGCTGCTGGAGGCGGACGTCGCTCTGCCGGTAGTGCGTGAGTTTATCAATCGCGTAAAAGAGAAAGCGGTTGGTCATGAAGTTAACAAGAGCCTGACGCCGGGGCAGGAGTTCGTCAAAATCGTCCGTAACGAACTGGTTGCGGCGATGGGCGAAGAGAACCAGACCCTGAATCTGGCTGCGCAGCCGCCTGCGGTGGTGCTGATGGCGGGCCTGCAAGGTGCCGGTAAAACAACCAGCGTTGGTAAACTCGGTAAGTTCCTGCGCGAGAAGCACAAAAAGAAAGTGCTGGTGGTTTCTGCCGACGTTTATCGTCCGGCGGCAATCAAACAGCTTGAGACGCTGGCCGAACAGGTAGGCGTCGATTTCTTCCCTTCAGATGTTGGCCAGAAGCCGGTCGATATCGTTAATGCGGCGCTGAAAGAAGCCAAACTGAAATTCTACGACGTGTTGCTGGTGGATACTGCCGGTCGTTTGCACGTTGATGAAGCGATGATGGACGAGATCAAACAAGTCCACGCTTCGATTAACCCGGTTGAAACCTTGTTTGTGGTTGACGCCATGACCGGTCAGGATGCCGCCAATACGGCAAAAGCGTTCAATGAAGCGTTACCGCTTACCGGCGTAGTGTTGACCAAAGTAGACGGCGATGCCCGCGGCGGTGCGGCGCTCTCGATTCGTCACATCACTGGCAAACCGATCAAATTCCTCGGTGTTGGTGAGAAAACAGAGGCGCTGGAACCGTTCCATCCGGACCGCATCGCTTCCCGTATTCTCGGTATGGGCGATGTTCTGTCGCTGATCGAAGATATCGAAAGCAAAGTTGACCGCGCGCAGGCTGAGAAATTAGCCAGCAAGCTGAAAAAAGGCGACGGCTTCGATCTCAACGATTTCCTTGAACAGTTGCGCCAGATGAAAAACATGGGCGGCATGGCCAGCCTGATGGGCAAACTGCCGGGTATGGGGCAGATCCCGGAGAACGTGAAGTCGCAGATGGACGATAAAGTGCTGGTGCGTATGGAAGCCATCATCAACTCGATGACGCTGAAAGAGCGCGCTAAGCCAGAAATCATCAAAGGTTCGCGTAAACGTCGTATCGCTGCCGGTTGCGGTATGCAGGTACAGGATGTTAACCGTCTTCTGAAGCAGTTCGACGACATGCAGCGCATGATGAAGAAGATGAAGAAGGGCGGAATGGCGAAGATGATGAGAAGCATGAAAGGGATGATGCCGCCGGGATTTCCTGGTCGCTAAATGACCTTATGCGACAGAGTTATTAACTGTTGATTGCATTTTCTCCAGAAATCAGTAAAATTTTCGGGCTTTTAATATGACACCGGACTCCGTTCCTCGATGGGGTCCGGTTGTTTTATTCACACAAGAGGATGTTATGGTAACTATTCGTTTAGCACGTCACGGCGCTAAAAAGCGTCCGTTCTACCAGGTTGTTGTCGCTGACAGCCGTAATGCACGCAACGGTCGCTTCATTGAGCGCGTTGGTTTCTTCAACCCAATCGCTAGCGAAAAAGAAGAAGGCGCCCGCCTGGATCTGGATCGCATTGCTCACTGGGTTGGCCAGGGCGCAACTATTTCTGATCGCGTTGCTGCGCTGATCAAAGAAGTAAACAAAGCAGCTTAATCTGTCACGGTGGTCATGATGAGCAAACAACTCACCGCGCAAGCACCTGTTGATCCCATCGTTTTGGGAAAAATGGGTTCGTCTTACGGTATTCGTGGGTGGCTCAGAGTGTTTTCTTCCACCGAAGACGCCGAAAGCATTTTTGACTATCAGCCCTGGTTTATCCAGAAGGCGGGTCAGTGGCAGCAAGTCCAGTTGGAAAGCTGGAAGCACCACAATCAGGACATGATCATCAAGCTGAAAGGCGTTGACGATCGTGATGCGGCGAACCTGCTGACGAATTGTGAAATTGTCGTAGATTCTTCGCAGTTGCCTCAGCTTGAAGAGGGTGACTACTACTGGAAAGACCTGATGGGCTGCCAGGTAGTGACCACTGAAGGCTACGATCTCGGTAAAGTCGTCGACATGATGGAAACCGGATCTAATGACGTTCTCGTCATTAAGGCAAACCTGAAAGATGCGTTTGGTATCAAGGAACGTCTCGTACCGTTCCTCGATGGGCAGGTTATCAAGAAAGTCGATCTCACTACTCGTTCAATCGAAGTAGATTGGGATCCTGGTTTTTAAACCACCGGATAAACGGTAAAAGACGGCGCTATGTGGATTGGCATAATTAGCCTGTTTCCTGAAATGTTCCGCGCAATTACCGATTACGGGGTAACTGGCCGGGCAGTTAAAAATGGCCTGCTGAGCATCCAGAGCTGGAGTCCTCGTGACTTCACGCATGACCGGCACCGTACCGTGGACGATCGTCCTTACGGCGGCGGACCGGGGATGTTAATGATGGTGCAACCTTTACGGGATGCCATTCATGCAGCAAAAAGCGCGGCGGGTGAAGGCGCTAAGGTGATCTATCTGTCACCGCAGGGGCGCAAGCTTGATCAAGCAGGCGTCAGCGAACTGGCAACGAATCAAAAATTGATTCTGGTGTGCGGTCGCTACGAAGGTATAGATGAGCGCGTGATCCAAACCGAAATTGACGAAGAATGGTCAATCGGGGATTACGTTCTGAGTGGTGGTGAGTTACCAGCAATGACGTTGATTGACTCTGTCTCCCGGTTTATTCCGGGGGTACTGGGACATGAAGCCTCAGCAACGGAAGATTCCTTTGCTGAAGGATTGCTGGATTGCCCGCACTATACGCGGCCTGAGGTGTTAGAAGGGATGGAAGTTCCGTCAGTGTTACTGTCGGGCAACCATGCCGAGATACGTCGCTGGCGTTTGAAACAGTCGCTGGGCCGTACCTGGCTTAGAAGACCTGAACTTCTGGAAAACCTGGCTCTGACTGAAGAGCAAGCAAGGTTGCTGGCGGAGTTCAAAACCGAACACGCGCAACAGCAACATAAACATGATGGGATGGCGTAAGCCCCCGAGATATCAGTTTACCCAGGATAAGAGATTAAATTATGAGCAACATTATTAAGCAACTTGAACAAGAGCAGATGAAGCAGGACGTACCTTCCTTCCGTCCGGGTGATACCGTGGAAGTGAAAGTATGGGTTGTTGAAGGTTCCAAAAAACGTCTGCAGGCATTCGAGGGCGTGGTTATCGCTATTCGTAACCGCGGTCTGCACTCTGCATTCACTGTTCGTAAAATTTCCAACGGCGAAGGCGTTGAGCGTGTCTTCCAGACTCACTCTCCGGTAGTTGACAGCATTTCTGTCAAACGTCGTGGTGCTGTTCGTAAAGCTAAACTGTACTACCTGCGTGAGCGTACTGGTAAGGCTGCTCGTATCAAAGAGCGTCTTAACTAAGATTTCGCTTAAGCGACATCCTGTTAAGAAGGGCTGGCCAATTGGCTGGCCCTTTTTTTATCTACTGAAATTGAGTTTAAGGCGCACTTATCACCACAGCGACGCGGCGGTTCTCGGCCCGACCCTGAGATGTCTGGTTGCTGGCGATGGGGTATTTTTTCCCTAAGCCTTGAGTAGAGAGATTGCTGCGAGGAATTTGCCCACCTTCAGCCCAGGCATCTGCGACGACATTCGCTCTCTTCAGTGATAAGGCTTCATTGTAGCTATCTTCACCGTAGTTATCGGTATGACCATCCATACGGGCATGTGTTAGCCCGGTAGAAGCCAGTTTCGCCGCCATGGTTTGGATCTGTTGCTGACTTTCCGGAAGTAGTTTGTAGTCATTTTTAGCAAACAGAATCGTGTCTGATAAGCCAAGTGACCAGTCACCGGCGGATTCAGTAAAACCATAAGACTGCATAGCAGCGACTTGCTCTGGGGTAAACTTGCCTTGTGGAGCCTGGCAACCTGCCAGTATCAGAGAAGAGAAAACCAGAGGTGCTACCAGTTGCTTTATCATGTAGATATTTCCTTGTTATTTCACCCGCGTTTCGGCGCGCTGGTGCTTGGCCTGATACATATTACGATCGGCCAGCTCTTGTAATTTTTCGGCAGAATCGTGTTCACGAGTCAGGGCGTATCCAATACTTAAGGTCATGCTGGTCTGATGACCGTTATGGAGATTGAATGGGCGATGAAAGGTTTGTGTGAGATCTGCACAGATGCGCTGCACTTCATATTCTGACAGTACGCCAGACAGAACCATGGCGAACTCGTCGCCTCCTATGCGGTATGACTGATGTCGTTTTCCGCTAAATTCCATTAACCGTATGGCTATCTCGATCAAGACCTGATCGCCCGTCGCGTGCCCCCATGTGTCATTGATATATTTGAAATTATCGCCATCAAGAAAAAGTAAAGCTGAGGTTTCTCGTGCAGCAGAATCACTCATTAACGTATTGATGCAGTTGCGGAATGCAGCGCGGTTCGCCAGCCCGGTTAATGGGTCATGTAGCGCGGTACGTAGAAGCTGGGCATTTTTTGCCTGCAAACGGAGCTGCCACTCTTCCATTTCATCCAGCAAGCTATTGAAGTCGAGAGCAAAGCGGTGAAATTCTGCGATTCGTTCTTCCGAAACACGGCGGGAAAAATTGCGGTTGGAGCGCACATCATGAACGACGTCAGTGATGTTTTTTAGCGCTTCCACCAGTCCGTTATGCAAATGGCGGGTAAGGGTGATTGCAATGCCTGATGCCAGCAGAATGCAACCCGTCAGAACAGCCAGCGATAACCAGATAAAATGACTGATTGAGTTGTCGCGAGCGGTTAACTGTACTTCTCCAATGATTTTGCCATTATGGCGAATCGGCTGAATGACGGGAGCGGGGAAGAGCCAGTGGCTAATGAAATTACTGAATGTCTCGCCCGGAGCCTTACTGGTGTAATGCCAGGATGCCAGAATGTTTTGCTGGTTATCTCGCACTTCTGCGGTTGAAAATTGGCCCTGCTGACCCAGCGCGGCTAACGTTTCTGTGGCTGCCGGACCATCGGCAAAAACGACAGCAGCTTCCAGACTGTAAGTCATTGTCGCTGCGGTGAGTGCCAGGTTTTTTTGCGCGTATTGTTTCAGGGTCAGCACCGATGTCACGGAAAGCAGCAGCCAGATCAGCGTCATAGTGATAAATACGCTGGTCATGCTGATATTGCGTAATGCTCTTTTAAACGTGGGGCGCTTATTAAGAGAATTATCGTTACCCATCATTTTTCTTCCGTGCGAGCATTAAGACATCCGGGTTGACCTTTACACCACTACGCGATAAGGCATCCAGGTTTACGGCAAATCTGACGTTATTATTGTTGATGATCAGGCAAAATGCGCTGCCAATAATGCACTCGGTATTTTGTTCGGCTATTAATAATAACGCCTTAGACGGATATTCATCGATTAATTCTATCTGGAATGTCGGTGACTCGCTGCCAAAATAAAAGCCATCGCAGCTTGAAATCAGTGCCTCTTGTTTAGAGTTAATGATGATGGGGAGATAAGGCAAAGAAGTTGCGTTGTTCTCTTGTAGGGCTGCGCTAAAACGTGAAGATGAAAAAATACATAGCCTTGGTGGGCCAGTCAATGCAGGCCAGCGAGTGTAGCTGACGATACCGGAAACCATCAAACGTATATTTTTTGTAACGTCAGAAGCACCCTGAGCGAGTAATGGCGATCCTGCCAGGAGAAAGAGCAGTAGTAAAATCGGTCGGTGAGAAAAGCGCATTCAGGGATCCTCACCACCGTTGCTCGAAACGCATCGAAAATTTTCTTTAGGATGCTCATTAAAATATCATTATTTTATGCACTCGTCATCAAAACGAGAATTAAAATTCAAATAAGTTAAATCTTATGATTAATTTATTGATGAGGTTTAAATTAATTCAATCGTATCGTGCTGGCATTTTCATCGGCTCCTTTTTGCCATACTTCATGCAGTTGACTGGCATTTTCCACCGTGTCACAACTGGCGGGAAAGCTTTTACCAGATAGCCCTCTGGCGTAAGTAAAATCAGGCTGGCAGGTTTTCTTTTGTCCTTCGGCATATCCTTTAAGGTATACCACCCGATCTGTTGGTGAATCGTTAAATGTATCGTCGTCTTTTATGGCAACGCCTGATATAGCATCTTCCATACCAACGTCATACCAGTCGGTACTGGTCAAGGTTGGCGCGTGAGTATAAGGATCAATCTGGCAACCGCTAATCACTAAGGCCAACAGGGGACCGATAAATTTTTTCATCATTTTTTCTCCTTTTTCAAAGCATAGCGGATTGTTTTTGATAGTGGTGTAAATTTGTTTTTACGAAATTAATTGTCTAAGAAGCATTAAAACTGCATGTGTAAACTATTATTTACGAAATTTGGATTGAAATCTTTACTTGTTATGTTATCGTTACGTCATCCTCGCTGAGGATCAACTATCGCAAACGAGCATAAACAGGATCACCATCATGCAAAAAGACGCGCTGAATAACGTACACATTACCGATGAACAGGTTCTGATGACCCCGGAACAATTGAAGGCCGCTTTTCCATTAAGCCTGCAACAAGAAGCCAAGATTGCCGATTCGCGTAAAACCATTTCAGATATTATCGCCGGGCGCGATCCTCGTCTGCTGGTAGTGTGTGGTCCTTGTTCCATTCATGATCCTGAAACGGCTCTGGAATATGCTCGTCGATTTAAAGCTCTTGCCGAAGAGGTCAGCGATAACCTCTATCTGGTGATGCGCGTCTATTTTGAAAAACCCCGTACTACTGTCGGCTGGAAAGGGTTAATTAACGATCCACATATGGATGGCTCTTTTGACGTAGAAGCCGGGCTGCAAATTGCGCGTAAGTTGCTGCTTGAACTGGTGAACATGGGGCTGCCGTTGGCGACGGAGGCGTTAGATCCAAACAGCCCGCAATATCTTGGTGATCTGTTTAGCTGGTCTGCAATTGGTGCTCGCACCACAGAATCGCAAACACACCGTGAAATGGCATCTGGCCTGTCTATGCCGGTTGGTTTTAAAAACGGCACCGATGGCAGTCTGGCAACGGCAATTAACGCCATGCGAGCTGCCGCCCAGCCACACCGTTTTGTCGGTATTAACCAGGCAGGGCAGGTTGCGTTGCTACAAACGCAAGGTAATCCGGACGGACATGTGATCCTGCGAGGCGGCAAAGCACCGAATTATAGCCCTGCGGATATTGCGCAATGTGAAAAAGAGATGGAACAGGCGGGACTGCGTCCCTCACTGATGGTAGATTGCAGCCACGGTAATTCCAATAAAGATTATCGCCGCCAACCTGCGGTAGCAGAGTCCGTGGTTGCCCAAATCAAAGATGGCAATCGCTCAATTATTGGTCTGATGATCGAAAGTAATATCCACGAAGGCAATCAGTCTTCCGAGCAACCGCGCAGCGCAATGAAATACGGTGTATCCGTTACCGATGCCTGCATTAGCTGGGAAATGACAGATGCCTTGCTGCGTGAGATTCATCATGATCTCAACGGACAGTTGACGGCACGCGTGGCTTAAGAGGTTTATTATGGTTGCTGAGTTGACCGCATTACGTGATCAAATTGATGAAGTCGATAAAGAGTTGCTGAATTTATTAGCGAAGCGTCTGGAACTGGTTGCCGAAGTCGGTGAGGTGAAGAGCCGTTTTGGGTTGCCTATTTATGTTCCGGAGCGTGAGGCATCCATGCTGGCCTCGCGGCGCGCCGAGGCTGAAGCTCTCGGAGTGCCGCCGGATCTCATTGAAGACATCCTGCGTCGGGTGATGCGTGAATCTTACTCCAGCGAGAACGACAAAGGCTTTAAAACGCTTTGTCCTACGTTACGCCCGGTGGTTATCGTCGGCGGTGGCGGTCAGATGGGGCGATTGTTCGAGAAGATGCTGACACTCTCGGGTTATCAGGTGCGGATCCTTGAACAACATGATTGGGAACGTGCGGCTGAGATTGTTGCCGATGCCGGAATGGTGATTGTTAGTGTGCCGATTCATGTTACTGAGCAGGTCATAGGAAAATTGCCGCGTTTACCGCAAGACTGTATTCTGGTTGATCTGGCATCGGTGAAAAATGGACCGTTGCAGGCCATGCTGGCGGCGCATGATGGTCCGGTGCTGGGGCTACACCCGATGTTCGGCCCGGACAGCGGTAGCCTGGCGAAACAGGTCGTTGTCTGGTGTGATGGCCGCCAGCCGGAAGCGTATCAATGGTTTCTGGAGCAAATTCAGGTCTGGGGCGCACGGTTACATCGCATTAGCGCCGTGGAGCACGATCAGAATATGGCGTTTATCCAGGCGTTGCGCCACTTTGCTACTTTTGCTTATGGCCTGCATCTGGCAGAAGAAAATGTTCAGCTTGAGCAACTTCTGGCGCTCTCTTCGCCCATTTATCGCCTTGAACTGGCGATGGTCGGGCGACTGTTTGCCCAGGATCCGCAGCTTTATGCCGACATCATCATGTCGTCAGAACGTAATCTGGCGCTGATCAAACGTTACTATAAACGTTTTGGCGAGGCGATTGAGTTGCTGGAGCAGGGCGATAAGCAGGCGTTTATTGACAGTTTCCGCAAGGTTGAGCACTGGTTCGGTGATTACGCGCAACGCTTCCAGAGTGAAAGCCGTGTGTTATTGCGTCAGGCAAATGACAACCGGCAGTAATAATTTTGTGCCGGGTGATACGTATCACATCCGGCACGGCTTCATCATGCAGGATCGACAGGCACCACATTCTCGCTTGGGTAACAGCCCAACACCTTCATCGAACGGGTGATTTCACCTAACTCTTTCAATGCTTTTTGCATTTCTGCTGATTCAAGGTTGGCCTGAATATCCAGATAAAACATCTCTTCCCACGGATTACCGTGAATCGGACGTGATTCCAGACGGGTCATGATCAGATTATGATTGCGCAGCACCAGCAGTGCTTCAACCAGTGCACCGGCTTGTTGTCCGGTGGCCATTAACAGCGTGGTTTTTGCCGGAATCTGGTCTGAAACGTTAATGGCTTTACGCGCCAGCACGACAAATCGGGTGAAGTTTTGTCGCTGATTTGCCTCAATGCGCTCCAACACCTGTAAGCCGTACAAAGTGCCGCCTGCCTCGCTCCCCAATGCAGCAACATGCGGTGATTTTGCCTGTGCAACCTTTTCCATCGCCGCGGACGTACTTTCGGTATATTCAATCTTCCAGTGCGGATAGCGATTAAGGAATTTACTGCATTGCTGGAATGGCTGCGGATGGCTGTAGACCGTGTTGATGGTGGATAAATCTGTAGTACCAGAAACCAGCAGGCAGTGGTCAATGGTCAGCGTCATCTCGCCAACAATCGATAAGCTGGTATGTTGCAGCAGATCGTAGACATCGTTAATGGCACCGGAGCTGGTATTTTCAATCGGTACGACGGCATAGTCGGCCTGACCTGTTTCCACCTGATTAAAAATATCAGCAAATTTGGCACAACCACTTTCAATAAATTGCTCGAAGTGACGGGCAGCATACTGACGGGCGGCAAGGTGTGAGTAGGAACCTTTCGGGCCAAGAAAAGCAATGCGGGCAGAGTGCGGATTAATTTTATTGAGATGCTGCTGGAGCAGTGCCTGCTGGGTCAATACGGAATCTTCAATGATAAGCTGGAACAGACGGGTAATGTAGTGCGCATCCAGATGGTGCGTTTTACCGAGTGTAATCAGTTTTTCCAGTAAATCGCGTTCACGATCGATATCACGTACCGGGCGATGAGAGAGCAGTTTGGCTTTTCCCACCTCGACAGCAAGTTCGCGCCGCTCTGCCAGTAGCGCCAGTAATTTTTCATCCAGCGAGCTGATTTTCTCACGCAGCGCCAGTAACGGGTTTTCCGATGTCATAGTGTTGCCTTTTTTGTTATCAATAAAAAAGGCCCCCCGGTTTGGGAGGCCTTATTGTTCGTCTTCGCATTCTGTTTCACACGACGAAACGCCTCCCATTCAGGGGAAGGTAAAAAAGAATGCGAAGAAGAACAGAGTGTGTTTCATATTTGTTTCCTTAAGCGACTTCAGTACAGTACCCGCACTGTTTTCACGCTGTCAACAAAAAACGCGCCCGAAGGCGCGTTGGCGATACACTCAATATAAAGGACTACTTTTCTTCAACTTCTTCGACAAAGTTGGCGTCTTTCACCGATGTTGCGGCACGACGTGCTTCGCCTTTGTGCTGCAGTTTATTGAGCTGCCGTTCCAGCTTGTTGATCAATTCGTTAATTGCGGTGTACATATCTTCATGTTTACCACTGGCAACAAGAACGCCGTTAGGTGTATTGATAGTGGCGTCAGCAACGAACCCTTGTGGCTCTTTGGACAGAATGATATGTGGATTAATCAGATGTGTTTGCCATTTTTCCAGTTTGGCGAGACGGTCTTCGACATGTTGGCGGATGGCCGGAGTAATTTCCATTTGTTTACTGGTAATGTTCATTGTCATAAATTTTACCTCTTGTCTTCCCGTCTTGGTGAATTCAGCATACCGTTCCTGATGTCAAAATGTGTGATGGAAATCTCATAATTTTGTCACTTTTTGTCAACGAAGTTTTTTTGTGAGAAATCGCAGGAAGAAGTGTTTTTTTACTTGAGGAATGTCTCAAAGCGAGCCATATTTGATGAGATCGATCGCGACTAAATCGCTTCAGTTACACGCGTTACAGAATAAAAAAACGGCAGCTCAAGGGCTGTAATGCCAGTCAGTTAAGCAACTGACTGGCTCTTTTTCGGGGCTGTGGGGTATTTCCAGGGCCTCTCCTTTACCACTCTCGGGAAGGCCCTTTCCCTTCTTGTCGGTAATTTCACAAGTTGTCCCATACTTGCAAGATCGCGCATCAGCTCCGGTATACGTCCCGGTGAAGCGCCCTGCAATGTCATCAGCATTCTCATCACCATTCCGCATGATTCTGAGAAACTCAGTTGATTCGGCCAGTAACCTTTCAGATGTTCCGCCATTTTAATCATCTGATATCTCACCAGATTATAAGCCAGTAAGACACCCCACAGCTCTTGCTCCACAAGCTCCGGCTTTTTACTTCTCAGCGTCAGCCTGCTCAGTTGCATCGTCTGTTTTATCTCCCTGTATCCCAGTTCGATTTCCCAGCGATGACTGTACAGATCCGCCATTTCTCCTCCGGGGAAGCGCATGGCGTCCGTCATCGACGTCAGCAGATGGCTGACTTTTCCTTTGCGCGTCACGGTCAGCAGGCGGGCTGTCACCTCATTTCCCAGTCCCGGCCACTTTTTTCGTGCCTGCGGGCTGGTTTTCAGCTTCACCAGATGATCGCCTTTACCCAGTTTTCTGAGCTCTTCATATTGCGCTCCCTTTCTGAGAGGGATCATCCAGTGGCGGTGTTCTCCCGCCAGGCTCCAGGCATTTAACAGTCCCAGTGAGTAATAACCTTTATCCATTAACGTCAGGGTGTTATCGCCGGTTTGTTCTATAAGTTGCTCAGCAAGCTCATTTTCGCTGTTCTTCATCGTGCCGAAGGCTGCAGCCGTCAGCAGATGGCTGGTCAGTTCCATCTGGCAGACCATTTTGACCTGCGGGTAGAGCGCCGGGTTCCCGGCATGTGTCTGGCGGGGGAAGGCTGCATCGTTCTCTGGTGTATCCGGTGTGCGCCAGAACACACCATCGATGGCCAGCAGGGTCAGGTCGCACCAGTGCGGATGCGGCGTGGCGTTATGCCAGAGCTGCGCTGTTTTCGTGAACACGCGGCGGACAGCCTCACTTCCCAGGCGCTGGCGGGCCTGAATAACGGCACTGGGGGCAACGAAGGGGCGATTGCCCGGTAGCATGATGTCCAGGCGATTCACAATCTGGTGAAGAGGTTCTTTACGCTCAAGCGCCATGCCAACAATACACCAGACCATCATTTCGAGGGGAAGACGGCGCTTGCGTAGCGTTACAGTACCTGATTCGGCAAGGCAACGAGAGATGAGTTCGGGGTCGAGGTAATCCCCCAGAGAAGTCAGTGGGTTACGCAGAGAATCGTAACGGGATACCAGATCAAGGGCCTGTCCAATGTGCATAAAAAAATCCGGAAACGAGTGAGCGTTTCCGGATTCTTACACAGCCACTGGATCGGTCAACTGATCCTTAACTGATCGGCATTACAGCTCAAGGGCTGCCGTTTTGCGTTTCAGAATTCTGTTATGTATTGCTGCTGTTTGCGGCGATGATTTTCGCGACTTTTTCAGCTTGTGCATTCATCTGCATCTGACGGTAAGCATTTTCCATTAGTGGCAGAGCATCACGTGTAGCCTGAGTATCCGGGAAATCGCGCAGCATGCCTTCTACACGGTTAACGACAGCAACCCATGCGCCGCGTTCTGTATAGTACTCGGCAACAGAGTATTCATATTTCGCCAGGCGATCTTTCAGGAACACCAGACGTTTGGTGGCATCGGTGGTGTACTGACTGTTCGGATAGCCGCGAACTAATTTGGAAAAGTCACTAAACGCAGCTCGAGCATGTTGAGGATCGCGATCGCTACGGTCAACGCCAAAGAATCCTTGTAGCGCACTGTCATCCAGTGCCATATTGGTCAGGCCACGCATATACATGACATAATCGATATTCGGATGGGTCGGGTTCAGGCGAATAAAACGATCGATGGCAGCCTGTGCTAACGGTAGATCGGCGTTTTTATAATAGGCGTAGATGAGATCCAACTGCACCTGCTGTGAATACGGACCAAACGGATAGCGATTATCTAACGCTTCCAGTTGCGTTATTGCCTGTCTCCAGTTACCGTCCTGCAGCTTTTGTTGTGCAGTCGCGTAAATTTCATTTGGCGGATTATCAGGTACTTCTTCCTTTGAACCCGAGCAACCCGCCAAAAACAGGCTTAATGTGGCGGCTGCCACCAGATATTTCATGCGCGTCATGACGTTTTGACTTTCCTCAAAATGTATTACGGGAGATTCTCTGTTCCTGCTCCCGGTTAAGACCAGCTACAATAGCACACTATATTAAACGGCAAAGCCGTAAAACCCCAACGATAAACGAAGAAGCAGTATATATGGCACAACGAGTACAACTCACTGCAACAGTGTCCGAAAACCAACTCGGTCAACGCTTAGATCAAGCTTTGGCCGAAATGTTCCCGGATTATTCACGTTCGCGGATAAAAGAATGGATCCTCGACCAGCGCGTGCTGGTTAACGGCAAAGTTTGTGATAAGCCGAAAGAAAAAGTATTGGGTGGCGAGCAGGTTGCCATCAACGCCGAAATTGAAGAAGAAGCGCGTTTTGAACCGCAGGATATCCCACTGGATATCGTCTATGAAGATGAAGACATCATTGTTATTAATAAACCGCGCGACCTGGTTGTACATCCTGGCGCGGGTAACCCTGATGGCACGGTGTTGAATGCGTTGCTTCATTACTATCCGCCAATTGCAGATGTTCCGCGTGCGGGCATTGTCCATCGTCTGGATAAAGACACGACGGGTTTGATGGTTGTGGCAAAAACGGTTCCAGCTCAGACGCGTTTGGTGGAGTCTCTGCAACGGCGTGAAATTACCCGTGAGTACGAAGCCGTAGCGATTGGTCATATGACTGCGGGTGGCACGGTGGACGAGCCAATCAGCCGCCATCCCACCAAACGCACCCATATGGCGGTGCATCCGATGGGCAAACCAGCGGTCACTCACTATCGCATCATGGAACACTTCCGTGTGCACACGCGTCTGCGGTTGCGTCTCGAAACCGGACGTACGCATCAGATCCGCGTGCATATGGCGCATATCACTCATCCGCTGGTGGGTGATCCGGTTTATGGTGGTCGCCCGCGTCCGCCGAAGGGGGCGTCGGAAGCGTTTATCTCCACGCTGCGTAAGTTTGATCGTCAGGCGCTTCACGCAACGATGCTACGTCTCTATCACCCGATTTCCGGTATCGAAATGGAATGGCACGCGCCTATCCCACAAGATATGGTTGAACTGATTGAGGTGATGCGCGCCGATTTCGAAGAGCATAAGGATGAAGTGGACTGGTTATGAGTAAGTTGATTGTCCCGCAGTGGCCGTTGCCAAAAGGTGTTGCGGCCTGTAGCTCTACCCGTATTGGCGGCATTAGCTTACCGCCTTACGATTCTCTCAATCTGGGGGCCCATTGTGGTGATAACCCGGAACACGTTGAGGAGAATCGCAGGCGACTTTTTGCTGCGGGCAATTTGCCTTCAAAACCGGTGTGGCTTGAGCAGGTACATGGGAAAGATGTTCTAAGGCTTACTGGCGAACCTTATGCCTCTAAACGGGCGGATGCATCTTATAGCAACACACCTGGCACGGTTTGCGCTGTGATGACTGCCGACTGCCTGCCTGTGCTGTTTTGCAACCGTGCGGGAACGGAAGTCGCCGCTGCTCATGCTGGCTGGCGTGGACTTTGCGCTGGTGTGCTGGAGGAGACAGTTTCTTGTTTTGCTGATAAGCCAGAAAACATTCTTGCCTGGCTGGGACCCGCAATTGGTTCGCGCGCCTTTGAAGTGGGGCCGGAGGTTCGCGAGGCATTTATGGCAGTAGATGCCAAAGCGAGCGAGGCTTTCATTCAGCGTGGTGATAAATATCTGGCGGATATTTATCTGCTTGCCCGGCAGCGTCTGGCGAACGTCGGTGTTGAACAAATTTTCGGTGGTAATCGCTGTACATACACTGAAAATGAGACTTTCTTCTCTTATCGTCGCGACAAGTGCACGGGTCGTATGGCAAGTTTCATTTGGCTGATATAACCTAAAGAATCAAGACGATCCGGTACGCGTGATTTTCTTTTCACATTAATCTGGTCAATAACCTTGAATAATTGAGGGATGACCTCATTTAATCTCCAGTAGCAACTTTGATCCGTTATGGGAGGAGTTATGCGTCTGGATCGTCTTACTAACAAATTCCAGCTTGCTCTTGCCGATGCCCAATCACTTGCACTCGGGCACGACAACCAATTCATCGAACCACTTCATTTAATGAGCGCCCTGCTGAATCAGGAAGGGGGTTCGGTTAGTCCTTTATTAACATCCGCTGGCATTAATGCTGGCCAATTGCGCACAGATATCAATCAGGCATTAAATCGTTTACCGCAGGTTGAAGGTACAGGGGGCGATGTCCAGCCTTCACAGGATCTGGTGCGCGTTCTTAATCTTTGCGACAAGCTGGCGCAAAAACGTGGTGATAACTTTATCTCGTCAGAACTGTTTGTTCTGGCGGCACTTGAGTCTCGCGGCACGCTGGCCGACATCCTGAAAGCAGCAGGGGCGACCACCGCCAACATTACTCAAGCGATTGAACAAATGCGTGGAGGTGAAAGCGTGAATGATCAAGGAGCCGAAGACCAACGTCAGGCTTTGAAAAAATATACCATTGACCTTACCGAACGTGCCGAACAAGGTAAACTCGATCCGGTAATTGGTCGTGATGAAGAAATTCGTCGTACCATTCAGGTACTGCAACGCCGTACTAAAAATAACCCGGTACTGATCGGTGAACCTGGTGTCGGTAAAACCGCCATCGTTGAAGGTTTGGCGCAGCGTATTATCAATGGCGAAGTACCGGAAGGGCTGAAAGGCCGCCGCGTACTGGCGCTGGATATGGGCGCGCTGGTGGCTGGGGCGAAATATCGTGGTGAGTTTGAAGAACGTCTGAAAGGCGTGCTGAACGATCTGTCGAAACAGGAAGGCAACGTCATTCTGTTTATCGATGAGCTGCACACCATGGTGGGCGCAGGTAAAGCCGATGGCGCAATGGACGCCGGGAATATGCTGAAACCGGCACTGGCCCGTGGTGAACTGCACTGCGTGGGCGCGACCACCCTTGATGAATATCGCCAGTACATTGAAAAAGATGCGGCGCTGGAGCGTCGTTTCCAGAAAGTGTTTGTTGCCGAGCCAACGGTGGAAGACACCATTGCTATTCTGCGTGGCCTGAAAGAACGTTACGAGCTGCACCACCATGTGCAAATTACTGACCCGGCAATTGTTGCAGCGGCGACGTTGTCTCATCGCTACATTGCTGACCGTCAGTTGCCAGATAAAGCCATCGACCTGATCGATGAAGCGGCATCCAGTATCCGTATGCAGATTGACTCAAAACCGGAAGAGCTTGACCGACTCGATCGTCGAATTATCCAGCTTAAGCTGGAACAACAGGCGTTAATGAAAGAGTCTGATGAAGCCAGTAAAAAACGTCTGGATATGCTCAATGAAGAACTGAGTGACAAAGAACGCCAGTACTCTGAGTTAGAAGAGGAGTGGAAAGCAGAGAAAGCGTCACTCTCTGGCACCCAGACCATTAAAGCCGAACTGGAACAGGCGAAAATCGCCATTGAACAGGCGCGCCGTGTAGGTGATCTGGCGCGGATGTCCGAACTGCAATACGGCAAAATTCCGGAGCTCGAAAAACAACTGGAAGCGGCTACACAGCTCGAAGGCAAAACCATGCGTCTGTTGCGTAATAAAGTGACTGACGCAGAAATTGCTGAAGTGTTGGCGCGTTGGACGGGCATTCCTGTTTCTCGCATGATGGAAAGTGAGCGCGAAAAACTGCTGCGTATGGAGCAAGAACTGCACCATCGTGTTATTGGCCAAAACGAAGCCGTTGATGCGGTATCTAACGCCATTCGTCGTAGCCGTGCGGGGCTTGCGGATCCTAATCGCCCGATTGGTTCGTTCTTGTTCCTCGGTCCAACGGGTGTAGGTAAAACCGAACTCTGTAAGGCGCTGGCGAATTTTATGTTCGACAGTGACGAGGCGATGGTTCGTATCGATATGTCCGAGTTTATGGAGAAACACTCGGTGTCTCGTCTGGTTGGTGCACCTCCGGGATATGTGGGTTATGAAGAAGGTGGCTACCTGACTGAAGCGGTGCGTCGTCGTCCTTATTCCGTCATTCTGCTGGATGAAGTGGAAAAAGCGCATCCGGATGTATTCAACATTCTGTTGCAGGTTCTGGATGACGGACGTCTGACTGATGGGCAGGGGAGAACGGTCGATTTCCGTAATACGGTGGTCATTATGACCTCTAACCTCGGCTCCGATCTGATCCAGGAACGTTTCGGTGAACTGGATTATGCGCGCATGAAAGAGCTGGTGCTCGGCGTGGTTAGCCATAACTTCCGTCCGGAATTCATAAACCGTATTGATGAAGTTGTGGTCTTCCACCCGTTGGGTGAACAACATATCGCTTCGATTGCCCAGATCCAGTTGAAACGTCTGTACAAACGTCTGGAAGAACGTGGTTATGAAATCCACATTTCTGACGAGGCACTGAAACTGCTGAGCGAGAATGGTTACGATCCGGTTTATGGTGCACGTCCTCTGAAACGTGCTATCCAGCAACAGATCGAAAACCCGCTGGCGCAGCAAATACTGTCTGGTGAATTGGTTCCTGGCAAAGTCATTCGCCTGGAAGTTAATGAAGACCGCATTGTCGCCGTCCAGTAAATGATAAAACGAGTCCTTCGGGGCTCGTTTCTGTCTATAAGTTAGACGGAAAAGACCATGCTCGGGGTGTTTTGCCTGAAAATTGAGCGAACGATAAAGTTTTTATATTTTTCGCTTGTCAGGCCGGAATAACTCCCTATAATGCGCCACCACTGACACGGAACAACGGCAAATAAGCCGCCGGGTCAGCGGGGTTCTCCTGAGAACTTCGACAGAGAAAAGCGAAAAAATGCTTGACTCT
>NZ_PTSN01000027.1:0-53931 GCF_002965865.1 Escherichia sp. MOD1-EC6098
TATAAAAATGGACAGGAGCTTCACACAGGACATTCTGAGTGAAAAGACATCCCGGCATATCGTGGAAAGTGTTGTCGGGCTGGCAGGAAAGCTGGGTATTGATACGGTGGCAGAAGGTGTGGAAACACAGGCGCAGGTGAACTGTCTGTGCTCTCTGGGAGTGGATTATCTGCAGGGGTTTTATTTCGGCAGACCGGAAAAAGTGGATACATTTTGTTGTGAGTACAGGTAACGCCAGCTGTGTAATCAGTAAGTCACTCCTGAAAAATAAAATTAAATACATTTAAGTAATTTCATTTTATTTCTGATAGATGATGTGCCGGTATCGCATTTTTCAGACTCCGGCAGTGTTTTTCTTCTTAACTTTAACGCCTTTTTGTTTTTATTCTTTTATTCATATTTACATTGAGAGGCAGGCGTGTTTGTTCACTTTGTCAGCAGGCAGGGGCGAAATCTTCTGGTGAATATAAAAGACATCAGTTTCGTTCTTCAGAAGGGTGTTTTTTGTGAACTTCATATCAGGGGAATTGAAGGTCATGTGATGGTGGAAGATGACTTCAGTGAGGTTTACGGAAAGATAAAAGAAATTCCATCACGAGTGAATAATGCAGGTGAAGGTGTCTCAGAGGGGAGTGGACGTGCGTCAGAATGCTGTAATTGATATTTTACTTATTATTGTCTTTTCTCTTTCTTTATTAATTTGCGGAAAAGTTTCCGCTGCTACCGGATGGCAGTCCGGCGGAGATTTTCAGGGAACTGTGGAGTTCGGGGGGATCATCACGCCTTATGATGACACACTTTCCACGACAGTGGGAATACCAGGGTGGTATAGCTTTTTATTATAACCGTTATCACTGGTATTTTTGCTGAGAGAGTCTGGAAGCTGTCTCCTTCTGCGGTTTCTTATGACCTGCTTTGATTGCAGGCTGTGGGCGGAATTTCCGGATGTATAGTGAATGAAGCACCATAATACATGGTGCCGGTGGCATGCCATCAGAATAATGAAATCGTTGCTTTCTTTGTTATTTCGCTATGGCCGTACGCTGATCACGGTACGGGCGGTAGCGTATTTTAGTACTGGAAACAGGAAGTCATCAGATAAAATAATTGCGGATTTTGTCTACATAATTCAGACAGCAGTTTTCCGTATCTACTGCTCTTTTTATTTCACTGTTCTGCTGTTGCTTATCCATTATTTTAGATATATTGATCTCACATCTGGTGAATCTTTTTAATATTGGTTTTTATAGCTATGCTGAGCATTTTTGTTTTAAATGAGGAGGTGTGTAAAAATTTATTTTTTGAAGGTTTATTTATATTCGGTTTATACATTTGCTCTATGGGATTTTTATGAAAAGACGCTATTTTTTAAGCTTTTTTTTTGTTCCTGGCATATTGATGGCCCATCCCTTTAAGCAAGGGGATATGGTAATGGATGTCAGGAAAAGCGATGTATCTGAAGGTACTGATATTATCATGTACTCACCACATGGTGGAGATAATCAGAATTTCATTTATGAAAATGGAAATATTAAGCTAGCATCAAATCAGAACTATTGTGTGGATGTAAGCAGAAACCCGAATTATAAGGAGAACAGCATAATCCTGTGGACGTGTAATGGCGGAGACAATCAGAAATTTACCATTACAGATGGAACAATAAGGCCAAGGGACAGAGCGAATGAGTGTATTACCGTAAAATCAGAAGGATTTTTGAAATCTGAACAATGCGTATCTTCTCCGCAGCAAAGATTCGATATTCCGAAAGTGTGTACATATAAAGATGCTTATTACAGGAATATGACGGAGTGTGCTGACAGTGATATTCCTATGGTAAAGGATAATGATACGTTATCTTCTTTAAGCGTTGTTAATTCTTCTGGCTCGATGTTTGAACATCGTGATTTTAAAGGGGGTAAAGTAAGATTTGATAAAAATATTCCTTTTATCGATGATGTGAAAAAAGGGTTTAATGATAAAGTATCAAGTCTTAAAATTTCATCTGAAAAAACATTTTTAATTACTTCCGATCCGCAGTTGGTTTGTGAGAAAAACTGTAATAATATTTCTGCTGACACATCAAAAAGAAACATCAGAGTACAGTATGAGATGTTTAATGAACAATACCCTGATGCTGATGCCGTTATCATTAATGGTGATTTGACGGAATTTGGTCATGCCGGGCAGTGGGGGGATTTTGAGTCAATTGTCAGCAGACTAAAAATTCCTTATTATTACGGTCTGGGCAATCATGATATATATAATAATTATAATGATTGCTGGGAGAATAATTGTGTGATTCGAAGTGTTACTAAGTTGTTTCATCATGTAAATAGCAAAGACAATATCTCTGATTTTGATGTGAATTATACGCACGGGTATGTATTCCCGGAAGTTAAAGAAACGATAAAAGGATCTTTGTCATATTCTGTCGATTTCGGAAATGTATTGCTCATTCAGCTCAATGATTATGAGAAAGGGAAAAATCCATTAAAAATAAATCAATATACTTCTGGTGCCTGGGGCGGGGGAGCCATGCGACACGAAATAGACAGGTATCAGGATGCAGAATATTCATGGCTTGAACGACAGCTCTACTCCGCATATAAGAATAATCAGGTGGTCATCGTTAACCAGCATCGCTTTGATGCTGATGCCGGGAATCTGAAGAAATTACTTGATAAATATAATGTGCAGTTGCGTTTTGCCGGGCATCATCATAACTGGATTGGGGAAAAAAAAGGCGACTTTCGACTTTCTGGTTCGAGTGCTTTAGGTACCTACCTTAAAGTGGATGTTGATACCAGTAAAAAGACCGCAAAAGTTTATAAGGGTGTGAATAATACAGCCACACCTGAACTGATTGAAACCATTTCTCTGGAGCCACCGAAAGGGAACATCACACCTCCGCCTCCGGGGCCGGTTTATCTTCGCGTCAAGACGTCCGGCGGTTATGAGGCTTTTGTTTCTCTGGTATACAGAACCAAAGACGGGCAACAGAAAAAAATTAATTCCGGTAAATTACTTGCCGGTAACTCCTGGGAATACAATGTTCCTGGTGGTTCGACGATTGAATATCTGGAAGCAAGAAATAATACCGGGCTGGTCTGGGAACCCCAGAGAAGAATATTCAGAGTCAATAATATCAGGAATGATGCCTGTTTTTCCACCTGGGGAACCACGCTGAACTCTGCCTGGAAACAGGTTAGTTGTCGCTGATAAGGGACTATCTTTATTTATATTTACAGGTTCCTGCCGGTGCAGGGACCTGTAATAAATATTATTTTTTATGAGATATTGAACATTGTTTCCTTATATTTGTGTTGTGATAGGTCTTATTGCCGGCAGTTTTCTGAATGTTGTGATCCGACGCTATCCTGTTATGCTCCGGCAACAGATAGCTGAATTTCAGGGCGAAACGCAGAATGTGCAACCCGGTATAAACCTGATACGCCCACGTTCGCACTGCCCATATTGCCGGAAGAGTATCCGCATTCGTGACAACATACCGCTGGTTTCCTGGCTGATACTTAAAGGGCGATGCCGAGACTGCCATGGAAAAATCAGTCTGCGTTACCCGGTGGTTGAATTATTGACGGCACTATCATTTTTACTGGCAGGCATTGTCTGGCCGGACAGCGGGTGGGGTGTGGCTGTCATGATATTATCTGCCTGGCTGATTGCCGCAAGCTTTATTGATCTTGAGCATCAGTGGTTACCTGATATTTTCACTCAGGGCGTGTTGTGGACCGGGCTTATTGTGGCATGGGGGGGACTGAGTCCTTTGCCCCTGCATGATGCTGTTAGCGGGGGGCTGGCGGGGTTTGTGTCTTTTTATACTCTCCGGTGGCTGGCCGGTGTTGTCCTGCGCAGGGAAGCGCTGGGTATGGGCGACGTTTTGTTGTTTGCCGGCCTGGGGAGCTGGACCGGTCCTTTGTTACTGCCGGATGTGGCGCTCGTGGCGTCATTCTGTGCTCTGATATATGCCATCACGACAGGGAAATATGCAAGTACAGTGCCTTTCGGCCCCTTTCTGAGTCTGGGAGGAATGGTGACGTTATATACAGGCATTGATGTAATGCTTTAAGCGTTATTTTATTTACTGAGCATGTGGAGGGGCGCTCGTTATGTCAGAAAAACAGATACCTGGGAAAAGCGTTATTCCGGTACTGCTGAGTATTGTTGCATCCTTAAGTGGATGTGCGGGATACCAGAGTGAAGCGGACATGCTGGCAAAAGAACAGGCACGCAATATCAGCAGGAATCTGCCGGTTAAATCGGCGAATTATACACTGATATCAGCGCAGAACAGTGGAGCGCTGATAAAAATGGTTGTTATCAGCGAAGGCACCGGACAACTCACTCTGAATCCGGATGTTTTCTTAACGCAGTTTCAGTACCAGATATGCACGGATCCGGCAATGAAGGCGATGATGAATAAAGGCGTTTATTATATAATAAAAATTAATGAAATGCGTACAGGTAATCAGTATCAACGAAAACTTGACCGTGCCGCCTGTGGAATAAAAAAAACATAATATCAGATATGCAATAATAAGACATATTATTGATAATGCAGGTATTCATGTTATTAAGTTTCAGGACAGAGTTGTGGGTTTCCGGGTGTTGTTGCTTATATGCTTAAGAAGTGGTTGTTAAAATTCATACATTATATTTTCTGTATAATGCTGTTTTTTATTTTTATAAAAATCATCATTTCAGCCTGGCATTATGCCACTTTTTCAGTTGTGCAGGTGAAACATTCCCCGGTACAGCATAAAGAAAGACAACAGAACGCCGGAATGACGGGGAGTGAGTGCTGCCAGTTAATTAGCCAGCAAAACTGGTTTGGTGAGTATCACCCCGTTACTGTGCCGGAGCACAGCCCGTTGACATTGATGGTGAAAGAAAAACTGCCCGATATTGTGCTCCGTGGGGTTGCGTCGGGAGCAAGGCCTAGTGTGGTGCTTGAGGAGAAAGGGAGGCAGCAGTTTTATTTGCAGGGAGAGAGACTCTCATCCGGGGATGCTGTGATTGAACGTATTTTTCCTGAGCAGGTGATGTTGCGTTACCTGGATAACGTTATTTACCTCACTCTGACCGATGAAGAAGGTGCCCCTGAGCCAGAGAAAAAATATGAGCAGCCAGAAATATCTTCTCCGCCGGAAACATCTGCTGTTGCTGATACTTTTTCCCGTTTGCCACTCGCAGTTCAGCAGGCACTGGCCATTGATCCTCAAAAATTTTTCGAATATATCCGCTTTACCCCCGTATATAAGGACGGTGTTGCCGGTTACGCTGTGATGCCCGGGGGGGATCGCTCCCTTTTTGATATCAGTGGTCTGAAAGCTGGTGATATTGCGGTTGCCCTGAACGGACAGGATTTTACGCAGCCGGGAGCAACAAGCATCTTTATGCAACAAATTTATTCAATGAGTATTGTCAGGCTGACCATTTTACGAAACGGGGAGCGCCACAACATATCTGTTGCATTGCGTTGATAATTCCCTGTCTGTTTTTAATTCAGGAGAACGGTTTAATTATGTTCCGGTGTGAAATTATGCTGCGTGCCCTGCGTGAAGATGACAGGCAAAAAAAAATAACCGGCATTAAAAAGAAAAAATATTTACTTTCTCTGATACTGATGGCTGCATTGTGTAGTCCGTCCTCCCGGGCTGAAGAAAATACCTTTACTGCCAGCTTTAAAGATACAGATTTGAAATCATTCATCGAAACCGTCGGTGCTAATCTTAATAAAACTATCGTGATGGGACCAGATGTTCAGGGAAAGGTGAGTATTCGAACGATAACACCACTCAATGAACGTCAGTATTATCAGTTGTTCCTTAATTTGCTGGAAGCCCAGGGGTATGCCGTCGTACCCGTGGAGAATAACGTACTTAAAGTTGTTAAATCCGGTGCGGCGAAAACAGAACCATTACCCCTGACCGGAGAAGGCCATGAAAATTATGTCGGTGATGAAATGGTTACCCGGATTGTGCCGGTACGTAATGTTTCCGTACGTGAGCTGGCTCCTGTTTTACAGCAAATGACTGACCTGGACGGATCCGGCAGTATTGTCAATTACGAGCCCTCCAATGTGATTATGCTGACCGGGCGAGCCTCGGTGGTGAAACGTCTGACTGAGGTAATACAACGAATTGATCGTGAAGGGAACCGTACCGAGGAGGTGATCCCGCTGGGTAATGCGTCGGCTTCAGAAATCGTCCGTGTGCTGGAAAGTCTGACCAGAAACAGCAGTGAAAATCAGCCTGCAACGCTGAAATCACAGATTGTCGCTGATGAGCGAACGAACAGTGTTATCGTCAGTGCAGATCCCGCCACACGGGACAAAATACGCCGTCTGATCCGTCGCCTGGACTCAGAAATGGAGCGCAGTGGCAACAGCCAGGTGTTCTATCTCAAATACAGCAAAGCCGAAGATCTGGTCGATGTGCTGAAACAGGTCAGCGGCACGCTCACGGCGGCTAAAGAAGAGGCGGAAGGCACGGTCGGTAGCGGGCGTGATGTTGTTTCCATCGCTGCCAGCAAACACAGTAATGCCCTGATTGTCACCGCGCCACAGGACGTCATGCAGTCTTTGCAAAGCGTGATTGAACAACTGGATATTCGTCGTGCTCAGGTGCATGTCGAGGCGTTAATCGCGGAAGTCGCTGAAGGCAGTAATATCAACTTCGGTGTGCAGTGGATGTCAAAAGATACCGGGTTTATGCAGTTTGCTAATGGTACGCAGATCCCGATTGGTTCCCTGAGCATGGCAGTTTCTCAGGCAAAGCCGCAGAAAGGCTCCACGGTGATCAGCGAAAATGGTGCCACCACCATAAACCCTGATACGGAAGGTGATCTTTCCAGATTGTCTCAGTTACTTTCTGGTTTTAGTGGCACGGCCGTTGGGGTGGTGAAGGGCGACTGGGCCGCGCTGGTCCAGGCAGTTAAAAACGACTCCGGTACCAATGTGCTCTCCATGCCGAGTATCACCACGCTGGACAACCAGGAAGCCTTCTTCATGGTGGGGCAGGATGTTCCGGTATTAACCGGATCTGCGGTGGGTGAAAATAACAGTAATCCTTTCAACACGGTAGAGAGGAAAAAAGTCGGCATCATGCTGAAAGTCACGCCGCAGATTAACGAAGGTAACGCGGTACAGATGGTGATTGAGCAGGAAGTCTCGAAGGTGGAAGGACAGACCAGCCTCGACGTCGTGTTTGGTGAGCGCAAACTGAAAACCACCGTGCTGGCTAACGATGGCGAGCTGATCGTGCTTGGCGGTCTGATGGACGACCAGGCGGGAGAAAGCGTGGCGAAAGTGCCATTGCTGGGTGATATCCCGTTGATTGGTAACCTGTTTAAATCGACGGCGGATAAAAAAGAAAAACGTAACCTGATGGTGTTTATCCGTCCGACCATTCTGCGTGACGGTATGGCGGCAGACGGCGTGTCGCAGCGCAAATATAACTATATGCGCGCCGAACAGATCTATCGTGATGAGCAAGGCTTAAGCCTGATGCCGCACACCGCGCAGCCGGTACTGCCAGCGCAAAACCAGGCCTTACCGCCGGAAGTCCGTGCGTTCCTTAATGCCGGGAGAACGCGTTAATGGTGCCTGTAGCACAGGAAACCACCGCCAACACCGTGCGTCTGCCCTACAGTTTCAGCCGTCGGTTTAGCCTGGTGGCATGGTGCGAAGCGTCGCTGGAGATCCTCCATGTTCATCCGTTGTCGCTCTCTGTTTTGCAGGAGCTACAGCGGGGGCTGAACGCGCCCTTTACGCTGCGGCAAATCGACGAGGCCGAATTTGAACAGCGGCTGAATGCGGTCTGGCAGCGGGACTCTTCCGAGGCTCGCCAGCTGATGGAAGATCTCGGTTCTGCTGAGGACTTTTTTACCCTCGCAGAAGAACTGCCGGAAACGGAAGATCTGCTGGAAAGTGACGACGATGCGCCGATCATCAAACTGATCAACGCCATGCTGGCAGAGGCAATCAAAGAAGGCGCTTCGGATATCCACATCGAGACGTTTGAAAAGAGTCTGGTGATCCGTTTTCGCGTTGACGGCACATTACATGAAATGCTGCGCCCTGGGCGCAAACTGGCCTCGCTGCTGGTATCGCGTATTAAGGTGATGGCGCGGCTGGATATCGCCGAAAAGCGCGTACCGCAGGATGGACGTATTGCGCTGCTGCTGGGCGGTCGGGCGATTGATGTGCGTGTCTCCACCATGCCTTCTGCCTGGGGTGAGCGCGTGGTGCTGCGACTGCTGGACAAAAACCAGGCCCGCCTGACGCTGGAACGTCTGGGACTGAGCCACGAACTGACCGCGCAGTTGCGCCAGCTACTGCACAAACCGCACGGCATCTTTCTGGTGACGGGGCCGACGGGTTCCGGCAAAAGCACCACGCTGTACGCCGGATTGCAGGAGCTGAACAACCATTCGCGTAACATTCTCACGGTTGAAGACCCCATCGAATACATGATTGAAGGGATCGGTCAGACACAGGTTAACACCCGCGTCGGCATGACCTTCGCCCGTGGCCTGCGCGCGATTTTGCGTCAGGACCCGGATGTGGTGATGGTCGGTGAAATCCGCGATACCGAAACTGCAGAAATCGCTGTTCAGGCGTCGCTTACCGGGCACCTGGTACTTTCCACGCTGCATACCAACACGGCGGTGGGGGCGATCACGCGTTTGCAGGATATGGGGGTAGAGCCTTTCCTGCTCTCTTCCAGTCTGACGGGCGTGATGGCGCAGCGGCTGGTCCGCACGCTGTGCACCGACTGCCGCCAGGCCGCGCCTGCCACTGACGAAGAAAAACGCCTGCTGGGAATTACCGACGCCCGTACCGTCACTCTGTTCCATCCGCAGGGCTGCCCCGCCTGTAATCACAAAGGTTTCCGCGGACGTACTGCCATTCATGAGCTGATCGTGGTGGATGCCACATTGCGTGATTTGATCCACCGTCAGGCCGGGGAACTGGAGCTGGAACGTTATGTCCGGCAACACTCTGCGGGCATCCGCAGCAACGGCATTGAGAAAGTGCTCGCCGGAGAAACCTCTCTCGATGAAGTGCTGCGGGTCACGATGGAGGCGTAATGGCACTGTTTTACTATCAGGCGCTGGAGCGTAATGGTCGCAAAAACAAAGGCATGATTGAGGCGGATTCCGCGCGTCATGCCCGTCAGTTGTTGCGCGCTAAAGAGCTTATCCCTGTGAACATTGAAGCCCGGATGAATGCTTCGTCAGGGGGAATATTGCAGCGTCGGCGGCACGCACATCGTCGCGTGGCGGCGGCAGATCTGGCGCTGTTTACTCGCCAACTGGCAACGTTAGTACAGGCAGCAATGCCGCTGGAAACCTGCTTACAGGCGGTTAGTGAGCAAAGCGAAAAACTGCATGTAAAAAGCCTCGGAATGGCGCTACGCAGCCGGATTCAGGAAGGTTACACCCTGTCGGACAGCCTGCGCGAACATCCCCGCGTCTTTGATTCCCTGTTTTGTTCGATGGTGGCTGCCGGAGAAAAATCCGGGCATCTCGACATGGTGCTCAATCGCCTGGCGGATTACACCGAACAACGCCAGCGCCTGAAATCACGCCTGCTGCAGGCCATGCTCTATCCGCTGGTACTGCTGGTGGTGGCAACGGGCGTGGTCACTATTTTGCTGACGGCAGTGGTGCCGAAAATCATCGAACAGTTCGATCACCTCGGACACGCGCTGCCCGCCACCACCCGCGCGCTTATCGCCATGAGTGACGCGTTACAGGCCAGCGGCGTTTACTGGCTGGCGGGATTGCTGGCGCTTCTGGTGTTGGGGCAACGGCTACTCAAAAATCCTGCGATGCGCCTGCGCTGGGATAAAACCTTGCTGCGCCTGCCTGTGACGGGGCGTGTTGCGCGCGGGCTGAATACGGCGCGGTTTTCCCGCACATTAAGCATTCTCACCGCCAGCAGTGTTCCGCTACTGGAAGGCATTCAGACCGCTGCCGCCGTGTCGGCAAATCGCTATGTCGAACAACAACTACTGCTGGCGGCAGATCGCGTCCGCGAAGGAAGCAGTCTGCGCGCCGCGCTGGCGGAGTTGCGCCTGTTCCCGCCGATGATGCTGTACATGATCGCCTCCGGCGAACAGAGCGGCGAACTGGAAACCATGCTTGAGCAGGCCGCAGTTAACCAGGAACGGGAATTTGATACCCAGGTGGGGCTGGCGTTGGGGCTGTTTGAGCCTGCGCTGGTGGTGGTGATGGCGGGCGTGGTGCTGTTTATCGTCATCGCCATCCTCGAGCCGATGCTGCAACTGAACAATATGGTTGGAATGTAATTTACGGAGTTATCACATGAATTCGTTATCCCGCACACAAAAGCCACGGGCAGGTTTTACCCTGCTGGAAGTGATGGTGGTGATTGTTATTCTTGGCGTTCTGGCAAGTCTGGTGGTGCCTAACCTGTTGGGCAACAAAGAGAAAGCGGACAGGCAAAAAGCCATCAGCGATATCGTGGCACTGGAGAATGCGCTGGATATGTACCGACTGGATAACGGGCGTTATCCGACCACCGAGCAGGGGCTGGAGGCGCTGATCCAGCAACCGGCCAATATGGCGGACGCCCGCAACTACCGTACCGGTGGATACATCAAACGACTGCCAAAGGATCCGTGGGGCAATGATTATCAGTATCTCAGTCCGGGTGAAAAAGGAGTGTTTGATGTTTACACCTTAGGGGCGGACGGTCAGGAAAGCGGGGAAGGTGCTGCGGCAGATATCGGTAACTGGAATTTACAGGAGCTTCAGTAGCAAGTGCCTGAACGCGGATTCACACTTCTGGAAATCATGCTGGTGATTTTCCTTATCGGCCTTGCCAGTGCGGGCATGGTACAGACGCTGGCGACCCCTTACGAATCGCCCGCGAAAAAAGCAGCGCAGGATTTCCTGAGCCGGTTTGAACAACTGAAAGATAAAGCGGTGACTGAAGGGCTGGCTGTCGGTGTGTTAATCGAGCCGTCCGGCTACCAGTTTATGCAGCGTCGTCACGGGCAGTGGTTGCCTGTTTCCGCGACCCGGTTATCGGCACAGGTTACGGTGCCAGAACAGGTGCAGATGCTGTTACAACCCGGCAGTGATATCTGGCAGAAGGAGTATGCGCTGGAGCTGCAGCGTCGTCGCCTGACGCTGCACGATATTGAACTGGAGCTGCAAAAAGAGGCGAAAAAGAAGACGCCGCAGATCCGTTTTTTTCCCTTTGAGCCGGCCACGCCATTTACGCTGCGCTTTTATTCTGCAGAGCAAAGCGAATGCCAGGCGGTGAAACTGGTGCATGATGGCACATTATTGCCCGGTTCGTGTGATGAGAGGATGCAATGAAGCACGGATTTACGTTACTGGAAGTGATGATTGCACTGGTGATTTTTGCGCTGGCTGTCATGGCGGTGTTACAGATTGCCAGCGGCACGCTGAGTAATCAGCAGGTGCTTGAGGAGAAAACGGTAGCAGGCTGGGTGGCTGAAAACCAGACCGCACTGCTCTACCTGATGACCCGCGAGCAGCGGGCGGTCGGGCATCAGGGCGAGAGCGATATGGCTGGAAGCCGCTGGTACTGGCGAACGATCCCACAGAAAACAGACAACACACTGTTACAGGCGGTGGATATTGAAGTCAGTCGTCACGAAGACTTTTCGTCGGTGATTCAGTCACGACGCGCCTGGTTCAGCGCCGTGGGAGGCCAGCAGTGAAAAGGACTCGCGCTGGTTTTACGTTACTGGAAATGCTGATTGCGATAGCCATTTTTTCCTCACTGGCATTAATGACACAGCAGGTGACAAGCGGCATCACGCATGCGAACAGCGTCGTCGCGGGACATGATAAAAAACTACGCATCGTGCAGCAGACGATGAGTTTTCTGACCCACGATCTGACACAAATGATGCCGCGACCGGTAAGAGGCGAGCAGGGGCAGCGGGAACCTGCGTTGCTGGCAGGCGCTGGCGTGCTGGCGTCTGAGAGTGAAGGAGTACGTTTTGTGCGCGGCGGCGTGGTCAATCCGTTGATGCGTCTGCCGCGCAGTAATCTGCTTACCGTGGGTTACCGTATTCGCAATGGTTATCTTGAACGTCTTGTGTGGCCGCTGACGGACGCAGCGGACAGTGTGGAGCCGACAATACAAAAACTTTTCCCGGCGGATTTGCTCCGTTTGCAGTTCCACGACGGCACGCGCTGGCTGGAGGACTGGTCGTCACAGCAGACGATCCCTGCAGCAGTACGTATGATCCTGCATTCGCCACAATGGGGTGATATTGAACGAATCTGGTTGTTACATGGGGCTCTGTCATCATGAATGGCTTTCTTCCCGGGCGTGGTATGGCGCTGGTGATGGTGCTGCTGTTACTGGCAGTGATGGCATCAGTGTGTACCGGCCTCTCTCACCGTATATCGTGGCAGACAGACAGAATGCGTAGCCTGCAGGATTATCAACAGGCAACATGGTATGCCGTCAGCGCAGAAAGCCTGGCGCTGAGCATATTAAATGAAAATCTGAAAAATGAAGAAAATACACCGATATATTCGTGGAGTATCGGGTCACATTTATTTCCACTGTCACAGGGGAAAATAGCCGTCACGCTACGCGATGCACAGGCCTGCTTTAACCTGAATGCCCTCGTTCAGCCGTCGAAGGTGTCAGGGGAGGTCGAAGGACAACTTATTACTCTGATTTCCCGCCTTGATGTGCCTGCCCGGCGGGCTGCGCAGATTACTGAAAGTCTTCAGGCCTTTATCGGAGGAGATCGTGACGGGCAGACGCAGCAGGACAGTGAATATCTTTCCCACCCCGTGCCTTTCTGGCCGGCAAAGCAGCCGCTGACGGATATCAGCGAACTACGTGTTATACAGGGAATGGATGCCGCGCTCTATCAGAAAATAAAACCACTGGTCTGCGTGCTACCGATGAACAGGCAGCGAATTAATATCAATTCGCTTGATCTCTCACAAAGTGTAATTCTTGAGGCACTGTTCGGTCCGGGATTAAGCCCAGCTCAGGCACGGGCATTACTGCAACAGCGTCCGGGAAAAGGATGGCGCAATGTCGGACACTTTCTTGCCAGTCCATACCTTAAACGGGTTGACGAGAATGTCAGAAAGCAGGCCGGGGAGTTTCTGACTGTGAGCAGCCGTTATTTCTGGTTGCGTTCAGATATCACCGTGAATGAGACTGAACTGACGATGAACTCGTTAATTGCCCGCACGGGGCCGCAATACTTTTCTGTTCTCTGGCATCAGACAGGAGAAAGTGAGTGAGCTCCATGCCTGAGATTTTTTTCCCGCTTTGCGTCTCCGATCCTGTCCGCTGGCAACGCCGTACTGCCGACGCGGAGCACGGTATCTGGTCTGACGTCGGCAACGAACAGCTTCAGCAATGGCTGCAAACTGATGCGATTCGGCTCTACATTCCCGGCGAATGGATCAGCGTCTGGCAGGCTGAACTGCCTGATATCCCCCGCAGGCAGATACCGACAATTCTGCCCGCCTTACTGGAAGAAGATCTGAATCAGGATATCGACGAACTGCATTTCGCCCCGTTGAAAATCGACCAGCAACGGGCAACCGTGGCAGTGATTCACCAGCAGCATATGCGTAACATTGCGCAGTGGTTGCAGGAAAACGGCATCACCCGCGCGATCGTCGCGCCGGACTGGATGTCCATTCCCTGTGGTTATATGGCTGGCGATGCGCAACGGGTTATCTGCCGCATCGATGAATGCCGGGGATGGAGCGCCGGGCTGGCGCTGGCTCCAGTCATGTTCCGCGCACAGCTCAATGAGCAGGATTTACCGCTTTCCCTAACCGTAGTCGGCATTGCACCGGAAGAACTATCTGCATGGGCGGGTGCAGACGCTGAACGCCTGACAGTGACGGCCCTGCCAGCCATTGCCACATCCGGAGAACCCGCAGGGAATCTGCTGACAGGAACGTGGCAACCCTGCGCCAGCTACCGAAAACAGTGGGCGCGCTGGCGGGTGATGGTTCTGCCGATATTGCTGATTCTGGTTGCGCTTGCAATGGAGCGGGGCGTGACATTATGGAGCGTCAGCGAGCAGGTGGCGCAAAGCCGTGCCAAGGTGGAGAAACAGTTCTTAACTCTATTCCCGGAGCAGAAGCGGATTGTGAATCTGCGCTCTCAGTTGGCGATGGTGCTGAAAAAATATCGCCCACAAACTGATGATACCGATCTGCTCGCTGAGTTGTCAGCGATCGCCGGCACCCTGAAATCAGCGTCACTTTCCGACATTGAGATGTGTGGTTTCACCTTTGATCAAAAACGCCAGACGCTTCATTTTCAGCTGCGGGTCGCGAATTTTGCCAGCTTTGACAAACTGCGTACCGCGCTGGCAGCAGATTTTGTTGTGCAACAGGACGCGTTACAGAAAGAGGGTGATGCAGTTTCCGGCGGCGTAACGTTGCGGAGGAAATAACATGTTACGCGATAAATTTATTCACTATTTTCAGCAATGGCGTGAGCGCCAGTTAAGCCGTGGCGAACACTGGCTGGCTCAACACCTGGCGGGGCGTTCGCCGCGTGAAAAGGGCATGTTACTGGCAGCGGCGGTGTTTCTGTTTAGCGCCGGATATTACGTCCTCATCTGGCAGCCTTTGAGCGAACGGATTGAGCAACAGAAGACGATGCTGCAACAGCTGGTGGAGATGAACGCGCGACTGAAGAGCGCCGCGCCGGACATTATTGCGGCGCGAAAATCCACCACAACAACGCCTGCACAGATATCGCAGATCATCTGTGACAGTGCGTTATCTCGCGGGATTGCGATTACATGGATGGATGCACGAGGAGAGTATATTCAGGTCCGGACCGGAGCGGTAGTTTTTAACGATTTGCTGGAGTGGTTAAATGAGTTGAGAAATAAATATGCACTTGATGTTGCACAACTTGATGTGAAACGGGCAGAATCATCAGGAATGGTTAATATACAGAGGTTAGAACTGACAAGGCGTTGATAACAATAACATCAGGCAGTAAAACAGAGTACCGGAACACACATGGCAGATGTTATATTTTCTTTTTATCTGACAGTAGTTCTGGACCAGTACACAGAACGGTATAATCATATGATTTTGATATATTCAACCCATCGTCAAATGAAGGTTGAATTATGGTCGATAAATAATAGCAGATTCATTAATGAGTGGGGCACGAATCAAGACGCCTAAAAATATCAGACGCTTGAGCGCTAACTCAGGAAAATCAGTGTTGAAGCCGTTTTCATCGTTGAAGTAGCCCCATCCGGAGTATTTAAAACAGGGGACACTATTAAACATATTCAGCCAATTCTTTTATGCCATCGGTTATGGCAACAATTGCCCGGTAATTACCAGACAGAACCATCAGTGCTTCCGTTGATTCTTAAGGGCTTATAAAGTTTTGTCAGCTGAATCTTTATACGGAATCTTTTCAGCGTGCGTATACGAATTGATTATCTGGCGGATAAATACTTTTTTACAGAGCTGAATGAATCCCCCCCATCTTCGCCGGCAGTGGCAGGATGTTCTGGAGGAGTGTCGGCAGGCAGAGGCCGGGCCAGAAGAGCGACTACGTATTGCTCTATTGAATGTGGATTACGTCATCAGTTTTGAACTGCCTTTTCGCTTGTTGCTTACCCGGACACCACAACTGATTGCCGCGTGCGTGAAGAATGGGACATCAGCCAGAAAAATATGGTATTCAACGATAAATGTTTTGGCTGCGTATACAGCCTGAAGGCCAGTCTTTCCGGTGTGCCGGATACATACCGGGATCATCTGTCTCATCGTCTTCGTCGCGTGGTTGCGAATGAAAACACATCATCGCCATATCAGCAGGTTGCCCGGGAAGTGAAAGCGCCCCGTGAACGGCAGAAGTATGCGCTGGAGGTGGGGTACTGGTGACTGCTCTGGACGACCTGTTCTGGTTTGGTAATCAGCGTATTGCGGCTGATGTCCTGAGGCTGAGAAAAGCCGGAATGTCGGTGGTGACTACGACCGTGAAGGTGCACGATAAACTGACGGGAACAACCCGTAAAGTACCAGCATACCATCTCTGATACGGCCATCAGGGGGAATATTGCTCTGGCAGTGGCAGGGCGACTTTTTTATACTTTACCCCGTGCCTGAAAATATGTGCAAAGAAAACGGAAATGACAAGGCTTGATTACGATTTCATCAATCTGTCTCTGGAACATGAAATGAATGAGTGGCTGGCAGAGAGAGGTTATGTCGGACAGGCGGATATCCGAACGGATTCCAACCAGTTGTTCTTGTTTGACAGCTTGGAAGGGATGTTATTCAGAGCTGAAGCGGCATACGCTGCTGGTGGATGCGATTTACCTTGTTGGACGTGAATTCTAATCTGAACTAGAAGGAGTTGAGCATGGCGTTTATCGCCAGTTGTGATAGTGCTCACAGACAGCCACGTACATCATTTAGTGGCAAAGAGATTATTTTGACATTGTTATGAATATTAGTGAAAACGGTTACGTTGATCTCAAGAATACATATAATGAATTGATTAATTCTTATTAATAAAGTAGATTATCTTTATTATACTATATTCTCTAATATATTCTGTGTTGTTATCTTTAAGGATATTATGATGCTTGAGAAATTAGAATTAACCAAAAATGCACAGTTTTATATTTCAAAGGGAAATAAACCAATAAAAGACGCATTTATTCTTGATATATTGAACGCTTCTGATGATAATATAGAACCTGATGCTTTATATATACTAAATGAATTTAGAGTTAAAAGTAATTTAATTGATAAAAATATACCTTATTTATATTCTGTCAGAATATTCCCTACAATTAGACCAGTTTACTTCATTGGAAAAGATGAAGGTGAGGTTGGCCTATATGATAGAATTCATGCGTTTATTATTATTTTTGAATTTGAAAATTGCATTAGTATTATCAAAAAAAGCTGTTCTAATATATCTGAAAAAATTGAGAAAAATTTTGATCTAATAACTAACACAATGATAGCTGAGACTTTCAATGATTCTGATGTTTCTTTCCAAAGAATATCCTTAAGAAACATGACGGTATCGGACAAGGCGATAAGACAGCGAACCTATGAAGCTCCGGATTTAAAGGGCACGTTTTCTACTCATGCTGCCGGAAGATCAATACCGCTATTCTTGAAATTTAGGCAAGGATCAACTGTAAGAACTATTTCAGGAACTGGGCGTTTAGTCGAGTCATCTAATAGAATTAACTTTGATAACTTAGCTCTCTGGGTTTGCAATCAACTTTCTCTAATAAAAGATGGTGGAGGCGAAAAGGATTTTTTAGATGCATTCGCGAAGCAGAAGAAACTTCATGAAGTGCTTGAACATACAAAACCAAATGCAATTTTAATTGAAAGCTCATCTTTATATGACCAACTAATCGAAGATGATATTGACATTAGATATAAAAATAAAAAAGGAATAGAAATTGAACTAAAAACAGATGAATTAGAGCGATTGATAAAGCATCTCGAAAGAGTTTATCCAATAGATCCAGAAGGAAAAATAAAAACTAAATTTGGTCGAGCATTAATTAGAGTAAATAATAAAACTTTAACCTTCGACTCATCATTCTTGAGGTCATTTAAAGTAAATGTATCAGGAAGTAATGTTACGCTACAAAGTTATATAATAAAAAATGGATTTTATAGTATTACTTTTGATGATCCCCGTTATATGTATTTTATTGGCAACTGTTTTCAAGATGACTCAGGTATTGCAGAAATAAATAGCATACTAGATATGCTAAGACCCGTGGAAAAGATGGATTCCGTAACTAGCGAAAAAGGTAGTTTTAGGAAAAATAGTGTCCAGTTTTCGAAAAATTCAATGTTTAATCTAGTTGAGAAGATACATAAAAATGATGACTATATTTTTTGTGATGATTTAGGCAATGAATGGGCTGATCATATAACCTTTAATAAAAATGACTCATGTATCAATTTCATTCATTCAAAGCATGGACCAGTTAGTACTTCCGCTAGTAACTTGCATGATGTTGTTGGTCAAGCTGTCAAGAACTTAGGATACATGAATTTTAACAAAGCGGATTTTATGAAAAAAATCGATGCTAAATTTGTAGGAAAATATAACTCAACAAAAGGTGAGACAAATATAAACCGGACCAGAAAAGGAAATTTAAATGGTCTGGATAAATATCTTTCTAATCTATTAAAGGATTTTAAGTTGCATAGAAAATGCATTTTGAGTTGTTCCTTTGTATCAAAGAATGAAATAAAGGGTGAGTTTGATAAGATATCCAGAGGAGAGAAGGTGAATGGTCATATTACACAATTGCTATGGATATTATCTTCGTTTTCTCATGCAGTAAAAGAAGTAAACGCAATTCCAATTATCTACTGTTCAAAATAAGAAAGCAATCTTAGACCCTTAAACATTAAGGGCCATACAGGACAAAAAACGTCAAAATTTAAAAGGAACAACAATATCGTCATAAACATCATCTGTATTAGTCGCGACTTGATCTGACACTGAGCCTTGAAAGGTTGAGAGTTACCGGTTTTGATATGGGTGTCGAATCCTTATACAAAACACGAGGTAACTCTCATGCTTCATACTACAATCCCGTTATCAAACACAAAGCAGGTTTGCTCAATCTGGCTGAAGAACTCAGCAACGTATCAAAAGCCTGTAAAATCATGGGCGTTTCGCGTGATATGTTTTATCGTTACCGCGAACTGGCCGATGAAGGCGGTGTGGATGCGCTGATTAATCGTAGTCGCCGTGCTCCTAACCTTAAGAACCGTACCGATGAGGCAACTGAACAGGCTGTTGTTGATTACGCCGTCGCTTTCCCTGCACACGGTCAGCATCGGACCAGCAACGAGCTGCGTAAACAGGGCGTTTTTATCTCCGGCAGTGGTGTCCATTCTGTCTGGTTACGCCATAACCTTGAGAATTTCAAAAAACGTCTGAAAGCACTGGAAGAAAAAGTAGCCCGTGATGGCATTGAGCTAACTGACAGCCAGATCGCAGCACTGGAGCGTAAAGCCAGTGATGACGAGGCCTGTGGCGAAATCGAAACGGCTCATCCGGGATATCTGGGTTCGCAGGACACGTTCTATGTAGGCAACCTGAAAGGTGTCGGGCGTATTTATCAGCAGACGTTCGTTGATACGTACTCGAAAGTGGCTCACTGTAAGCTTTACTTCACCAAAACACCGATTACCGCGGCTGACTTACTGAATGATCGTGTACTGCCGTTTTATGCGTCTCAGGGCCTGCCGAATACTGAGAATACTGACCGACAGAGGCACGGAGTACTGTGGCAAAGTAGAGCAGCATGATTATCAGCTTTATCTGGCAATAAACGATATAGAACACACGAAAACAAAGGCGATGTCCCCGCAGACCAACGGCATCTGCGAGCGGTTCCATAAAACAATCCTGAACGAATTTTATCAGGTAACGTTCCGTAAAAAACTGTACGGCGATCTTGATACATTACAGTCGGATCTTGATGAATGGCTGGCTCACTATAATAATGAGCGAACCCATCAGGGAAAAATGTGCAATGGGCGGACGCCAATGGAAACGTTACTTGATGGAAAGCGCATCTGGGCCGAGAAAAATTTAAGCCAGATGTAATCTGACAGATACCTGTATAAATAACCGGTAACTGTCAGATCAGGTCTGAGCTAATACACATCATCTATATCAGGTACGTATTTTACACCTGATATATCGGCCAATAATTCTGGTTTGATCTTAATCCTTTCAGCTAACATGTCGAAAGATATACCCAGATGTTCTTTTAAAATGGTTAAACTTTTCTCAAGAACATGAGACTCTTCTAATGGAATTTGATCGTCCAATTTTCCTTTTTTGTTTGTCGTGTTTGATTGAACCAAACAATAGCACTTCTATATTGCTGGGAGTTAATAAACCCAAGAAATGTGTCCTATAAATAATTGCTTTAGCACTAACTTTCCATCGAGCTTTTAAAGCATACTCTTTTTTCCAGTCAATCACTCCCCAATGTCTAAGCCGACTGGAAATTCTCTGGCAAAAGGCTTTCGAGGAAATAAGAAAGCACTAGCAAAAGCATCAGCCTCTCTCTGTCTTTTTACATCCAGTCTCAATACCATCATACATTATTAAATGACCACATTCATGAGCCAAGTCAAAACGCATTCGGCAGGCGCTTTCTTTCGCGATATTGCGAATTATTGTAGGAAATTTTCTATTAACAGATAAAGCATCGACTTTTTCAGACACGCCATCAAAACAGGTAACAATTGCCCCCTGATTCTCAACAACATTAACCATATTATCTATAGGATCATCAGGTGTTAACCCCCAACGAATACGAGCCCCTCAGCAATCTTTTCTATCAATTGCGGTGTTAATTCTACAATCTTACTATTATCAATCAAATTAAAACCGTTCTCTGGCATATCCAGGTGTTCATGTAACTCAGCAACGAGCTGCTCAAGAATAGTACTGTATGTCTGAACCCGCTCTTTAACATTAGCAGGCGTTGTCTGACTTTTACGAAAATGGCATTGCTCTGGCTTAATGTCACCAGAAAGAGGTATCCCGAAAAAGTCGGTGGAAACCTGAAGAAACTCTGCCAGTGCATTCCGCACATCATCAGCGGGTGCTCGAACGTCATTTTATTACTGATGTATACTTTGTCGGGTTACGCAAACAGCATCACTAAGCTCTTCATTATGTAAATCAATCACATCATCCCTGATATTTTGAATTAGGGATGCAAGTTGTTTAAGTCGCTCTATTGTTAAAGCTGGGTTTAGCTCCCTCGGTTACTTCTTAATTATTCCCAAAGAAAAATAGTCATTCAAAGTACCCCGGGCATATTGTTCGGGAATTACTACTATTTTAATGGATTGTTAATCTTTGTATATTCAAACGGGCTGATACATTGTTTTCTGTTCGCATCCAGAAAATCTGCTCACCACTGTAGCATCAGTCGATGTTTTTCCAGATGTTCTGCTTTATAGATATACGCAGCACGTACGCCATTATGCTCCTGATGGCTTCATCTGACGTTCCACTGCATCGCGGGACCACAAACCTGATTCAATGCACTGCACGCCATCGCCCGGAATCCATGACCACAGATTTTTTGGGTTGTGTCATACCATACCCCATCACCCTGAGGGGGTTATTTACGGTGTTTTCACTGATTGCTTTACGTGGGTCATGTGCTCCCGTAAATATCAGACCATTTTCATTTGCTCATGTCTGAAGTTCTGCCAGTATGGCTACAGCCTGTTTGTTGAGTGGTACAAGATGTGGAGTCCACATCTTGGCTCCCCCGATGTGGGTTCAGGCAGTGTGAGAAAATAAAAAAGGAAACATAAATAAAGCCATCCTGCTGTCGGTGCAGGATGGTTATTCATTATTTTTTTGTCACTGAACTTTCATTCATCAGGTTTGCTCAGAAAGTGAATCTATGTAGTCAGCGTACCATTGCATCATTTCACGGCGGCCATCGAGATACTGAGCATGGTTATAAGTTCCCCTGATAGCATTTTTATCTACATGGGCTAACTGTGTTTCGATCCACGCGGAATTAAAACCCTGTTCGTGTAAAATGGTACTCATGGTGTGGCGGAAGCCATGTCCGGTTAGCCTACCTTTATATCCCAGTAACTCAATAACCTGATTAATACTTTCCTTGCTTATAGGCTTGCGAGGATCGTTCCTGCCGATAAACACCAACGAATGATGTTTTGATATTGGCTCAAGCAGCTTAAATAGAGTAATGACTTGTTCTGAAAGCGGCACAATATGAGGACGTTTCATCTTCATCATTTCTGCTGGAATTTCCCACAACTTTGTTTCAAAATTGATATCCTCCCAGCGAGCAAAGCGCAATTCTTGCGTACGTACGCCAGTTAACATGATGATCTGAGTCGCTGTTTTTGTGATGATACTGCCGGTATAACCTGCTAGATCGTTAAGGAAGTAAGGAAGCTCATTAGCAGTAAGGAATGGGAAATGCACTTTCTTTGGTGTAGCTAACGCACCGGCAAGATCGGGGGCGGGGTTGTAACTCGCTCTACCAGTAATGATTGCAAAACGGAATACTTCTCCACAGCGTTGACGAACTTTACGCATTTTCTCCAACGCTCCACGTTTCTCCATTTTACGTAAAGTTTCTAGTAGCTCCATTGGTTTAATATCTGCGATGGGACGTTTGCCAATATAGGGGAAGATGTCTTTTTCAAAGGTGTCAATGATTTCTGCACGGTAGCGTAGGGACCAGCGATCTGCTTTAGACTGATGCCACTCGCGAGCAATGACTTCAAAGGTGTTTTCTGTATTCAGTTTCTGTGCAAGTTTCTCGGCTTTTTTAGTTTCTCCAGGATCTCCACCTGCCGCCAGAATCTTCTTAGCCGCATCACGTTTTTCACGGGCGTCAGCAAGAGAAACATCGGGGTAGACGCCAAAAGCGAGGCGTTTTTCTTTACCCGCAATGCGATATTTCATGCGCCAGTAGCGTGAGCCATTGGGAGCAACTTCAACGTATAATCCGCCTGCGTCGCTTATGCGATATGCTTTTTCTCTGGGTTTTAATGCGCGTACTTTTGCATCAGTTAACGGCATCTTTGTTTCCTCCTTAATGCAAGAATGTTTTGGTAACCAGAGTTTGTTTATATGTAAGGGAAAGGGGCAACTTGGTCATTTTGACAGTTAAGTTATTATGTTCTGATAGACTCAGTTGAGGGGGCTGTCCTTAGTAACATTGCTCTCTTTCTAGAGTGTTATATGCGCCCGATCGTAACCATTCTTGATTTTTTTGTGCATCCTCTCTTAATTTGATGGCCTTGATTAAACATCACATTCGATGTATGTCGCGGAACGAGATGTTTTTACCCTTTCCCGTCTATTCGACAAGTATTCTGGGCCTGTTGAATTTATGAGCAGAAGGCTTTCTGCCGATAGAAAATTTGCAAGGTCTACTATGGGTATCAGATGATGTTATTATTTGATTATAAAGTTTTTTTTATTATTTTGGTGGCATGAGTTTTCCTTTCAATATTTAGTTCCCCCAATTATGCCCCCAAAGGTATATTGAAGTATGTTGACTCCTGTTGACCTCAGGATACAAAGAAAGCCTGATATATAAGGGATTAGAAGGGGGGGTTGACGTCGGGAGAGTTCAGAAGAGGCATTTTGGCGGAAGATCACAGGAGTCGAACCTGCCCGGGACCGCTGGCGGCCCCAACTGGATTTGAAGTCCAGCCGCCTCACCGGAGACGACGATCTTCCGCGCCTCGATTGCTACATGGAGGCGGGGCGCATTATAGCTACTTCCTTGAGTTTCTACATCCCCTGGTTCATTTTTTTCCGGGCAATATGCGCAAAGCTTTATCACTAACCCATTATAATTAACATAAATATCATATATTCCAATGATATATGGGTAGGTTTATCGCTACCACGATCACATAAAACAAGAATCATAAATTAATAACCAGATATCGGAATATTCACTCTGGCAGGGATGGTTTACAAAACTCTTTATCGGTCTCAGCACCCCGTAGCATCAAGGAAAAGCAGATGAAGAGTGAAGTGTTGTCCGTTAAAGAGAAAATTGGTTATGGCATGGGAGATGCCGCCAGCCACATTATCTTCGATAACGTAATGTTATATATGATGTTCTTTTACACCGATATTTTTGGTATTCCTGCCGGATTTGTCGGAACCATGTTTTTGGTCGCTCGTGCACTGGATGCGATTTCCGATCCTTGCATGGGGTTGCTGGCCGATCGAACGCGCTCTCGCTGGGGTAAATTTCGACCGTGGGTACTGTTTGGCGCACTGCCATTTGGTGTGGTCTGTGTACTGGCATATAGCACGCCAGATCTCAGTATGAACGGTAAAATGATCTATGCAGCAATTACTTATACCCTACTTACCTTACTTTATACCGTCGTCAATATCCCTTACTGCGCATTGGGTGGTGTAATTACCAATGACCCGACTCAGCGTATCTCGCTGCAATCCTGGCGTTTTGTGCTGGCGACCGCGGGAGGCATGCTCTCCACTGTGCTGATGATGCCGCTGGTTAATTTAATTGGTGGTGATAATAAACCACTCGGTTTCCAGGGCGGCATCGCGGTGCTTTCCGTGGTGGCATTTATGATGCTGGCTTTCTGTTTCTTCACCACTAAAGAACGCGTTGAAGCGCCACCTACGACGACGCCTATGCGGGAAGATTTACGTGATATCTGGCAAAACGACCAGTGGCGTATTGTCGGTATTCTCACCATTTTTAATATTCTGGCGGTGTGTGTACGTGGTGGGGCGATGATGTATTACGTCACGTGGATTCTGGGTACGCCGGAAGTGTTTGTCGCTTTTCTCACCACTTATTGCGTGGGTAACCTGATTGGTTCCGCACTGGCAAAACCACTGACCGACTGGAAATGTAAAGTCTCTGTCTTCTGGTGGACGAACGCCCTGCTGGCCGTGATTAGCCTCGCGATGTTCTTCGTTCCCATGCAGGCCAGCATCACCATGTTTGTCTTCATCTTCGTGATTGGTGTGTTGCATCAACTGGTGACACCTATCCAGTGGGTAATGATGTCCGATACCGTTGACTACGGCGAGTGGTGTAATGGTAAACGACTCACCGGGATCAGTTTTGCTGGCACGCTGTTTGTGCTCAAACTGGGGTTGGCCTTCGGAGGCGCACTTATCGGATGGATGCTGGCTTACGGTGGATATGATGCAGCAGAAAAAGCGCAGAACAGCGCCACAATTAGCATCATTATCGCGCTATTCACGATTGTTCCGGCGATCTGTTATTTGCTGAGCGCGATTGTCGCTAAACGCTACTACTCTCTCACAACGCACAATCTGAAAACCGTTATGGAACAGTTGGCTCAGGGCAAACGCCGTTGCCAGCAGCAATTCACCTCTCAAGAAGTGCAGAACTAAGGAACGGCAATGAAAATTAGCGACGGAAACTGGTTGATTCAACCTGGCCTCAATTTGATTCACCCGCTTCAGGTGTTCGAGGTTGAACAGCAGGGTGATGAAATGGTGGTCTATGCTGCCCCCCGTGATGTGCGTGAACGTACCTGGCAGCTTGACACGCCTTTATTTACGCTGCGTTTTTTCTCCCCACAGGAAGGTATTGTCGGTGTACGGATTGAGCATTTTCAGGGGGCGCTGGATAACGGCCCTCATTATCCGCTCAATATTTTGCAGGACGCGAATGTCACAATCGAAAACACAGAAAGTTACGCTGAGTTTAAAAGTGGCAACTTAAGCGCGCGTGTCAGTAAAGGTGAGTTCTGGTCACTGGATTTTCTGCGTAATGGCGAACGTATTACCGGTAGCCAGGTGAAAAATAATGGCTATGTGCAGGACACTAATAATCAACGAAATTATATGTTTGAGCGGCTGGATCTTGGCGTCGGTGAAACGGTTTACGGGCTGGGAGAGCGTTTTACTGCCCTGGTGCGCAATGGTCAGACGGTAGAAACCTGGAACCGGGATGGCGGCACAAGTACTGAACAGGCGTATAAAAATATCCCGTTCTACATGACTAACCGTGGTTATGGTGTACTGGTCAATCATCCCCAATGCGTCTCTTTTGAAGTGGGATCGGAGAAAGTCTCCAAAGTGCAGTTCAGCGTGGAGAGTGAATACCTCGAATACTTTGTTATCGACGGCCCGACGCCGAAAGCGGTACTTGATCGTTATACCCGTTTTACCGGCCGTCCGGCGCTGCCGCCCGCGTGGTCCTTCGGTCTGTGGTTAACCACTTCATTTACCACTAACTACGACGAAGCGACGGTTAACTGTTTTATCGATGGTATGGCGGAACGCAATCTGCCGCTGCATGTTTTCCACTTTGACTGTTTCTGGATGAAAGCCTTCCAATGGTGCGATTTTGAGTGGGATCCGCTGACCTTTCCGGACCCGGAAGGCATGATCCGCCGCCTGAAAGCAAAAGGGCTGAAAATCTGCGTCTGGATTAACCCCTATATTGGGCAGAAATCTCCAGTCTTTAAGGAGTTACAAGAGAAAGGCTATTTACTCAAACGCCCGGACGGCTCGCTATGGCAATGGGATAAATGGCAGCCAGGGCTGGCGATTTATGACTTTACTAATCCGGATGCCTGCAAATGGTACGCCGATAAACTGAAAGGTCTGATCGCGATGGGTGTCGATTGTTTTAAGACCGACTTTGGCGAACGTATTCCAACAGACGTTCAGTGGTTTAACGGTTGTGATCCACAGAAAATGCATAACCATTATGCATACATCTACAACGAACTGGTATGGAACGTGCTGAAGGAAACCGTTGGCGAGGAAGAAGCCGTCTTGTTTGCCCGCTCGGCTTCCGTAGGTGCGCAGAAATTTCCGGTGCACTGGGGCGGTGATTGCTACGCCAATTACGAATCAATGGCGGAAAGCCTGCGCGGAGGTTTGTCTATTGGCCTTTCTGGTTTTGGCTTCTGGAGCCACGATATCGGCGGCTTTGAGAATACCGCTCCGGCGCACGTTTACAAACGCTGGTGCGCGTTTGGTTTGCTCTCCAGCCATAGCCGTTTACATGGCAGCAAATCTTATCGTGTGCCGTGGGCCTACGATGATGAGTCCTGTGACGTGGTGCGCTTCTTCACGCAACTGAAATGCCGCATGATGCCGTATCTTTATCGTGAAGCTGCTCGTGCGAACGCGCTGGGTACGCCGATGATGCGCGCAATGGTGATGGAGTTTCCGGACGATCCGGCCTGTGATTACCTTGATCGCCAATACATGTTGGGCGGCAGCGTGATGGTCGTGCCGGTGTTCACTGAAGCTGGCGATGTGCAATTCTACTTGCCTGAAGGTCGCTGGACGCACCTGTGGCATAACGATGAAATAGACGGCAGCCGCTGGCATAAACAACAACACGGCTTTCAGAGTCTGCCGGTATATGTGCGTGATAACACCCTACTGGGGCTGGGCAACAATGAACAACGCCCCGATTATGCGTGGCACGAAGGCACGGCTTTCCAGCTCTTTAATCTGCAAGACGGGCGTGAAGCCGTCTGCGAAGTCCCAGCCGCTGATGGTTCGGTGATCTTCATCCTGAAAGCGGCACGTACTGGCAACATCATTACTGTGACTGGTACGGGAGAAGCGAAGAACTGGACGCTGTGCTTGCGCAATATCGCTAAAGTAAATGGTCTGCAAGGTGGTTCGCAGGCTGAAAGTGAGTTGGGTGTGGTGGTGACCCCGCAAGGGAATGAGCTGACAATTACGCTGTAATTTGTTGAAGAAATACCGGGTACGTCTGTGTCGTACCCGGCGAGATTGATTTTACTGTACCGGCTCCGTCGATGTAACTTCACCACTGGAAACCACGCCAGCATTCATGGTTTGGGTCACTTGTTGTTTTTCAGCATTTACGGCGTGGAGCTGTCCGTTAACCGTGGGTTTTAGCGGTGCATCGGCCTGAATATCGCCGCTGGCGGTGAGCTGAATATTGCCATCGCCCGTAATCGGTAACTCTGGCCATCCCCACTGTTGCAGAATATTCACCGGCACACCGCGTCCGTTCAGGCTGATATGGGTCTGGCGCTGCGGCGTTTGTGAGACGCTGGCAGTGGCTTCCAGAATGCCTTTCTCGGTAAACGCGCTAAGTTCGCTGATATTCACCGTGCTGCTGTTGGCGGTTAGCGCCAGCGACGGGCGGCGCACATCAACACGATTGAATGTTGCAGCGGCAGCATTCAGATTTGCCGTGCCACTCCAGACGCCCCACTTATGATCGGCTACCAGTGTCAGATTCGCGCCGTATCCATCCAGCGCTGTGAGCTGCCACGGGAAGGCTGGGTCAATATCAATGATTAGATTGCGGCTGGCGCTGAATCTCTTCAGTTGCAGAGTGTTTAACCAGGCGGGAGTTTGCTGCATCCACAACTGTTGCCAGTTTTTAGGTAAGGTATATTCCAGTCCAACAATCGCTGCATCGTCGAGGATCAGCGTTTTTCCATCGCGCTGCCAGTTTCCTGACGTTCTGACCATCCCCCCTTCCCAGCGGCTGGTGAACTGGCGCAGTGCTACGCCTTGCGGGGAAAATTCCGCGTTTATAATCGGGTCAAATAAATGCAGCGAACCATAAATAAACTCGCTGGCGTTCATTGACAGCTTGCCTTCCTGTGTCTGCCAGTCATCTTTAATAAAGGTCATATTGCGCAAGCTGAGATCGAGATCGGTCACCGCCCAGTCCGGGCCTTGCAGGCGGGCGTCGATCACTTCCAGGCGGCCAATCTGCAATGACGGGACAGAGCGCAAGGGCGCAAAGAAGTCGGTGAGCGATTTTTCGCTTTGCAGACGGATATCCGCCAGGCGCAGATTTTCCACCTGCCAGCTACCGTCGGCGTTACGCTGCGCATTTCCGGTTAATGTCCCGCGGGCGATGTCGGCACCCAGATTAGTCAGTGTGACGCGATCGTTATCAATATTCCCTTCAATCAACACATTGGTGGCAGGAACATCATTGAGCGACAGAGAGCCAGCACTGAACTGAATTTGTGCTTTTGAGCCTAGTACTTTACCGGCTTCCGGCGACCACGGAACGACGCCGCCATTGACTCGCTGTGCGCTAAGATTCCACTCGCTATTGGGACTGTTAAATGCCATATCACGCAGTTGCAAACGATCCGCTTTAAACGGTAGCGGCGCGGTCTGGTCGGTGAGATTCAGCGTCCCGTTTTCCAGCAGGATAGTATCGACATGCCGTGGCTCGCTCAGTTGCCGACTACTTAGCGCGATATCGACACTTTTTGCAACCAGAGTGGCGGGTTGACCATCACGACCGAATGTGACGTTCTCCAGCAAGATATGAGACGGCGCGGAAAAACGGTGATCCATCGCCCCGAAGGCCAGATGATAGTCGCTATTCTCGGAAATCCATGCGCTGATATGCTCTGCTCCCCAGCGGGTTTGCAGAAGGAAATAGAGGCCAACTATCGCCACTAACAGCGTGATGAAAATGTAGAGAAGCAGCTTCCCAATAAATTTCATGGTCTTCCATCCCGTGAAATGCACATAAGGGAGTTATGCACGATTTACGCGCATTCCTCAAGGCAGGAATGGAGAAAGAGAGTGGTTACGGCGGTAAAGAATTTTACCGCCGCGAGTAAATTACTGCTTTTCTGGCGGGAAAATCAGATTCAGTACAATGGCAGTGATACCGCCAGCGGCAATCCCGGAGGAGAGCAGATTTTTCAGCCAGTCAGGGGCAAACTGCAAAATCAGTGGCTGCTGAGAAACACCCAGACCGACCGCCAGCGACAGCGCGATAATCAGAATCGCCCGACGGTTCAGTGGCTCACGAGAAACGATACGCACACCGGATGCGGCGATAGTACCAAACATCACCAGCGTAGCGCCGCCCAGAACAGGTTCGGGAATGTGTTGGACAAAACCGCTCACTGCAGGGAACAGACCCAGCACGATCAACATCAGCGCCACGACAAAACCGACATAACGGCTGGCAACACCGGTCAATTGGATCACACCGTTGTTCTGCCCGAAGCAGGAGTTCGGGAAGGTGTTAAACACCGCCGACACAAACGAGTTCAGGCCGTTTGCCAGCACGCCGCCTTTCAGACGTTTCATGTACAGTGGGCCAGAAACCGGTTGTTCGGAAACGTCGGAGGTGGCTGTGATATCGCCAATAGTTTCCAGTGAGGTGATCATAAAGACCAGCATCAGTGGTAGCAGCAGGCTCCATTCAATACCAAGTCCGTAATAGAGCGGCGTTGGCACCATAATCAGCTCTTGCGTCATCGGCTCGTTGCTTTCTGGCAACATGTCCATAAACCACGCCAGTGCATATCCTGCCGCCATCGCAATGACCAGTGAGGCCACGCGTAAGTAAGGGTTACGTTGACGATTAAGCAGGATGATTAAAGCTAAGACCACGCCCGCCAGTAGCAGATTTTTCGGTGCACCAAAGGTGTTATCGCTCATGGCCGCATAACCGCCACCAATGGATGTTAGCCCAACCTGAATCAGTGACAGGCCAATAATCATCACCACGACGCCGGAAACCAGCGGCGTAATAATGCGGCGCGCCAGATGCAGAACGCGGGAGATAACCATTTCGGTGCAGCTTGCCAGCATCAGTGTGCCGAACAGAGCCGCCATCATCGTAGGAACATCGGCACCACCGGTCTTCAGCGCTGTTCCGCCCATAATCAGCGGGGCAACGAAGTTAAAGCTGGTGCCCTGAATAGACAACAAACCGGAGCCAACCGGACCCCAGGCTTTAATTTGAATAATTGATGCCACACCAGAGGCAAACAGCGACATACTAATAATGTGTTGCGTGTCCTGTGCTGGTAAACCCAGCGCCTGGCAGATTAACAATGCTGGCGTGATTACCGCGACAAACATCGCCAGCAGGTGCTGACAGGCGGCAAACAGAGTTTGAGCAAGCGGCGGACGATCTTCAAGACGGTAAATCAGTTCGCTGTTTTGAGTCTGCGCAACCGGTTGCGCATTTTCTGACTCGAAGGTGGAAACAGACATCGAAAACAATCCCGTGGTAGCAAAGCGGGCATTTTAGCTGACCGAAAGGCAAAAGCAAACGTTTGCCAATCATTCTTCTAAATATTTAAATGCGATAAATGCACTTTTTTATATAACTTTTGGTTGTTTTCTGCTTAAAATCCATGCCATTTTTTTATTTTCAGCTAAGAATTCGAACCGGGAAAGCATGACTCGATACTCGTCATATTTCGTCTTACTATGATTGCGCGATGAAGTATGACGAGTATGAAGAGTGGTGCGGATACAAAGGAGTAACTATGTTTCATCTCGATACTTTAGCAACGCTTGTTGCCGCAACGCTGACGTTGCTGCTCGGGCGCAAGTTGGTCCATTCCGTCTCCTTTCTGAAAAAATACACCATACCAGAACCGGTTGCCGGAGGGTTGTTGGTGGCACTGGCTCTGCTGGTGTTGAAAAAAAGCATGGGCTGGGAAGTTAATTTTGATATGTCCTTGCGCGATCCATTAATGCTGGCTTTCTTCGCCACCATTGGCCTGAACGCCAATATTGCCAGCCTGCGTGCCGGTGGACGCGTAGTGGGGATTTTCCTCATTGTGGTTGTTGGTCTGTTGGTGATGCAAAATGCCATCGGCATTGGCATGGCTAGCCTGTTAGGGCTTGATCCGCTGATGGGGCTGTTGGCGGGGTCTATTACGCTTTCTGGCGGTCACGGGACCGGCGCAGCGTGGAGTAAATTGTTCATTGAACGTTATGGCTTCACCAACGCGACGGAAGTGGCGATGGCCTGTGCGACGTTTGGTCTGGTTCTGGGTGGGCTGATTGGCGGCCCGGTGGCGCGTTACCTGGTGAAACACTCCACCACGCCGAACGGCATACCTGATGACCAGGAAGTCCCCACCGCATTTGAAAAGCCCGACGTAGGGCGCATGATCACCTCGCTGGTACTGATTGAAACTATCGCGCTGATTGCTATCTGTCTGACGGTAGGGAAAATCGTTGCGCAACTTTTGGCTGGCACTGCTTTTGAATTGCCAACCTTTGTTTGCGTGCTGTTTGTGGGCGTGATTCTGAGCAACGGCTTGTCAATGTTGGGCTTTTACCGCGTCTTTGAGCGCGCGGTATCCGTACTTGGTAACGTAAGCCTGTCGCTGTTCCTGGCGATGGCGTTGATGGGGCTGAAACTGTGGGAGCTGGCTTCGCTGGCGTTGCCGATGCTGGCGATTCTGGTCGCGCAAACCATCTTCATGGCGTTGTACGCTATCTTTGTCACCTGGCGCATGATGGGGAAAAACTACGATGCGGCGGTGCTGGCCGCGGGGCACTGTGGTTTTGGCCTTGGTGCAACGCCCACGGCAATCGCCAACATGCAGGCGATCACCGAACGTTTTGGCCCTTCACATATGGCCTTCCTGGTGGTGCCGATGGTCGGTGCGTTCTTTATCGATATTGTCAATGCCCTGGTGATTAAGCTCTACCTGATGTTGCCGATTTTTGCGGGTTAACTGATGAAGCGGCGGTGCAAATGCCGCCGCTTTTTACGCATTCGAATAGCGTTCCGTCTCCGGCATCCAGCGTTCTATCAGGGCTTTTGCCTGCTGGGGATAACGTTCGTGAATATGGCGTGCCAGGCGCTGAACTTCCGGGATCATGGCCTGATCGCGCAGCAAATCAGCCACTTTAAACTCTGCATTGCCTGTCTGGCGCGTGCCCAGCAGTTCACCAGGGCCGCGAATCTCTAAATCTTTTTGCGCAATCACAAATCCGTCGTTGCTGTCGCGTAGCACTTGCAGGCGGACTTGCGCCGTTTTGGAGAGTGGTGTTTTGTAAAGCAGAACACAGTGAGAAGCCACCGCGCCACGACCTACGCGCCCGCGCAACTGGTGTAACTGCGCCAGACCCAGACGCTCCGGGTTCTCGATAATCATCAGGCTGGCGTTGGGGACATCGACGCCTACTTCAATAACAGTCGTCGCAACCAGCAGGTGTAGCTCGCCTTGTTTAAACGACGCCATTACCGCTTGCTTTTCGGCAGGTTTCATCCGCCCATGAACCAGACCGACGTTCAGTTCCGGCAGCGCCAGTTTTAACTCTTCCCACGTTGCTTCGGCTGCCTGCGCTTCCAGTAATTCCGATTCTTCAATCAATGTACAAACCCAGTACGCCTGACGGCCTTCCGTTATGCAGGCGTGGCGCACGCGGTCGATAATGTCGTTACGACGCGTATCCGGGATCGCCACTGTCGTCACTGGGGTACGTCCTGGCGGTAGTTCATCAATGACCGAGGTATCGAGATCGGCATACGCGGTCATCGCCAGAGTGCGGGGAATCGGCGTGGCGGTCATGATCAACTGATGAGGATGAAAGCCCTGCTGCTGGCCTTTCTCCCATAACGCCAGGCGTTGATGCACGCCAAAACGATGCTGTTCGTCGATAATCACCAGCGCCAGACCGTTAAACTGTACCTGTTCCTGGAAGATAGCGTGGGTGCCGACAATCATCTGCACCTGACCGCTGGCGATGGCTTCTTGCTGTGCCAGCCGCGCTTTGCCCTTCTGTTTGCCCGCCAGCCAGCCCACTTCGATACCGAGCGGTTCAAACCAGTTGCGGAAATTATTGGCGTGCTGTTCGGCAAGCAATTCGGTTGGTGCCATCAGTGCCACTTGTTTGCCGTGAGCGATAGCACGCAGCGCAGCGAGAGCGGCAACCAGTGTTTTACCGGAACCTACATCGCCCTGTACCAGACGCATCATTGGCACATCCAGCGCCATATCGCGCTCAATCTCCGCCACCACACGCGCCTGCGCGCCCGTTGGCTTGAACGGTAAGGCAGCGAGCAGTTTGTCCTTCAGCGCGTCACTGGCGCTAAGCGGCTGAGCATGAAAACGTTGGGCACCGGCGCGTAACGCTAACATGCTGAGGTTGTGCGCCAGCAGCTCTTCCAGAATAAGACGACGCTGTGCCGGATGCCGCCCGGTTTCCAGATCGCTGAGCTGTAGTGTTGGCGGTGGACGATGCAGGGTGCGCAAGGCTTCCGGCAGCGTCATCATTCCTTGTGACAGTTCCGGCGGCAGCAGTTCTTCAATGGCGCAGGTGTCGAGCAGATCCAGCGCCTGATCGGTCAGTTTGCGCAGCGTTGCCTGTTTTACACCTTCCGTTGTTGGGTAAACCGGGGTGAGGGTTTCCTGTAACTCCGGAGTACTGAGATCGCCCTGTACGCGGTATTCCGGGTGGATCATCTCCGCACCATATTTACCGCGCTTTGCTTCGCCATAGGCCAATACGCGTCGACCTGTCGCCAGGCTATTTTTCATCGCGGCGTTAAAGTTGAAAAAGCGCATGGTGAGAATGCCGGAACCGTCGCTAATCTGACAGGTCATCATCCGGCGACCGCCGAAGGAGATATTGCAGTTCAGTACTTCGCCTTCCACCGTGGCATAAATGCCCGGCAACAGCTCACCTATGGGATAGAGATGGGTGCGATCTTCATAGCGCAGGGGAAGGTGTAACAGTAAATCCTGCACGGTATGCAGGTTGATTTTCGCCAGTTTGTTACTTTGCGCCGCGCCAACGCCCGTTAGGGAACTGAGCGGGACAGCATCTAACAGGCGACCTTTCATAGCGCTTACCCTGCGGCCTGCATGGTAGCCCACCACTCAGCATCGGCTTCAATCTCGCCTTGTTGATTGACGTGGGGGTAGGGCAGGCCTTTGCGTTTCGCGACTTTAGCCAGCACCGGATAGCCACCTTCAAACAGCAGGCGTTGTTGCTCTGCTTCCGGCAACATACTGTTTTCACGCAGATACATACCCGCGTTTTGCCGCTGACGCTGGGCTTCGTAAAGAATAAGTGCGGAGGCGACGGAGACATTAAGCGACTGCACCATGCCGATCATCGGAATGATGATGTCCTGATCTGCCAGTTCTAATGCTTCCTGCGTGATGCCCGTTTTTTCCTGTCCCATTAAAATACAGGTCGGGCGGGTGTAATCGATTTCGCGAAAATCGACGGCTTTATCAGAAAGGTGGGTTGCCAGAATTTGCATACCCTGACCTTTCAGGTGGGCGACTGCATCGCCAATGGTGCGGTGTGTTTTCACCTGTACCCAACTGTTACTACCAGCAGCAGCCGAAGCCATGGTGCGCATCCGGCTACCAGGCCAGACAGCGTGAACTTCGTGTACGCCAACGGCATCTGCGGTACGAATGATCGCAGAAACGTTATGGGGTTTGTGAACCTGTTCCATGCAGACGGTCAGGTCAGGCTGCCGCCTGGCGAGCATTTCGCAGATGCGTGCATAACGTGTTGGGTTCATAAAACATTAATTTCTGTTTCGGGTGACTTTAATTACGTCTGGCATCACGCGGATTTTGCGCATGATATTTGCCAGATGTACGCGGTCACGTGCGGTCAGACGAATAAAGGCACTGTAGACGCGACCATCTTTCTCTTCTGTATTCAGACTTTGAATATTGGAATTAGTGGTGTTGATCGCCGCTGTCAGGTTTGCCAGTGCGCCCTGATGGTTGAACATCTCAACTTTTATTTCGGTGATGAACTCCTGCGCCGTCTCTTTATCCCATTCCACAGCCATAAACTTCTCTGGCTCTTTCTGATAGCCACGGATGTTACGGCAGGATTCATGGTGGATCACCAGACCCTTACCGGGGCTGACGTGGGCGATAATCGGGTCGCCAGGAATTGGGCGGCAGCATTTCGCAAAGGTGATCAGCACGCCATCGGCACCTTTGATCGGCAGATGCCCGTGACTTTGGGTCGCTGGTGGAATAGAGGCGTCACCATGTTGCAGATTTTTCGCGACCACCACGCTCATTGCGTTACCAAGGCCAATTTCAGCCAGCAGATCGTCAAGCGTTGCCAGCTTCATGCGGTCCAGTTCGCGCTGGATATTCTCCTGCGGAATTTCATTCAGCTTGCGGCTGCCACCTAATGCATGGTTGAGCAGACGGCGACCGAGGCTTACGGAATCATCACGCTTGAGGTTTTTCAGCAACTGGCGAATTTTGGCGCGCGCTTTCGAGCTGACGACAAAGTTCAGCCATGCGGCATTCGGGCGAGCGCCCGGTGCGGTAATGATTTCAACGGTTTGACCACTGGAGAGCGGCTGCGATAGCGGGTACGGCTGGCGGTCGACGCGCGCGCCCACGCAGGCGTGACCGATATCGGTATGCACTGCGTATGCGAAGTCGACAGGTGTGGCACCGGCAGGCAACTCGACAATGCGCCCTTCCGGTGTGAAAACGTAAATCTCATCCGGGAAGAGATCGGATTTAACGCTCTCGATAAATTCGAACGAGCTGCCGGCGCTTTGCTGCAGCTCCAACAGGCTCTGCATCCAACGCTGGGCGCGGATTTGTGCAGTAGTGCTGGTTTCGCCGTGCTCTTTATACGCCCAGTGCGCGGCAACACCCATCTCCGCCATCTGGTCCATATCTTCGGTACGAATCTGGACTTCAACCGGAACGCCGTGCGGGCCAATCATTGAGGTGTGTAAAGACTGATAGCCGTTCGCTTTTGGGATAGCGATGTAGTCTTTCACGCGCCCCGGACGCGGCTTGTACAGGCTGTGCATCTGACCGAGCACGCGATAACAGGTATCGGCATCATGGACGATTACGCGAAAAGCATAGATGTCCATGATCGAGTGAAAACGCTGCTCTTTGAGCACCATTTTGCAGTAAATCGAATAAAGATGTTTCTCGCGACCACTGACACGGCATGGTATTCCCGCTTCCTGCAAACGCCCTTCGATTTCAGAGAGGATTTTTTGGATCATCTCTTTACGGTTGCCGCGTGCAGCTTTCACCACTTCTTTAATCACGCGGTAGCGGTTGGGGTACAGCGCTTCAAAACCCAGCTCTTCGAGTTCGGTTTTAATGTGGTGGATACCCAAACGGTGTGCCAGCGGACTGTATATTTCAAGGGTTTCACGGGCGATGCGGCGACGTTTGTCCGGGCGGAGTGAGCCCAGCGTGCGCATGTTGTGGGTACGGTCTGCGAGTTTGATGAGAATGACGCGGATATCTTGCACCATCGCCATAATCATCTTGCGAAAGTTTTCGGCCTGCGCCTCTTTCTTATCGCGGAACTTGAGTTTATCAAGTTTTGACACCCCCTCTACCAGTTCGGCTACGCTTTTGCCAAAAAGCTGTTCCATGTCCTGGTAGGTGGCGGGAGTATCTTCAATCACGTCATGAAGTAGCGCCGCCATCAGCGTTTCATAGTCGAGTTTCATCTCGGCCAGAATGCAGGCAACCGCTACCGGGTGCGTGATATAGGGTTCACCGCTTGAACGTGTTTGCCCCTCGTGAGCATCACGTGCAACGAGATACGCCTGCCGCAGACGCTTAATTTGGTCTTCCGGCAGGTAGTTTTGAATCAGTTGATTCAGGCTTTCAAACAGATACAAGGGCGACCCGCTTTGTGATTAACGACGACCTTCAGCAATAGCGGTAACGGCTTGTAATTCAGCGGCTTCCTGCTCTTGCTGTTCCTGGCGTTCGCGAACGTCGAGGATCTGGTTGTTGATCAGACCTTCTTCGATTTCGCGCAGCGCGATTACTGTAGTTTTATCGTTTTCTTCCGGTACTAGCGGATCCTTTCCGCCTACCTGCATCTGACGAGCGCGACGCGCGGCGACCAGTACCAGGTCAAAACGGTTACCAATTTTCTCTACAGCGTCCTGAACAGTTACGCGTGCCATACTTAAAAAGCTCCACAGGTGAAGAAATGACTGGGCATGATACTGAAAGAAGGTTCAGTCTGCCAACAATTTGCTGATTAAAGCGTCATGACGTTGCTTTTGGCGACTCATGCGCAAGCGTTCGGCGCGAATAATGGTCTTCAAATCGGTCAATGCGGTATCGAAGTCATCATTCACAATCAAATAATCATATTCGGCGTAATGGCTCATTTCTGCAACTGCTTGCGCCATACGCTTTGCAATGACCTCTTCGCTGTCCTGACCGCGACCGCGTAGACGGCGGTCCAGCTCGATTTTGGACGGCGGTAAAATAAAGATACTACGCGCATGCGGCATCTTCTGGCGAATTTGCTGCGCACCCTGCCAGTCGATATCAAGAAAAACATCCACACCGCTTGCCAGTACTTGCTCAATGGCCTCGCGCGAAGTGCCGTAGTAATTACCGAACACTTCCGCGTGCTCAAGGAATGCATCTCTGCTAATCATTTCTTTAAATTCATCATGATTAACAAAAAAGTAATGCTCACCGTGTACTTCACCAGGACGCGGTGCGCGCGTGGTGTGTGAAACAGAAACCTGGGTGTCATACAACGGTTGGGTTTTTAATAAAGCCTGAATCAGGCTGGATTTACCCGCGCCACTGGGGGCAGAAACAATATAAAGCGTGCCTTGAGCCATGAGTATCTTTCGTATGTGATTAGCGAAATAAAGCCTACATACGAGCTTATTATACACGGCGTGGCCATGTGACGTAGCCCTTGCTCACACTTTTTGCGCAAAGTTGTTGCGTTTTGCGTAGCTGTTTCCGCTATTCCCTGTCATTTACTGCAATCAGGACGATTCTCTGGAAGCATCATCGCACACTTCAGTTTTGCCTCTCGGCTTTGCATTCACCTCGTTGTATACCTGCCAGGCTGACAACAGTGGAGGTGACGATGAAAGTATGGATTGCAGTGTTAATGAGTGTTTTATGCTGGCAATCATCGGCGCAGGGAGTCTGCCCAGTCTGGTCGCCAGCCAGAGCGCATGAAGAAATTTCCCGCCTGCAACAGCAAATAAAACAGTGGGATGAGGATTACTGGAAAAAGGGAAAAAGTGCTGTTGAAGACGGCGTTTATGATCAACTCAGCGCCCGCCTTGCACAGTGGCAACGTTGTTTTGGTGAAGAGGCAACTCGTGAAGCCATGATACTGCCTTTAATTGGAACCGTAATGCATCCAGTTGCTCATACTGGAGTGCGTAAGCTGGCGGATAAAAATGCATTGAGCCTTTGGATGCGTGAACGCAGCGATCTTTGGGTGCAGCCAAAAGTTGATGGTGTCGCGGTAACTCTGGTCTATCGTGACGGAAAACTGATTAAGGCGATCAGCCGTGGCAATGGCCTGAAAGGTGAAGACTGGACGCAGAAAGTGCGCTCGATTCCTTCTGTACCGCAATCCGTCAGCGAACCTTTAGCCAATAGCACACTGCAAGGAGAAATATTTCTCCGGAGCGAAGGCCATATCCAGCAGCAAATGGGCGGAATGAATGCGCGTGCAAAAGTTGCAGGTATGTTGATGCGCCAGGACAATAACGACACGCTAAATTCGCTGGGCGTTTTTATCTGGGCGTGGCCGGATGGACCGCAGTTAATGGCCGAGCGATTGCAGCAGCTTGCAAGCGCGGGATTTAGTCTGACGCAAGCGTACACTCACACGGTGAAAAATGCTGATGAGGTTGAGCGAGCACGTAATGAGTGGTGGAAAGCGAAATTGCCCTTCGTCACCGATGGCGTGGTTGTGCGAGCGGCTAAGGAACCCGAATCCCGCCATTGGCTACCGGGGCAGGCGGACTGGCTGGTGGCGTGGAAATATCAACCTGTGGCACAGGTTGCTGAAGTGAGTTCGATTCAGTTTGCAGTGGGCAAAAGCGGAAAAATATCGGTGGTGGCGTCACTCGCACCAGTCATGCTGGATGATAAAAAAGTTCAGCGGGTGAATATTGGTTCCGTCAGACGCTGGCAGGAGTGGGACATAGCGCCAGGCGATCAAATCCTCATAAGTCTTGCCGGTCAGGGTATTCCACGTATTGATGATGTGGTGTGGCGGACTGCGGAACGCAGAAAGCCGACACCGCCAGAAAACCGCTTTAACTCGTTGACCTGTTACTTTGCTTCTGATGTTTGTCTGGAGCAATTCATATCACGCTTAGTCTGGTTGGGGTCAAAACAGGTTTTGGGGCTGGATGGCATTGGCGAAGCTGGCTGGCGCGCACTGCATCAGACGCATCGCTTTGAGCATATCTTTTCCTGGCTTTCATTAACGCCAGAGCAATTACAGAACACGCCAGGGATAGCGAAAAGTAAAAGCGGGCAGTTATGGCATCAGTTTAATCTGGCTCGTAAGCAGCCTTTTACCCGCTGGGTGATGGCAATGGGAATACCGTTAACCCGGGGGGCGCTTAATGCCGGTGATGAACGGTCCTGGACGCAACTTTTGCAGAGAAGTGAACAACATTGGCAGCATCTGCCGGGAACCGGATCTCGTCGCGCCAGCCAGATTATTGAATGGAAGAATAATGTGCAAATCAAGACGCTAGGTAGCTGGTTGGCTACCCAGCAGATCGCAGGTTTTGTACCTTAATGACCTTCGTGGCTGTAGTAAAAAACGGGTAATCCCAGTTTAAGACGCAGTGCCAGCAAGCGAGCAAAAAAGCCAAACACCAGGGTGGAGATAATCACCACATCATGGTTGGAAACATAGTGTTGCAGTGCGATATACAGCACGGCGGAAGCAAATGAAACCCCGGCATACAGTTCTTTCTGAAAGACCAGCGGGATGCGTTTACAGAACATATCGCGCAAAACACCGCCAAATACGCCGGTTGTCACCGCAGCGACAACGGCAATGACCGGGCCGTGGCCCATATCCAGCGCGACCTGTGCGCCAATGATAGAAAAGACCACCAGTCCGAGCGCATCTAACACCAGAAAGACTTTGCGCAGGTAAGGCATTACGGGAGCAACAATAGTGGTGAGTACCGCGGCGGTGGCGACGATAATCACATATTCCGGATGTTTGACCCAGCCGAGCGGATAGTGGCCCAAAAGTATATCCCGTACTGAACCGCCGCCGATTGCAGTGGCGGTCGCAATAATAATTACGCCAAATGTATCCATGCGCCGCCGTCCGGCCGCCAGCGCTCCCGTCATGGCTTCGGCAGTAATGCCAACCAAATACAAAATGTGTAACAGCATGGTTCTCTCCCTAAAAATCTGTCTGGCAGGGTAGCGATTTGTACGCATCGTCACGATTGAGATTTTTTAAGGTGAGAGGTTATTGATAATATTTAGTTATGTGAAATTGGTGTTTTCTGTAGTTTTAATGCGTTTCTCTTAGATTGTCAGGAGAAAAATGCATTAGAAATATTAGGGCGTGTTTTAAAGTAAATAAGAAGTCTGTATACGTAGCGCCGCTGTAATTTAACAACGGCCTACGGAATTATGAGGGTTACTCGATATTCTGAATCTGTTCGCGCATTTGTTCGATCAGTACTTTCAGTTCAATAGCTGAATTAGTTACTTCGGCATTGATAGACTTCGAGGCCAGGGTGTTCGACTCGCGATTAAACTCTTGCATCATAAAGTCCAGACGACGGCCAACCGCTTCTTTTTTCTTCAGAATGTTGTAGGTCTCTTTGACATGCGCTTCGAGGCGGTCCAGCTCTTCGGCAACGTCAATTCGTTGCGCCAGCAGCACTAACTCTTGCTCCAGGCGATTGTTTTCCAACTGTACCTGAGCATCTTCCAGTTTCGCTACCAGACGTTCACGCTGCCATTGCAGGATTTCCGGCATATGGGCACGAACTTTAGCCACTTCGGCGGTGACACCTTCCAGACGCTGCTCGATCAACGCTTTCAGCGCCTGACCTTCGGTTTCGCGCGCGACAATAAAGTCGTCAAGAGTACCATCCAGCGCAGCGAGAATTTCAGCGGCAATGGCGTCGAGATCCTGCTCCTGAGCTGCCATCACACCCGGCCAGCGCAGGATATCAACCGGGTTGATTTCCCCTTCGTCGCTCTGCATTTTTACCCAGTTAGCGGCAGTTACGAGCTGTTTAGCCAGCTTTTCGTTGAGAATCAGCTCGCCTTGTGCGCTAACATCTGGCTCATAGCGCAGGGTGCATTCCACTTTACCGCGCGTCAGGCGAGAACGAATACGCTCGCGAACGACAGGTTCAAGGCTACGGAACTGCTCCGGCAGACGAAAGTAAGTTTCCAGATAACGCTGGTTTACCGAGCGCATTTCCCAGGTTGCGCTCCCCCATTCACCCTTGATTTCACGCCGGGCGTAGGCGGTCATACTGCGGATCATAGACGTTCCTGTTTTTGAAAGGAGAGGTGGAAGGATTATAGCCATCGATGCCTTGTCAGGATAGGAATAACCGCCGGAAGTCCGTATAATGCGCAGCCACATTTGTTTCAAGCCGGAGATTTCAATATGCGTCCAGCAGGCCGTAGCAATAATCAGGTGCGTCCCGTTACCCTGACTCGTAACTATACAAAACATGCAGAAGGCTCGGTGCTGGTCGAATTTGGCGATACCAAAGTGTTGTGTACTGCCTCTATTGAAGAAGGCGTGCCGCGCTTCCTGAAAGGTCAGGGGCAGGGCTGGATCACCGCAGAATACGGTATGTTGCCGCGCTCCACCCACACCCGTAACGCCCGCGAAGCGGCAAAAGGTAAGCAGGGCGGACGCACGATGGAAATCCAGCGTCTGATCGCCCGTGCATTGCGTGCAGCGGTTGATTTGAAAGCGTTGGGTGAGTTCACCATTACGCTGGACTGCGACGTACTTCAGGCCGATGGCGGCACGCGCACTGCTTCGATCACCGGTGCTTGCGTGGCGCTGGCAGATGCGCTGAATAAGCTGGTTGAGAATGGCAAACTGAAAACCAACCCGATGAAAGGCATGGTAGCTGCGGTTTCGGTGGGTATCGTTAATGGCGAAGCGATTTGCGATCTGGAATATGTTGAAGACTCTGCCGCAGAAACGGACATGAACGTGGTGATGACCGAAGATGGGCGGATCATTGAGGTTCAGGGAACGGCAGAAGGCGAACCATTCACCCACGAAGAACTCCTCACCTTGTTGGCGCTGGCCCGAGGGGGAATCGAATCCATTGTAGCGACGCAGAAGGCGGCGCTGGCAAACTGATTTTTAAGGCGACTGATGAGTCGCCTTTTTTTTGTCTGTAGAAAAGTAAGATGAGGAGCGAAGGCATGAAACCATATCAGCGCCAGTTTATTGAGTTTGCGCTTGGCAAACAGGTATTAAAGTTTGGTGAGTTTACGCTGAAATCCGGGCGTAAAAGCCCCTATTTCTTCAACGCCGGACTATTTAATACCGGGCGCGACCTGGCACTGTTAGGCCGTTTTTACGCTGAAGCGTTAGTGGATTCTGGCATTGAGTTCGATCTGCTGTTTGGCCCCGCTTACAAAGGTATTCCGATCGCGACCACAACCGCTGTGGCACTGGCGGAGCATCATGACCTTGACCTGCCATACTGCTTTAACCGCAAAGAAGCAAAAGACCACGGCGAAGGTGGCAATCTGGTTGGTAGCTCGTTACAAGGACGAGTAATGCTGGTGGATGATGTGATCACCGCCGGAACGGCGATTCGTGAGTCGATGGAAATTATTCAGGCCAATGGCGCGACGCTTGCTGGCGTGCTGATTTCGCTCGATCGTCAGGAACGTGGTCGTGGCGAGATATCAGCGATTCAGGAAGTTGAGCGTGATTACAACTGCAAAGTGATCTCTATCATCACCCTGAAAGACCTGATTGCTTATCTGGAAGAGAAGCCGGACATGGCGGAACATCTGGCAGCCGTTAAGGCTTATCGCGAAGAGTACGGGGTTTGATAAAAAACGCCGGATGGTAAGTCATCCGGCGTCATTTTACTGCAACTGCGCGGCAATCAACGGCCAGCGAGCGTCAAAGTCATCCGTCGGGCGGTATTTAAACTCGCTGCGGACAAAACGAGACAGCATCCCTTCACAAAATGCCAGAAGTTGGCTTGCCAGCAACGTTTCATCGGTGGTGTAACCTTCACCCTCACGCATTCTCTTTTCACGCAATACCTGACGCAGTTGCGCTTCAATACGCTCGAACAGTTGGTTGATGCGCCCTTGCAGGCGGTCTTGTTCGAACATTAGCGCATGGCCGGTGAGGATACGGGTCAGGCCTGGATTACGCTCGCCAAAACCGAGAAGTAGCAACACAATCAGACGCAGACGCGCAGTGGTGTCCTTCTCATCTTTCAGAATCAGATTAATGCGAGTAATCAGGCTATCTTCGATAAACTCAATCAGGCTATCGAACATGCGGGTCTTACTGGGGAAGTGGCGATACAGAGCCGCTTCGGAAACGCCGACAGAGGCGGCCAGTTTCGCCGTCGTGATACGTTGGCTTCCATCGCTGGATTCCAGCATCAGCGCCAGAGACTGAAGTATTTCTTCGCGACGGTTCCTTTTCGCAGTTTGTTTTTCTGCCATGTTACAAAATACCCCTGAAAATAAGCACTTGCCAGGCGGCACCCACGCTATGACCGCAAACAAAATGTTTGCGGCGATGTTATGACGTTATTTGGATGCGTATGTGTTACTGACGACCAGAGTGACCAAAGCCGCCTTCACCGCGGTCAGTAGCGTCAAAATCTTCCACCAGATTAAATTCAGCCTGTACCACCGGAACAAAAATCATCTGTGCGATACGTTCACCAGGTTGAATGGTGAAGCTGTCCTGACCACGGTTCCATACAGAGATCATCAATTGGCCCTGATAGTCGGAATCGATCAATCCCACCAGGTTGCCGAGCACGATACCGTGCTTATGGCCCAGCCCGGAGCGCGGCAGCATCATCGCCGCCAGTGAAGGATCGGCAATATGAATCGCCAGTCCGGTCGGCACAAGTGTCGTGTCGCCCGGTGCCAATTCTACGGCGTCGTCGAGACAAGCGCGCAGGTCAAGTCCGGCAGAACCAGAAGTGGCATAAGTCGGGAGTGGAAATTCCTTCCCAACGCGCGGGTCCAGAATCTTAACGTCGATTTTCTTCATCATAACGGGTCACAATCTCGTCGAGTAATAATTGGCCAAGGAGCTCTTTTCGCTCAAGCGGTAAGATTTTATCGCCATCTTGCCAGAAAAGGTGTAATGCGTTTTTGTCGCTATTAAAGCCTTGAGTTGGCTGGGAAACATCGTTCGCGCAGATCAGATCAAGGTTTTTACGGATACGTTTTTGTCGGGCGTATTCTTCCACATTATTTGTTTCGGCCGCAAATCCAACAACATAAGGCCGATGGTCTTTTAATGCGGCAACACCGGCGACGATATCGGGGTTTTTAACCATTTTTATTGTTAATTCATCGCCCGGCGTGGCCTGCTTTTTGATTTTTTCGCGGGCAACGGTAGCTGCGCGATAATCCGCAACGGCAGCGCAACCGATAAATATATTTTGCTGTTGTACAGAAGCCTTCACGGCCGCTTCCATCTCCAGTGCGGTTATCACGTCAATACGTTTCACAAACGGTGGCGTCGGTAGCGAAACCGGGCCAGAAACCAGCGTGACGTTTGCTCCTCTACGTGCTGCTGCTGCGGCAATGGCGAATCCCATCTTGCCGGAGCTGTGATTAGAGATGTAACGCACCGGATCGAGTGGTTCACGTGTCGGACCCGCGGTAATCATAATATTCAGATGTTTCAGGTCGTTGACGGGGGAGAAATGGGCCACCGCCATATCAACAATGGTTAACGGATCGAGCATTCGCCCAGGGCCGATATCACCACAGGCCTGGCTGCCGCTATCTGGCCCCCAGATCAACAAACCTCGCGAGGCAAGTACCTCTAAATTATGCTGAGTAGCTGCAGCCCGATACATCTGCTGGTTCATTGCTGGCAGCACGGCAACAGGCGCAGGCGTCGCAAGGCAAATCGTTGATACCAGATCATTCGCCATACCGGCAGCAACGCGGGCAATCAAATCCGCTGTCGCTGGAGCAAGAATCACTAAGTCAGCCCATTTTCCCAGCTCAATATGGCCCATTGCCGCTTCGGCAGCCGGGTCCAGCAGACTGTCGGAAACGGGATAACCAGAGACTGCCTGCAAGCTAAGTGGAGTGATAAAGGCTTTTGCCGCTTCGGTCATGGCTACACGGACGTCGGCCCCGCGATCGCGCAAACGACGCACCAGTTCAGGGGTTTTATAGGCAGCAATACCGCCGCTGACGCCAAGAACGATTTTTTTACCGGCCAGGCTCATGATGATTTTTCCTGTTGGGTGACACCAGAAGTTGGCGATTTTATCACAATACTTTTGTTGTCGTGCTTTCACCTGAGAATCACTTTGCGAGGCGCTTTCCAGGATTGAAAACTGACCGTCGATTTAACCAAACGACTATGACAGGATGCGCCCTCCACAAAGGAGGTGAAGGTGAAAAGCAATGCTGACTTGTTGATGCCACGTGAAAAAATGCTGAAGTTGGGTATTAGCGCGTTAACGGATATTGAACTGCTGGCGCTGTTTCTGCGTACAGGAACGCACGGAAAAGATGTGCTAACCCTGGCAAAAGAGATGCTGGAGAATTTCGGCTCTCTTTACGGCTTGTTATCCTCTGAATATGAACAAGTTAGAGGCGTTCATGGAATAGGTGTGGCGAAATTCGCCCAGTTAAAGGGGATTGCCGAACTGGCCCGGCGTTACTACAACGTGCGGATACGCGAAGAAAGCCCGTTACTTAGCCCGGAGATGACGCGCGAGTTTTTACAAAGCCAGCTTACGGGCGAAGAGCGCGAGATCTTTATGGTGATCTTTCTCGACACTCAACACCGGGTACTTACTCACAGCCGATTGTTTTCCGGCACACTAAACCATGTGGAAGTCCATCCGCGTGAGATTGTTCGGGAAGCGATAAAAATAAACGCGGCGGCACTGATCCTTGCCCATAATCACCCTTCGGGTTGTGCTGAACCCAGTAAAGCGGATAAACTCATCACCGAACGGATAATAAAAAGTTGTCAGTTCATGGATTTACGCGTGCTCGACCATATCGTGATTGGGCGTGGAGAGTATGTTTCTTTTGCCGAACGCGGCTGGATTTAACCCGCTATGCGCGATCCTTCGGGATCTTTGTCTGTTCGGGACTTGAGCACATCGCTGAGTCAGCGTATACTACGCCACCTTTGAGAATCTCGGGTTTGGCATTTGGGCCTGGCAATCGAGAGTTCACATAGAACTGCGATGACCGGGCTGTAAAGCCTGACGAGGCGCCAATACCCCATACGAAGCTCGAGCTAATTTGATTTTTGGAGAATAGACATGTCCCGAGTCTGCCAAGTTACTGGCAAGCGTCCGGTGACCGGTAACAACCGTTCCCACGCACTGAACGCGACTAAACGCCGTTTCCTGCCTAACCTGCACTCTCACCGTTTCTGGGTTGAGAGCGAGAAGCGTTTTGTCACCCTGCGCGTATCTGCTAAAGGTATGCGTGTAATCGATAAAAAAGGCATCGATACAGTTCTGGCTGAACTGCGTGCCCGTGGCGAAAAGTACTAAGTACTTAGAGGAAATAAATCATGGCTAAAGGTATTCGTGAGAAAATCAAGCTGGTTTCTTCTGCTGGTACTGGTCACTTCTATACCACTACGAAGAACAAACGTACTAAGCCGGAAAAACTGGAACTGAAAAAATTCGATCCAGTTGTACGCCAGCACGTGATCTACAAAGAAGCGAAAATCAAATAATTCTCGCTTTGATGTAATAAAAACCTCGCTCCGGCGGGGTTTTTTGTTATCTGCTTGCCCCCATATTGACTGCATCTGTTCATTCCAGGAGATGCTATGCCTGAATTACCAGAAGTTGAAACCAGCCGCCGCGGCATTGAACCGCATCTCGTTGGCGCGACCATTCTTCATGCGGTGGTCCGCAACGGGCGTTTGCGCTGGCCAGTCTCGGAAGAAATCTACCGTCTAAGTGACCAGCCGGTGCTTAGTGTGCAGCGCCGCGCTAAATATCTGCTGCTGGAATTGCCGGAAGGCTGGATCATCATTCATCTGGGTATGTCTGGCAGTCTGCGCATACTTACGGAAGAACGTCCTCCTGAAAAGCATGACCATGTTGATTTGGTGATGAGCAACGGCAAAGTGCTGCGATATACCGATCCTCGTCGCTTTGGTGCCTGGTTGTGGACCAAAGAGCTGGAAGGACACAATGTGTTGGCACATCTTGGACCGGAGCCGCTTAGCGATGATTTCAACGGCGAATACCTGCATCAGAAATGCGCGAAGAAAAAGACAGCGATTAAACCCTGGCTGATGGATAACAAGCTGGTGGTGGGCGTGGGGAATATCTATGCCAGCGAGTCACTGTTTGCTGCGGGGATCCATCCGGATCGGCTGGCGTCATCGCTGTCGCTGGCGGAGTGCGAACTGCTGGCACGGGTGATTAAAGCAGTGTTACTGCGTTCTATTGAGCAGGGCGGCACGACGCTGAAAGATTTTCTGCAAAGCGACGGAAAACCAGGTTATTTCGCGCAGGAATTACAGGTTTACGGGCGTAAAGGCGAACCGTGTCGGGTTTGTGGTACGCCGATTGTGGCGACTAAACATGCGCAGCGGGCGACATTTTATTGCCGACAGTGCCAGAAGTAATTCATGCGAGCCGGATGGCATTCCATCCGGCATAAAAGCTACGCTAACTTCGCCATCAGCGCCTGATGGACATTCTTCGGCAGGAAATGGGTGACATCACCCTGATGGCGCGCAACTTCTTTCACCAACGATGAAGAAATAAACGACCACTCTTTCGAAGGCATCAAGAAGACGCTTTCCAGCTCCGGCATTAAGTGGCGATTCATATGCGCCAGTTGCATTTCATATTCAAAATCTGCTACCGCACGCAGGCCACGAATCAGTACCGTGGCTTGTTGATTACGGGCGAAGTTCGCCATCAAATCACTAAAACCGACCACTTCAACGTTATCCAGATGTGCAGTTGCCTGCTGAGCCAGCGCCACACGCTCTCCCAGGGTAAACATTGGTTTTTTACTGGGGCTGGCGGCAATCGCCAGAATAACGTGATCGAACATCTGCGTAGCGCGCGTCACGATATCGATATGACCATTGGTAATGGGATCGAAAGTCCCCGGATAAATCGCCCGTTTTTGCATAACAACCTCAATGCGTTTTCGGTGGCAGGTAAGGTTCCAGCAGTTGAAGCAGACGCTGCAGCGCGCCCTGGTTTTGATACAGCACTTCAACGGCATGACGGCCATAGAAACTACGGTAATCGGCGTCAGTGAGCAAAGAGGAAACCTCTTTTGCCAGTGACGCGGCATCGGTGACGGTAATCAGCCCGCTTGCCTGCTCCAGCCGTGCGCAAATGTCTTTAAAGTTAAAAGTATGCGGCCCCATCAGTACCGGAATAGCGTGTGCGGCGGCTTCCAGCGGATTATGCCCACCGCGTTCGACCAATGAACCGCCAACAAAAGCGAGATCGGCAATGCCATACAGCAGCATCAGCTCGCCCATCGTATCGCCAATTACCACTTGTGTACTGGCGGAAGGGATTTCTCCGGAAGAGCGTGTGATATAGCTTAGCCCAGCCTGGCGGACAAGGTTAATCGCATCCGGGAAGCGTTCCGGATGACGTGGAACAAGAATGAGCAATAAATTAGGGAACTGCTGCAACAGCGCCTGATGTGCGGCAATCACCACACTCTCTTCGCCATCGTGAGTGCTGGTGGCAATCCATACCGGACGATGAGGAGCCCACTGGCGGCGCAGTGTTACTGCTTTAGCGGCTAGCTGCGGAGTTACCGAGATATCGAATTTCAGGCTACCAGTCACAGTCACCTGATTATTTTTTGCGCCCAACGCTACAAAACGCGCGCCATCTTCTTCGTTTTGCGCGGCGATTAGTGTAATACGACGCAACAAGCGACGAACAAATTTGCCCAGTTTGGCGTACCCCGCCGCAGAGCGTGCAGAAAGTCGCGCGTTGGCGATAACCAGCGGGATCTTGCGCTTATGTAGTGCCGCAATCAGGTTAGGCCACAGCTCCGTTTCCATAATCAACACCAGTTTAGGATCGACTTTATTAAGAAAACGGTTGAGCGCATCGGGTAGATCGTAAGGCAGATAGACGTGCTGAACATCTTTACCGAAAGCAGATTGCACGCGTTCCGAGCCGGTCGGCGTCATAGTCGTGACGGTAATTGGCAAATCAGGATAGCGATGACGCAGTGCGCGCACCAACGGGATCGCCGCCAGGGTTTCACCGACGGAGACGGAGTGCAGCATGATGCCGCCTTGTTTCAGCGGATGGCGGTAAAAACCGTAACGTTCACCCCAGCGTTTTCGATAGGCCGGAGCCTTACGTCCGCGCACCCAAAGCCGTATCCAGATCAACGGCTGAATAAGGTAGAGAAGGGCGGTGTAAAGCAATTCAAGCATAATAAATAGCTGACTTATGGATGTGCTGGGGATTCTATGTATTTAGCTGGGGCTTTACCATTACTTTTCCCGTTTTTGACTTAAATAGCTTCTGTTTGGCCTGAACTGCCGCTACATCTCCAGTTTTTTTGTATTTTTATGCGATTTATTGAAACTCGACCCTATTTTCAACTCTACATCGGCTATACCGGTATTATCTGCGCGCTTTTTCTTATCTATATGATTTTTATGATTAAAACATATTTTGTGTATAAAAATCATTCGGGTCGGATTGCTGCGAAAGAAATGCTACACTAGCACGTCAAAGTAAGTGCGTTATCAGTATTCAGGTAGCTGTTGAGCCTGGGGCGGTAGCGTGCTTTTTTTCTGCTTAACTTAACCAGACAATCATACAAAAGAGTCGCTAGTGGAAAAGCCATTTCGAAAAATCCTGGTCATAAAGATGCGATATCATGGAGATATGTTATTAACCACTCCTGTCATCAGTACGCTCAAGCAGAATTATCCTGATGCAAAAATCGATATGCTGCTTTATCAGGACACCATCCCTATTTTGTCTGAAAACCCGGAAATTAATGCGCTCTACGGTATAAGCAATAAAAGTGCAGGAACATTCGATAAAATTAAAAATGTGCTTTCATTGATAAAAACTCTGCGTGCGAATAATTACGACCTGGTCATTAATCTTACGGATCAGTGGATGGTGGCACTGTTGGTACGTTGTTTACCCGCACAGGTGAAAATATCGCAACTTTATGGTCATCGGCAGCATAGCATCTGGAAAAAAAGCTTTACACACTTAGCGCCAATACACGGCACACATATTGTTGAGCGTAATTTATCGGTCCTTGAGCCATTAGGTATTACCGATTTCTACACTGATACAACAATGAGTTACGCCGAAGATTGCTGGAAGAAGATGCACCAGGAATTAGATGCTCTGGGCGTGAAAGAGCATTATGTTGTTATCCAGCCGACTGCTCGTCAGATATTTAAGTGCTGGGATAACGATAAATTTTCTAAGGTTATCGATGCGTTGCAACAGCGTGGGTATCAGGTTGTGCTGACCTGCGGGCCTTCGGCAGATGATCTCGCCTGTATCGATGAAATAGTGCAAGGCTGCCAAACAAAACCTGTCGCTGGCCTTGCGGGTAAAACACGGTTTACTGAACTGGGTGCTTTAATTGATCATGCCGTACTCTTTATTGGTGTGGATTCTGCACCAGGACATATTGCAGCGGCAGTGAAAACGCCAATAATTAGTTTATTTGGTGCAACTGATCACATATTCTGGCGTCCCTGGACTGAGAATATTATTCAATTCTGGGCGGGGAATTATCAGCAAATGCCGAGCCGACATGAACTTGACCGCAATAAAAAATATCTTTCTGTTATCCCCGCGGAAGATGTTATCGCCGCTACGGAAAAGCTGCTGCCAGAAGATGCCCCTTCAGTTGACAGGAATGCACAATTATGATCGTGGCGTTTTGTTTATATAAATATTTTCCTTTTGGTGGGCTTCAACGTGATTTTATGCGTATTGCATCAACCGTTGCCGCACGAGGCCACCATGTTCGGGTCTATACGCAGTCGTGGGAAGGCGAGTGCCCAAAAACATTTGAGCTTATTCATGTGCCAGTTAAGTCCCATACCAACCATGGACGCAATGCAGAATATTATGCCTGGGTACAAAATCATCTCAAAGTGCATCCCGCTGATCGCGTTGTTGGGTTTAATAAGATGCCTGGGTTGGATGTTTATTTTGCCGCTGATGTTTGTTACGCCGAGAAAGTTGCGCAAGAAAAAGGTTTTTTATATCGTCTAACATCACGTTATCGTCATTATGCCGCATTTGAGCGAGCGACTTTCGAGCATGGTAAATCGACGAAACTCATGATGTTGACTGATAAGCAAATCACCGATTTCCAGAAGCATTATCAAACTGAACCTGAACGTTTTAAAATTCTTCCCCCCGGCATCTATCCGGACAGAAAATACAGCGAGCAAATCCCAAATAGCCGTGAAATTTATCGCCAGAAAAATGGCATAAAAGAGCAACAAAACTTATTGCTACAAGTTGGATCAGATTTTGTTCGTAAAGGTGTGGATCGCTCAATTGAAGCTTTGGCAGCGTTACCGGAATCATTACGCCACAATACGCTTTTGTTTGTTGTTGGCCAGGATAAACCGCGAAAATTCGAAGTGCTGGCAGAAAAACTCGGCGTGCGGAGCAACGTGCATTTCTTTTCCGGTCGCAATGATGTGTCAGAATTAATGGCTGCAGCCGATTTATTATTGCATCCCGCTTATCAGGAAGCTGCTGGTATCGTTCTCCTTGAAGCGATCACTGCTGGATTACCTGTTTTGACAACAGCGGTATGCGGTTACGCGCATTATATTGCCGATGCCAATTGTGGAACGGTTATCGCTGAACCTTTCTCCCAGGAACAATTAAATGAAGTTTTACGTAAATCATTAACACAATCTTCATTGCGAATGGCCTGGGCGGAGAATGCTCGCCATTATGCCGATACTCAGGATTTGTATAGCTTGCCAGAGAAAGCCGCGGATATCATTACAGGTGGTTTAGATGGTTGAATTAAAAGAGCCGCTTGCCACACTTTGGCGTGGTAAAGATGCTTTTGCCGAAGTTAAGGAACTGAATGGCGAGGTCTTCCGCGAACTGGAGACACGTCGCACATTACGCTTTGAACTGTCCGGGAAAAGCTATTTTCTTAAATGGCACAAGGGGACAACATTAAAAGAGATTATAAAAAATCTGCTCTCATTGCGGATGCCCGTTTTGGGTGCAGACAGAGAGTGGCATGCTATTCATCGCCTGAGTGATGTCGGTGTTGATACGATGAATGGCATTGGGTTTGGTGAAAAAGGTTTAAATCCATTAACCCGTACATCATTTATTATTACCGAAGATCTCACTCCCACGATTAGCCTTGAAGATTATTGTGCAGATTGGGCAGTCAACCCACCTGATGTGCGTATTAAACGTATGTTGATCACGCGAGTGGCAACCATGGTGCGTAAAATGCACGCAGCAGGGATAAATCACCGTGACTGTTACATTTGCCACTTTTTGCTTCATTTGCCATTTACTGGCCGGGAAGATGAATTAAAAATTTCGGTTATCGATCTACATCGGGCGCAGATACGCTCAAAAGTACCGCGCCGTTGGCGCGATAAAGACTTGATTGGCTTATATTTCTCATCAATGAATATTGGTCTGACGCAGAGAGATATATGGCGATTTATGAAGGTTTATTTTGGAATGCCTTTACGTACAATATTCTCTCTTGAACGAAATTTATTAAACATGGCAAGCATTAAGGCCGAACGTATTAAAGAGCGAACACAACGAAAAGGTTTATAAAATATTTATCAGTATGTACTGGAACTAACTTTATTATGACTATTTATTTTATAAACTGGGTTGCAGATTATGAATTAAAAATGATCCAGTATCTGAAAAGAAAGCACAAGATAAAAAATATAACAACACCAAAGAAATATAACTGGATTAACAAGAAGATCTTGAAAATAGGGATGGATAATGCATGGCTGGGACGATTATTCATAAAACATTACCTCAGTGATGTTAAAAAAGATGATATCATTATCTTTAATGACAGTGTGATTAATAAAGGTATCAACAAACAAATCTTAAAAAATATCAACTGTCATAAAGTTCTACTTCTAAGAAATACTGTTAGTGACGATTTTATTTCTGATAATGCTAATTATTTCGATGTTATATATGATTTTGAGCATAGATTTATAGGGAATAAAAAGGTCAAAGCAATAGATCAGTTTTTTCCTGTAGGGATGGAAGATATTTCAAAATATAGTTTATCTGAAAATAATAACAGCCAGCCTATATGTTTTTTTCTTGGTCGTGATAAAGGGCGTCTTCAAATAATTAATGAATTAGCCGACAGACTAACAACATTAGGATGTAAGGTGGATTTTAATGTTGTTAAAGATAAAACATCGTCTCTGAATTCAAAGTATTTGCTTGAAAAGCAAATACCGTATGAAGAGAATATTAGAAAAACATTAAACGCTAATATAATTGTTGATATAACTAAAGAAAACCAATCTGGTTGGACACTTCGTATACTTGAAGC